>JALGXV010000443.1 GCA_029821885.1 Candidatus Hebobacteria bacterium
GAGGAGCACCGGTGCCAAGCAGCCGATCGCCTATCTCATATCCAACAACGTCAATGTCACGGATTCGGATGTCGTCCAGGCCGTTTCTGACAGCCGCTGTGACGCGGTCACACTTTCGACGTATGCGGGTGGGCTGCACGGGATCCAGGACGACCGCAACCTGCTCGGAGAGTTAGCCGATCGCTCGCCGCTGGACCCGCGGCTCCAGGCCAAGGCTCGGCTCGTCTACGAGTTTGATGCCCCAGGGATGCTCAGACAGGCGAACATGTATCCTGCTATAGCCATGCACTTTCGGCGGCTGGGCGTTCAGGTCGCCAGCCAGTTTCAGTACGACCCGAGAGCAACGGCTCACGTCAACTGGGACTGGCCCATCTTCTATCTGAACCTCTGGCATACGCCGGAGAAGATCGTGAGCTTCCTGATAGGCGCAGAGGTCTTCCGCCGTCTGCCCCGCGGCAGCCACTTCGATCTGCCAGAGGACAACCAGGTCTTCGCCCCGGCAGCAGTGAGTTTCGAGCGCAACATGTCGCTTCTGGCAGCAGACGATGCCTACATGCAGACCGGTCCAACCGACTGGCGGCCCTTGCTCGTCCCCGAGAGTCCAGGAGACATCATGTCGGTCGGATCCTGTCCCTACTTCGACTACGAAGGAACCGGCGTAGTGGACCTGAAGGTCGAGGGCGATGCTGCGACGCTGCGGATCTGGCCGGACGTCGAACGTTTCCCACGCGGCAGGGCGACAATCGAGGACGGGGATGAGGAGCGTCGCTGGCTCTTCGGCGGCCTCGCCGAGATGGCTGGCACGCTGGAACAGCCGCTGACTGGGCCGAGGCGCGGGTCGAGCGGCTCGAAGGCGACGGGCGCACCCCCGTGAAGGTGCAGGGGGGATCACTGATAGTGAAGCCCGGCACCTATCGGCTGATCCGATGACGTACAACCGGCCTGAGCCAGCTGACTAGCGTGTGCACATGATGCGTATGTCGAGCGTACGTGACATCCCACGACGATGTGGCCATCACAGCGGCCCCTCAGTCTACTCACTCAGCCGCTGAATCTCGAACTCGGTTGCCGAGGTGGCGTAGTGGTTGACGAAGACCACCAATGTCTGTGTTCCGTCGGTATCACGGATGACTCCCTCCCGGAAGTTGCGTCCGGGAGCGATCGTGTTGCTGTCCACCTGGAGTCGTGCCCGTTGATTGCTGCCCCACCTCCTGATGACGAAGCAAGGGTTCATGATGGGATGGTCGTCTGAACCATCGAGACTGAAGGACAGTGATGAGCCGCTCAGGGTGAAGTTGTACTCGCGCTGATCGATATTGTAGCCATGACTGGTCCCGCCCGTCACCGAACTCACCGTTGGGCTGTGCCGCCACGAGTTGACGATAGGAATCACGGCGGAAACATCCTGAGTCGAAGTGTCGTGTTCCGAGAAGCCGTAGAGAGAGGAACCGGTGCCCAGATGTGCCGCATTGCTCGCCGCGAGGGCGAAGTGATTCACGCGGCCATCGCCGTCGACGGCGAACCGGCCATCTGAGACCATCCGACTCACCGGCCAATGGTTCCACGGACCGGCAAACGGATCGGCCGAACTGGGAGACTGCTCGTGTTCGCCCCAAGGCCCGGGGCCTGCCCCCTGGAACCCGGCGAAGATCTTCCACCTGGACCGGAAGTTGAGCATCTCCATAGATGCTTCGAAGGGCAGGGAGGGCACCCCATTGGGCAGAGACCAGGTTAAGTCGGCCGTGCGACCGTCGATGTCCGCAACGGACAGCGCCTGCAGGTTCACCACATCCAGGGGGGTCAGGCCCGGATTGGAGAAGACCTGCATGTCCTGGTAGTCCACGACTCCGGTCCAGTGGACCACATGGCGAATGAGGACACCATCAGGGTAGATCGTGTGGTACTCATCCACGAAGTCCGTTGGTCGGCAGAGGTCGTAGAAAAGGTCGGCTACCGCGTATCGCCAGTGCACCACCACCCGTGCATCTGTGTTCTCCAGAACGCGCACGTGCGAGAAGCGCGCTTCCTTGTCCGACATGTGCTCGGACAAAGACGGGC
>JALGXV010000212.1 GCA_029821885.1 Candidatus Hebobacteria bacterium
CAGACAGAAGCCGGCGGCCAGCGCGATGTCATCCCCAGGCGTCCGCATGACGACGGCATAAGGGGCGCCGTCCACGAAGATCTCGAGCGGCTCCTCGACGATGACGGCGGCCTCGTCGGCCTGGAGCTGCCCTCCCCTCAGGCGCCAGGCCGAGGCAGCTGCGGTCGGCTTGGCCGTGGCGGACTCATCACTCCTGCGGGTGGATGACAACCTTCAGTGACTCCCGTCCCTCCGCCACCAGCCCGAAGCCCTTCTCCGTCTCGGCCAGGGGCAGGCGGTGGGTGATCATCTGCTCGACCGGAATGTAGCCGGCCGCCAGCAGCGCAATCGCCTGTTCTGCATCGCCGGGCGAGTTGCCATAGGTGGTGCGGATGGTGATGTCATTGCGCCAGAAGTCATTGATGGGGACGCTGATGTCTCCCGTAGGGACGGCGAAGTAGAGCACGGTCCCACCGGGGGCAACACAGGCGAGCGCCTGGGCGGCGGCCTCCGCCGCGCCGGTGGAGACGATGACACAGTCGGCGAGGCGGCTGCCGTTCGCGGCGCGGAGGCGCTCCGGAATGTCATCGGAGGCGTCGAATGCGTCGGTCGCGCCGAACTGACGGGCGAGGTCGAGGCGACGGACATTCACATCGGTGGCGAAGATGCGGCCGGCAGCGAAGGCGCGGGCGGCCGCGATGTTGAGGAGCCCGGAGATGCCGCTGCCGAGCACGAGGTAGCTGGTGCCCGGCGGCGCGGCCACCGCTCGGAGCCCGCGGACGACACAGGCCACGGGCTCGATGAAGGTGGCGGTGTCGTAGTCCATGTCGCCGGGGAGGAGAAAGAGGCCGCGGTCCACGTTGAGCGCGGGGATGCGAACATACTCGGCGAAGCCGCCCGGGGCGTAGTTGGTGGTGTGCAGTGTCTCACACGCCGTGTGGTGGCCGGTGAGGCAGGCATGGCAGGTGTTGCAGGGGATGTGGTGGCTGGCGAAGACGCGGTCCCCGGCCGCGTAGCGCTCGACCCCATCGCCGACCTCGGCGATCTCGCCGGCCATCTCGTGGCCGAGGACCAGGGGTGCACGCTTGATGCGATACCACTCCATGACATCGCTGCCGCAGATACCACACGCCATCGCCTTGACGAGCACCTCGCCGGGGCCGATCCCCGGCGCGGGCATCTCCTCGAGGCGGACGTCGCTATTGCGGTAGTACATGGCGACGCGCATGGCCAGAGGACCGTCCCTGAGTGACTTAGGCTTTGCCGGTCTTGATGTCGTCGAAGAGCTTCCCGGCCTGGTCGGCGGTTGCGCCCTCGTGCACGATGGCCCGGACGGCGCGGATGGCGGCGACGGGGTGCTCGGACTGCCAGATGTTCCGGCCCATGTCCACGCCAATGGCGCCCTGCGCTATTGCGTCCGCGGCAATACGGAAGGCGTCGTATACGGTCTCCAGCTTCGGCCCGCCGGCGATGACGAGCGGGACCGGACAGCCATCCACGACCTTCTCGAATTCCTCGCAGTAGTACGTCTTCACGAAGTGCGCGCCGAGCTCGGCCGCGATGCGACAGGCCAGGCCGAGGTAGCGAGCATCGCGCTTCGCCAGCTCCTTGCCCACCGCGGTCACGGCGAGGCACGGGATTCCGTAGCGCTGGCCCTCATCGACGAGGTGGGCAAAGTTGAGAAGCGTCTGGTGCTCGTGCTTGGCGCCGACGTAGATCGAGAGCGCCATCGCGGAGGCGTTGATGCGAATCGCCTCCTCGATGCCGGTGGTGATGCCCTCGCGAGACAGATCCTCGCCGATGACACTGTTGCCGCCGGAGACGCGGAGAACGACGGGGACATTGGCGTTGGGATCGATGCAGTTCCGCACCACGCCTCGTGTCGGCATCACCGCATCCGTGTAGGGGAGAAGAGGCTCGATGACCTCGCGCGGGCGCTCCAGTTTACTTATGGGACCGAGGAAGTACCCGTGATCCACGGCCAACATGACGGTGTGTCCGTCTTCGGGTTGGATGATCCGCGAGAGCCGATTCTGCAGTCCCCAATCCATTCTCCGACCTCCACTCGACGTGTCTTGTCTCGATTCGGAGCTTCTATGCACAGCAGCCGCGCCCTCTACGACTGCGGCAACACGACTGCCTTCACCAGCCCCTCCGGCCGGCGGCAGGCCGCCTCGAAGGCCTGGTCTGCCTCGGCGAAGGAATAGCGGTGTGTTACCAGCTTCTCCAGCGGCGCTTCGCCCGAAGCCGCCATTGTGACCAGCTCGCCGAAATCGGCCAGCGACAGGCGCGACCCCAATATCGTCAGCTCCTGGCGCACAAGTTGCCAGGGCCTCACCTGCATCGGCTCATCCACAATGGTCATGATGACGACCCGTCCGGCCGCGCCGAGGATGGCGAGCGCGGTCTCAGCTCCCGCGATCTCACCTGTGGCATCGACCACGACGTGCGCGCCATGGCCGTCCGTGAAATCGCGAACGGGCTCGGCCACTGAGTCTGCTTCCGGGTCTACCACCATCCCCGCCCCGAGCTCGGCGGCAAGCTCGCGTCGCCAGGCAAGCGGCTCGGCGACGAGGACCGACGCGCCTGCCTTCCGAGCCATAATCAGGCTGCATAGACCGACCGGCCCGGCTCCGAGGATGACGACTCTATCTCCCCGATTGGCGTCCCCGCGCCGGATGGCCTGCGCGCCGATGCTGAGGGTCTCCACGACCGCGGCCGTCTCGAAGGTCATATCGTCTGGGATCGGGTACAACTGAGACGCGCGGCAGAGAGCGTACTCGGCCATCGCCCCCGGCCGGTGCACCCCCGCGATCGACACGTTCACACAGCAGTTGTGTCGGCCCGCCCGGCACGCGTAGCACTCGCCACACGAGAGTGCGGGATCGACGGCGACGCGCGTTCCCACAGCAGGCCCCGACCAGGCCGGCCCGACCGAGGCGATCTCGCCCGAAAACTCATGCCCTGGCAGCCGCGGGTAGTTCGGAAGCGGATGCTTTCCCGAATAGCACTCAGCGTCCGACCCGCAGATGCCCACCGCGCGCACGCGGACGAGAGCCTCGCCTGGGCCCGGGTGGGGCTCGGGGATCTCGCGGAGCTCGAGGGCGCGGGGGCCCGTGAGGAACCAGGCTTTCATGTGTGAGCAATTCGCTGTGGCTCGACGCTGGTCCTGGGGCGGGAGCGAGGTCAAGGTGAGGTAGCCGGCCGAGCCGAAGACATGGGGCCGGGGCAAGTTCAGTACGATGCGCGAGCGACTCTGCCGAATCGTCGCGGGAATCGAGGGCCTCACGAGGTCGCTTCTCGAGGAGCCCGAGCGAGCGCGGCGCGGCTACCCGATTCTGCTGCTGGCGCTTACCTTGATCGTCTGGTTTCCCTCGTTGTTCGCCGGGCTCGACCTCGGCAACCCCGATGACTTCTATCACATCACCCAGGCCGCGCTCCATCACTCCCCAGAAGACGTGGGCGAGTGGTTCACGCGAGGGTGCTGGGCCTATACGCACTTCGAGTATCGCCCGCTGACGCGGCTGTCGTTGTTGGCGAACTACCTGATCGGGGGGCCACGGCCGTGGACCTTCCACCTGGGCAATGTGCTGCTGCACTTCGCCTGCTCGTTGTTGCTGGCGACCGTGATGGTCTTGGCGGGGGCGCCGGTCTGGGCGGCCCGGCTCTCGGGAACAGTGGCGGCCGTGTTCCCACCCGGCAAGATGGCGGTCGTATGGATCAATGGTCGGCAGGACCTCCTGTGCGGGGTCCTCCTGCTGGCCGCGTTCTACTTCTTCCTTCGATGGCTAGCGGGCAGGCCCCCGGCGAATCTCGCCGGGGCGGCAGCCTGCGTCATCTTGTCCGCGCTGGCAAAGGAACCGGGGGTAACTGCGCCGATCATCATGCTGGCGGCCGCCCTGCTGTTTCCGAGCAGACGCACGCTGCCGCAGCGCCTCCTCGCCGTCGGCGTGGTATGCGTGCTCCTGCTGCCCTATGTGTGGCTCCGACTGAAGGCGTGGCCCATGGACCAGTACCTCGAGCAGAACGCGCCACAGCTTCGGCCTCTCTCCGTCGGCCTCGTTTGGCTCTTTCGCGATCTGCTCACCCCACGTCCCTATGAGCTCGGCACGGTGTGGCTCACGCAAGGCCTCCACCTGCTCTTCTCTCGCGATCTCCCGGTGCTGCTTGGCGAGCAACTGGCCTTCTGGGCCGGGCTGGTCGTGTTGGTTCGCCGACGGCCGCGGCTCCTGGCACTGGGCATCGTGTGGCAGGTCGCTCTCTTCCTGCCGGTCCACAACCTCTACTGGAATCCGGCCTTCAAGCACTACCGCTACCTGCCCCACCTCGGCACTGCCGTGCTGGTGGGCCTGGCCGCCTGGGAGCTGGCCGGCTGGAGCGCGAGCAAGATGCACAGCTGGGGGCGGCCGGTGGTGCGATGGTCGGTCATCGCCGCGGCCCTGGCACTTCTCCTCGCGTACTACATCGGCCAGCTCGATCTTGGGCGGCCGCCGTGGTGGCTCGTCAGGCAGGGAGGGCCGAAGCCGCCGCCCGCGTTCTGCCATGACCTCCAGGGTGAGGGGGCACCGCGTTTCGACGACTCAGCGATCTACCCGTCCGGCGAAGCGCCGGACCGGCTCGACTAGAGGTGCCGCGGCCGATCTCCATTGGCCGGGTGCAATGGGCAGCCCGCGCCCAGGCACTCGCGGTTGAGCGCCATCTGGTCACACGGCGGCAGGGGGCCGCAGTCGAGGGCGTGAGGAAGGTAGCTGCGGGAAAGCTCGCAGCCGACGCGCAGCGCCAGGTAGCTCTCCCGCCGGCAGCAGCGCGGGGTATCGAACTTCCCCAGCATCGAAAGAATAGTGCTGACGACTGTCTGTACAGTCCCGCGCTCCTCGTGCGAGAGCGGGGTGGCCCGCAGGATCGCTGCATAGGCGACCCCGATGCCCAATGCCGCCGCGCACCCCCCCCAATAGGCGCAGGTCCCCCCGGGCAGATTTGCCCCCCGCTGAATCGCAGCCTCCACTCGCCCCATCGGCGGCTCGCCAAACTGGTTCCGGTAGGCCGTGAGAAAAGCGGCCGGCACCAGCGCGTGGTGTTCCGGCCCGTGCAGCGGGAACAGATGCGAACGCCGCATCTCCGAGAAGATGGCTATCGGATCGACGTCCTCCGTGTTGCGGCAGAGGGTCCTGATGAAGCCCACGTGATCCCGCGCGTGGCACCCGTCGCAGACGAAGTGGCCGGCCTCGCAGTGAGCGTTGGCGGCCTTCGTCTCTCTGCAGTAGTAGCATTTCAGCTCGGCCTCTTCGGCAAGGTAGACCAAGGGCGAGCCACACACCATGCAGTCCTGGAGGTGGGTTTGCGGCGCAGTCAGCGAGATGGAAGCTGTGCCGCCAATCCGGCCATCGCCATCGGCCGCCGCGAGGAGGCTGGAATCAACCTCGGCCGGAACTCCCCGCGCCAGCTCCTGCCCCGAGTCCAGAGTGACGGAGCGGAAGGGGCCGGGATACTCGTAGACGACTGGCGATCCCGCCGCTGGCTTGCGCGCTCGCACTGTCACCGTGTCGAAGTTCACCTCGTCGACGGTGCGCCAGGCATTCTTCTGGAGCACCTCGATCCCGACGAATCCCAGCTTCGTCAGAGTGACGAGCAG
>JALGXV010000213.1 GCA_029821885.1 Candidatus Hebobacteria bacterium
AGCTGGCCCGGTCAGAGGTGCGGCAACGGCTGGGATCGCAGGTCGATCCCCAACGCCCTGCAGGCTTCCGTGAACACACTTCCTAGGTCTCGCCCGTAGGTCGCACTCGCGGGTGGGACGAAGGACTCGATCGCAGCTGCTGCCTCCTCCAGCGCAGCCTGCTCGACGGACTTCCCGCCGGCCGCCCGCCATTGGTCCGCGTTGTCGCGCCGGAAGACCGCTGAGTCAAACCACTCCCGGCAGCTGGCTAGCGTGCTCTCGTGTGAGAGGAAGTTACCGTTCGCCACCCCCTCAGCGACAGCGCGCACGATAGTGTCGCTGTCTCCCTGCCACTGCGCGCCGGCCAGGATGTGTCCAACATAGCGGCAGATCTCGCGATCGATGATAAACTGCGCCGGGCTGAAGATCTCGTCCATCGACAGCTGACCGGCTCCGAAACTGAAGTCCCGGAAACCAGCCAGTCCCAGCAACAGGAGGTAGGCCATCCGGTCAGCCGCCGCGAAGCTATCAGCTCGCTTTGCATTCGTGCATAGGAACATACCGGTAGGGCGATAGCCGGAGAAGTACTCGACTATGTCCTGCTGTAGCAGCGCGACCATCAAGGTCTCCGGGAGACTGTGCGCGGTGGTGAGGTAGCGCATATCCCCGTAGTCCAGCTCGGCGAGGCCCAGCACCGTCTCTGAGCCGGCCAGACATAAGCGCTGCGCCACGATGATCCCGCCCAGCTGCTCCGCGACGCCCTGAGCAAGTAGACCGGGAGCGAAGGCCGGAGCGCTGAGCCCGGCCACTGGGATAGGCGATGCGCTTGGCCCCGGCTTCACCTGCGGGTTGTCTCGGAAGCGCCAGAACAGGTCGAGCGCGATCCGATCGAGCCGCAAGGGGCTGATAACAAACTGCAGGTGCAAGTGGTAGGGCTTCCCCGCGGCCGCTCGTAGCTCGCCGATCCAGCGGATCGTCTCCGGATCGAGAGCCACGACGCCGCCACCGAAGCCGGGTGCCAACTCGCAGCAGGTCTTCTCCAACCAGAGAACCTGGAGACGAGAGTCGAGCTCGCAGGGGAAGACCGGGGGCGTGCCAGACTGGTAGTAGCTGGCCACCAACTTGAGCATCTCGACCGCGTCTGCCGCGGTCGAGCCGCGCACTTCCCCCGAGCGCATGTCGATCACGTTGTAGCATGTCCATGGTCCGGTGACCCGCAGCTCTCCCCCCGTTGGTAACTGCCGGCCGGCTCTTCGCATCTGCTCGATGGTGGCGTTCACGAGGTCCGACGAGAACTTGAGCCGCCCACCTTCGTACCTCACGCCTCCGCCGGCTCTTACCGCCTCCACTGTCTGCGGGTGCTCACACGCCAGGCCGATCCCACTCAAGATGCGTAGGACGGCCTCATGCACGAGCCCCAGGTGGTCGGCGGACAGGCCGCCGACAAGTGTGAATCTGATCCGCTCCATACAAGTGACCCTTTCCGAGAAGCGCTGCGAAGAACGGAGATCGGTCGCTCCCACCAGGTGTGCCGCCCAGAGCAGAGGCGTGACGCCGCGATCGGCAGCCCGCGGCGGCGTGTGGTCGCACGTGTCGGTGTTTGGGACCATTTGCCTATGTCGAGGGCCCGTAGGAGCGCCCCGTCCCTGCTACGTCGCGATGCGACAGTGCCGAGGGAATGCAGACGCCCGCGCTAGGAATCACACAGTTGTTTGTGGCGCCGAAACACCCGTTACAGGCCCAGACGGGATGCCCTCTGCACCGGTCTCACGCATGGTTGACAACGACCGACGGCCCCACCTATCGCAGGTATCCGAGAGCTTGCAGCTCTCTCCTGGCATCGGGCGCGAGATGTATCTCGCGAGAAGGAGGCAGGCTTGCCTTCTTCAGATTCGGATCGAGGAAGTGCATAGGAGGAACTGCCTGGGCGCGTGCGAACTGCCGGAACGCTGCCACAAGGCGCCGCTCGACGTCTGGCCTTTCCCCGAGCACGTTCCTTGTCTGGTCAGGGTTATCTGCAATGTCATACAGGGTTCGCCACTTGCCGTGCCCCCACAGGAGGAGAGCATAGTCCTCACCTCGGACCATGTACTTTCCCGTGTGTGCCGGAGCGTGGATGAACGCGTAGTCACGCACTTCGTCCGCTGTTCCAACTATCAGTTCGAGTAGCGAGTGCCCCTGGACCTCGTCCTCAGGATATGGCAACCGAAGCGCATCGAACACCGTGGGCAGCAGATCGACGGTCTCTGTCAGCCCGTCGACATGGCGTCGCACCGTGCCTCCGGGGAACCTCATCAGAAGGGGAATGTGCGTCCCTTCGTCATGGATGGGCGGCCCGTGCCAGACGAATCCGTGCTCTCCAAATGCCTCACCGTGGTCGGACGTGATGATGAGAAGTGTGCTCTCCAATACGCCGGCATCTTTGAGTAGCCGCTCTACCTCACTGACTGCCCAGTCGCCATAGCGCAGATTGGCGTCGTATAGGTTGATCCACTCACGAATGGAGTATTCTGGCGGCTCCGCCAGCGGCGTTGTCGGTGCCCACTCAGCGGGTATCGGGAAGTCGTACTGCCCGGGTCGGTACTTCGCCGGGTCGAAGCCGGGTGGATCGTCGGCACTGAAGAGCGCTGTGATCTCCTTCGGCTGATCGTACGGCAGGTGCGGAGGCATCAGATGTACATAGGCGAAGAACCGCTCCCGAGAATGGGCTCCAAGCCATCTGCCGAAAAGCCTGAGACAGGGCTCGGGAGAAGAAGCTGTCTCATCATCCTGCATGATCTCCCGCATGTGAAGATGGTAGTACTTCTCCTCGAAGTAGTCCCCCAGCCCTATCGCAGGCGATGCATTGGCATTTGAACTGAAGAGAGCACTCCTGAAGCCGGCTTGACCGAGCCCTTTTGCCATCGTGAATGCCGAGTCCCTGAGGGCCCTTTTCTCATAGGCCAGATGAGTGTCCGGGTACTGCGAGGTGAAAAGGGATGCCGTGGACTCCTTGGTGCGTGTGAACTGGCAGAAGTGCTGTCTGAAGACGACGGACTCCCGTGCAAGCCGGTCGATGTTGGGTGTGGTAGCGCGAGGGTAGCCATAGCAGCCGATGTGGTCCGCGCGCGCTGCGTCGAGCACCAGAAGGACAACGCTCGCGTGCCGCATGGCCTCTCGGAGAGCGTCGGCGTCTCGAGAGCTCGGTGCGAGAGCGACTGGACGCCCCACGATTCGACCGCCGCGGATCAGGTATGCCAGCGTTGCGAGCAGCACAACGGCGAGCAATACCTGAGCCACCCTGATCATCAGCCTCACGCTTGACCTGCCCCCTCGACGTTACCACACGCTATGTTAGCCCTCCCCCCGCGACCAACGGCCTCGGCTCGAGGGGCTGGAGCCGAGCCCAAATGGCCTCCGGTGCGGGTGGCGGATAGCCCAGTGAGCTGTGCGGCCGCACGGCATTTTAGTGCCTTCTCCAGCGCGCGACCAGCACCTTCGCCTCCAGCAAGGTGGAGACCGCATAGAGCACACCTCGCCGGTTGCCGGCCAGGGCGAGGGCCGGCCCCTTGCTTTGGAGGTGGATACCCTCCTCGCCCAACGCCGCAAAGTTCACGGAGATGCCCAGCAGGGCCAGGAGATCGCACTTTCCCACCACGATTGGCACCCGGTCTGCGACCTCTCGCTCCACACAGACCGGAAGCGTCTCTCCGGTGATCTGTGCAAGGTGCGCACATAGCTCGCCCGCCGCGTGCCGCTCCTGTACTGTCGCCACCTGCGGGACCGCGATGGCGTGCGTCGCCGCGCGTACCGGCTGCCCAGCTATCCGCACCACGCACTTCCCCATGGGCGCCTCTCCTCGCACTGTCTAGCTGCCGCCGGTCTCTTCAACATCGGCACCCACGCTCCCCCCTGGCAGGAGGGAGGACACCTCGGCCGGGAACCGAACTACCCGGCGGATCGCGGATTGACGAGGAGACAAGGATGTCGGAGAAACCATGTGACATTGCGGCCTTCGGCGCGCATGCGGCCGACGTGGAGTTCTCCTGCGGCGGGGTGCTCGCCAAGCACGCGCAGCGAGGAGACCGGGTGGCGATCGTACACCTCACGCTGGGTGAAGCCGGCCACCCAGAGATGTCGCCGGCCGACTACGCCGAACAGAAGAAGGTGGAGTGCCGGCAGGCCGCAGAGGCACTGGGGGCCGAAGTGCGCTGGCTGTCCCATGTCGACGCGGCGCTTGCGGCCACTCCCGAGGCTGAGCTGGAGGTGTGCGACCTCATCCGCGAACTGCGACCTCGCATCGTGCTCACCCACTGGCGAGGCAGCTTTCACCGCGACCACGTGCTCTCTCATCACCTTGTGATAAGCGGCATGGCGCTCGCCCGCGCGACTTCCTGTCGGCGTGCACTCCCGCCCCATAGCGTTAGCCACGTCTTCTTCCCGGAGAACTGGGAGGACCCCCAGGGCTTTCGGCCAGAGCTCTACATCGACATATCGGAGAGCTATGACAGGTGGCTGGAAGCTGCGGGCAAGTACGCGCTCTTCCGCGGCGAGGTAGTCTCCTTCCCGTATCGCCAGTATTACGAATCCCTTGCTTCCATCCGGGGCACAGAAGCGCGCTGCGGGCGCGCCGCCGCGCTGATGCGCTCCGTGGAGGTGTGGAAGACGGCGCAGGCGTACCTGGACTGATGGGGCGAGCGCCGATGAACCTGCGAATGCGGGCATATGATCCCTTCGACGCGCGGGACGTCGTTGCTCTGTGGGACCGCTGCCTTCGGGCCGACCCGATCACGCGGGAGATCTTCGAGGAGAATGTTCTGCTCGACCCTAACTTCGACCCCACCGGTTGCCGCGTCGCCGAACTGGGCAGCAGCATGATTGGGTTCGCGTATGCCCTGACACGGCGCACCCCGTTGCCGTGGGGGTTCGAGTCCGAATTCGAACGCGACCGAGAGGTAGGATGGGTGTTCGCGCTCTTCGTGGAAGAGGCCCACCGCCGTCAAGGTATCGGGAGTGAGCTCCTGCAAGAGGCGCTCGAGTTCCTCAGAGCAAAAGGCGTGAGGAGAGTCGTCCTCGGCAACTACGCGCCCAACTACGTGCTGAGCGGCGTGGATACGCAAGCCTACCCGGGCGCGCAGGAGTTCTTCGTGCGCCACGGCTTCGAGGTGGAGGGTCAGAGCTTCGGCATGGGGATCGACCTCCATGGCTTCCGCAGGCCGCCGGAGGCCGCGGAGACTGAGCAGACGCTCGGCCGAGAAGGCATCGTCGTGGAGTGCTTCAGCCGGGACTACCTCCTGCCCACGCTCGCGTTCCTAGAGGAGTGCTTCCCCACCTGGCTCTCGCTGTTGATAGAGAAGCTGCGGCGCGGTGACGACCACCGCGAGATGGTGATCGCGCGGCGGGGGACCGAGGTGATCGGCTACTGCCAACGGCGCTACGGGCACCACGCCGAGCGCACCGGCCCCTTCGGCGTGAGGGCCGATTTCCGCGGGAAGCGGATCGGGACCCTCATGCTCTACCACCTGCTGGAGAGAATGGCAGAGGAAGGCCTTCGATTCGGCTGGTTCGCGCAGACCGGCGAACGCCAACGCCACTACTACCAGCGCGTCGGCTATCGCGCCATCCGAACGCACGTAGAGATGAGCAGGCGGCTGTAGCAGTGGTTTGGCCGCCACGGCGCATCGCGCTTGCCGGCCTCGCCGGGAATGATCGCGCGGTCGGCGCTGAGCGGCGCCGGGTCCGCCGAAGGGAAGGGCCTACCGTGATTCATGGCCGGCCTACACACCTCCTGAGCGAAACGTGCGGGCCTTCGTCCACAGGGCGATGGAGCGCAGCAGCAACGCGGGCGGCCGCCGGGGTGGTGGTCGTGCTCTTGGGTGTGGTCGCCTCGCCGGCGTGCTGGGCGGCCGAAGGATCTGCGGAAGGAGAGGAGCCTGTGAGGATCTGTCGGTGGTACGGCGGCAAGCGGGCCGCCATCAGCATCCGATTCGACGATTCGGACCAGACACACATCGACCTTGCCATTCCCATGCTGAACGAGCGGGGCCTCGCGGGGACATTCCTAGTTAGCCCGGGCGAACCGGAGTTCAAACGGAACGAGGCGGCATGGCGCGCGGCCGTCCAGCAAGGGCACGAGCTCGACGACCACTCCCTCAACCACCGCGGCGCAGAGACCGACGAGGAGGCCGAGCGCCAGATCGGCGAAGCGGCGCGGATCATCCGGGACGTGCAGCCCGAGCCTGAGCTCCTGGTGTTCCAGCGCGGGGGCGCGACACAGTGGCTTCAGCGGAAGCCATTCGAGTTCTTCGAGGCGAAGTACGGGCTGCACGACCTTGACGCCCCGGGGAACCAGAACCGATCACACCGGCCGATGTCGTGCTGCGAGGAGTATGACTGGTTCAGCATCCCTGCATTCGCCGAGCAGCTCGATCGCGCGATCGCCGACGGCGCGTGGGCGCAGCCCTACTTCCACTCAATCGGCCCGGGCACGCTGCCTGTCAGTCCGGAGTCCTTCGAGGCGATCCTCGACATCGTGCAGTCGCGCGCTGCCGACCTCTGGTGCGCCGGGATGAGCCGGGTTCACCAGTATGAGCGCGAGCGCGACAGCGCCGCAGTGTTCACTCGGGCGCTCGATGACGACTCGCTTGCGGTCTGGCTGGGCTGTGGTACTGACCCCAAGCTCTACTCGCAGCCGTTGACACTCGAGGCCGATCTGCCGTCGGGCACGGCCAGCGCCTCGGCCATCGGCCCGGACGGCAGCACGATCGCGTGCGAAACCGCGATAGAGGGCGGGCGACGTGTCGTCCGCTTCGATGTCGCACCCCGGGAGGCGCGCTACGAACTCCACGCCGCGGGGATAGGCACTGCATATCGCAAGTCGAAGCCCCAGCCGACCGCCCCCGGCCCGCACCCGTACCTGTTCTTCGCAAGCGATCAGATCCCAGGACTGCTCGAGAAGGTATCCGATCCGACGGCGAAGGTGATGTGGGAGGCTGTCAAACGAACAGCCGACCGGCTACGCGAGCGCGACCC
>JALGXV010000214.1 GCA_029821885.1 Candidatus Hebobacteria bacterium
TACACGAAGCTGAAGTACCACGATCTATGGGACAACATGTGGCGGACGAGCCCTTGGCCGGACATCGTGGTGAAGTTCGATGACATGCCCACGAGCGTGGTGTTCTGGCGTGGGACGACCTACGGGGCGAGTTACGTAACGGAGAACAACCGGTGGGTGGGCGATCAGAGCATTGAGCTGACGGATTGGCGTTGGGATAACAAACCAACGGGTACGAACAGTACCTGTGAACACATGATGGATCGCCAGTGCCGCTTTGGCCATGTGCGAATCATCGAGAACACGGACGCTCGCGTCGTTGTCCATTGGCGCTATGCGAGTTGCGACGCAAACTACAAGCACCCGAACTGGGACCGCACGAATGGCTGGGGCGTGTGGACAGATGAGTATTACACGATTTACCCCGATGGCACGTCGATTCGCCATGTCGATAGCAACGGCGCGACGGATCATTACTTTGACCCGCCTTCGAGCATACATTTCTCGGCGGTGCAGTTGTTCTTTCAGGCCGGCACGACACCGAAGGATAACGTTCAAGAGGAGGCAGTTACCCTGGCCAATCTTGCTGGGGAGACGGCCCATGCTGATCTGGCGACGGGCAGTTTGGACCGTGAGATAAAGGGCTCACTTATAGAAACCATCAATCTGAAATCAGAGTACAAGGTGTTCCTCGGTTTCAAACCGCTTCCGGAGGGCGTGACGTGGCAGGGAGGATGGGAGCGGCCAGAGATGCAAGATGTCGAGGAGGTAGACGACGACAGCGGCGAGGACGAAGCGGGAACGGACTGGGATTGGGAGGTTGGCCGGTGGGGTGATTCATGGCGTGCTGTTGGGCTGGAACCCGAATGGGGTGAGGGTCTCGGCGAGGCAGACTTCGTCGATGACAGTGAGCTGCTGACGGGGCCATGGAATCACTGGCCCGCCTCGCAATTCCTGGCCGATGGACGCAATTGCACGGCGGCGGATCGGTTCAGTTCGGCTGAGCTCAATGTGAGCGCCGGTGGTGACCGCAGAAGTGAGATCATGTACGGCCTCACAAATGAGGATATCAGGGCGCTCATCCCAAGGGTGAAGGCATGGTGTTTCCCGGCAGCCGTCGCCGATAATGGACGTGTGCGGAAACATGGCTTCGACCAGGGGCAGTGTGCCTATGTATTCACGGCCTTGTCGGACTCGTTCTACTTCACGCTGCACGGCACCAAGGAAACGCCCATACACAACCCGTGTTTCGTCATCAAGAATTGGCGCAAGGCCAGTGCCGCTGCCCGCCTGACTATTGATGGTGAAGAAGTTCAGCCGGGGCCCAACTTTCGCCAAGGCATCTTTCACGATACAGACGGCACGGCCACCTGCGTCATATGGCTAAGATACGACGCGACGGACTCACGCATTTTCGCCATCAGCCGAGACTAGAAACTCCCCTGGGGCCAGATGCGGGTGTTGGGCGACCGTGAGACCGGCACAGGGGGCTTCCCGACTAGGCTCATAACGGGTGTTTCGTGTGGTGCCCAGCGCGGGTGTCTGAATCGGGTGCTCTCCGGCACAGCCGCCTGGGCATTCTGACGTCTCTCAGCGGTGTCCCATCGCTATCTGACATACGCAACATGTCTCGCCAGAGACCACTGGGCAATCGTCTGGGCATCTCACAGGGGACTACTGACGACTCGTCCTATGGGAACAACGCCCCGCGGATTCACCAGAACGGTCTCACAGCCGCCCGACACACGCACAGGCGCCCAGCCGTCCTGCGCCAGTACGGCCACGGACTCCTAGCCGGCTGCGGCTCTGCGCCGCTTTCGGCTGCGGATTTGGCGGCCTTGCAGGCGGAACTCCGTCGGCGTGCGGCCATAGTGCTTGAGGAAGGCGCGGTGGAAGTGGCTGCCATCGGTGAACCCGGTCTGCTCGCCGATGGCTTCGACCGATCTTTCCGTTCCCAGCAGGAGCCGGGCCGCGTGGGCGAGCCGCGCCCGCCGCTCGAAGCGGCTGTAGGCCATACCCATCGTGGTGGAGAAGAGCGCTCGGAACCACGACGGGCTGAGCCCACACGCGCCGGCCGCCGCCCGCAGGGGCAGGCGCCGGCCGAGGTCGTCGTGCACGAGCTCGACCGCGGGCATGATCCGCGCCAGCCCACCCGTGGGCGAGCCCGACCATCGCCAGTTCTCGCGCACCAGCCCTGACTCCCGGCCCATCGTCACCAGCAGGCTGAGCAGGGAGTACCGCGCCCGGTCGCGCCAGGCCCATCGCCGCGCCCTGAACTCCTCCGCCAGCTCGCGCCCCAGGGCGAGCACTCGATGGCGCATGTCCGGCGTGGTTGGCGCCGGGCGCTCGTGCGGCGGGGCGGCGAAGAAGCTGAGCCAGGAGATGCCGTCGAGTTCGGCATCGCCGAGCAGCTCGGGAACGAAGTGAATGACGAGTTCAGCCGTTGGCGGGGCCGTCGTCCGCCACCCGTGAGGCTCCCAGGCGGCGGCCCACCATACATCCCCGGCCTCGACGGTCCTCGTCAGCCCCTCGAAGTGCCGCTCCTCCTGCCCCGCGAGCAGGATCCCCACCTCGAACGTGTGGTGCATATCGCTTGCTAGGGGCGTTGGCTCGTTCGTACGGGCGACGTATCCCTCGATGGGGTTGGCGGCGTTGACCTCCTCGAAGGGCAACACCTGGGCGCGGATCTCCCCCCGATCTCGGCCCACCAAAGTGTTTTCGCTGCTGACAGTCACAGGCTCATTTTACAGGACTCCAATCCCCCTGTCCAGTGACGCCCGGGGGGAGCGGCGCGATGATCATGCTGAGATTGGCGCGCCCGTTGGCTCGCGACGTCGGTCATATGGGTACAACAATCGTGCTGAGTGGGCGGAGTGCAGGTGACGGGCGCGCCTTTTTGCCAGCCTGAAGTCTCAGGCCGCACATGCTGTGACTGGAGAGATCCCTATGAGCATTACCAGGTCTGCCGGAAGGAAGAGAGGATTCACCCTCATCGAGCTGCTGGTCGTCATCGCGATCATCGGGATTCTCGCCTCCATGGTCTTCCCGGTGTTTGCGCGGGCGCGAGAGTCGGCCCGCAAGGCGGTGTGTCTCTCGAACGTGAAGAACATCGCCCTCGCCATCCAGATGTACCTGGCCGACAACAACGACACGCTCTGGCCCGTCGAGCACCGCCAGGAGGTGAAGGACTACTTCAACGCGGAGCCCGGCGGCGGAGGCTGGAGCTATGACGGCGACTGCTGGGAGGTGTGGCACGGCGCCTCTCCCTATCTCCGCCCGTGGGTGATTCTCGACGACTACGTGAAGAACCGGGATGTCTACCGCTGTCCGAGCGCGAGGTTTGAGGCGGGACCGTCGATCATCGTCCCCGGTCCGGATTGGCTGGGCTACTTGCGGGCCACTGAGGGATCATGGGGCGGCGGCACCGGCCTGTGCATCCTCTCCGGCGTCTTTCCCCCGGGATGGGGAGGAGACATCACGGACTCCATACTGCAGCAGAGGGTTCCGTATGGGTCGGGGTACGACAGCATCGGCGGAGCGCGCAACTTCGATGCCTCCAAGATCTTCGTGACGAGCTATGTCTTCAACACCAGGTATCCCGAGAACGCGGAGAAGAAGCTGGTCGAAGTCCGGGATCCGGTGAAGTTCGTGATCGTCAGCGATGGCAATCCCGACTGGTATGAGGCGCCGAACCTGTCCCGCATCGCCTATCCCGACATCTGCAACATGGCCTGCGCCAACGACTGCTGCAGCGCCGAGTGGGTTGACTGCGGCTCCAGCATGGAGGCGGGTGGGTGCAGCGATGCTGCCGCCTGCCTGGAGGAGACGCACGCCTATGGCGGCCCTGATCCGAGCCGCAACCCGCTGATGAACCCGGATCTGAAGAGGAGCTACGCCCGCCACCTCGGCGGCGTGAACCTCGGCTACTTGGATGGGCACGCGGCCTGGATCAACTCGGAGCGGCTGATCGCCGAGTTCGCCGAGACGATGAACCCCGGGAGCCAGTACTCGGAGGAGATGGGCATCTGGCACCAGGGCCCGTGGTCCGGCATGATCACGTGCGACATGCCGACCCTCTTCTAGCGCGGAACACGACCTCGGCCGAGGTGGGCCAGGCGACGCGGGAGCGCCCGGCCCTGCCGGAGTGACGAGTGACAGACGCGGGCGGAGCGTCGAAGCGAATCCGACGGCGCTCCGCCCCTTCGCACCGGCGGCCATCCGCTGACCTCCGCCGGCCGGCACCGGCCGGCCGCGTGGCTTAGTGGAAGCAACTCAAGTGGAAGTAACTCAACAGGTGTACAGAATGGGTGTGGTGGAACTTCCATTCGCGATGATGATCATCATCTGCTGCGGGATGCTCGCGATCTTCGCGCTGGCCGGGCAGGCCTCGGAGGCGGGCCGGGAAACCGTGCGCGTCGATCCTCGTCAGCGTCAGCAGACGCTCGAGGGATGGGGCACCTCACTGTGCTGGTGGGCGAACGCCATCGGCGAATGGCGCGACGAGGCCACGAAGGCCCGGCTGATGGACCTCGTCTTCGATCCCGAGAAGGGGCTCGGGCTCAACATCGTGCGCTACAACATCGGCGGCGGCGAGAACCCCAGCCACGACTTCATGTGGCCCTGGCGCGCCGTCCCCGGGTTCAAGCCCGACCCGGACGGGCCCTACCGGTGGGAGGCCGACCCGGCCCAGCGATGGGTCCTGCTGGAGAGCATCGAGCGCGGCGTGACCATAACGGAAGCCTTCTCGAATTCGCCGCCGTGGTGGATGACTGTCAGCGGAAGTGTCACCGGAAACGGCGAGCAGCGGCAGGCGAAGGAGAACCTTCGCGATGACATGTACGACGCCTTCGCCGACTACCTGACCGAGGTCGTCAAGCACTATCGAGACCGCCACGACGTTACGTTCGACACGTTGAGTCCGCTCAACGAGCCGAGCGCACCCTGGTGGACGCTTCGCAACAACCAGGAAGGCTGCCACTTCAGCGCCGACAAGCAGGATATCATCCTCGCGAAGACGGCCGAAGACCTTGCCCGCAAGGGCCTCGCCACGAGGCTGAGCGCTCCCGAGGAATACTCGGTCGACGAGACCGTCGATGCCTGGCAGTCCTACGGCGCGGAGACGCGCCAGGCCCTGTCCCAGATCAACACCCACACCTACTCCGGTGATGGCCGGGCGGCCCTCATGCGCCTCGCCCGCGAGGCCGACAAGCGGCTCTATGTAAGCGAGTACGGCAACGGAATCCACGGCGAGTTCGGCAGCGCGCTCGAGCTCGCCCGCGTCATCTGCCTCGACCTGAACGAACTCCAATGCCAGGGCTGGGTCTACTGGCAGGCCGTCGGAAACCTGGACAGGCCGACCGACTGGCACGCCATCCACGTCTCTTACTCACGGCGCGGCGACATCGAGCTCAAGAAGCAGTACTGGGCTTTGCTGCACTTCACGCGATACATCCGCCCGGGCTCTGTGATCCTGAGCGTGTCCGCTGACGACGTGGTCGCGGCGCTCAACCCCGACGGCGAACTCGTGCTCGTCGCCACCAATCGAGAGGCGGCCGACAGGGCCCTCACCTTCGACCTCTCGGCCTTCCCGCACCTGCCGGCCCAGGCGCGCTGGTTCGCCACCACGGAGACCGAGGACCACGCCTCCCGGCCCCCGGTCGCCGTTCAAGAGGGGCGGCTGAACCTCCGCCTCCCGCCGCGCTCCATCAACACGTTTCTCTTGCCCGAAAATGGGTGAGGCAGGAGACGAAGCCGCCGAAGGCGGCCAGGACTCCTGCCCCACGTGATCTGTGTTCGGCAGATGAGGGTGCTGCGCGTCTGCCCACGTCGTCGGCGTGACGTAGGTCTCCGGCGGCGGGAGTTCGTGTCGTTGTCAAATGGCAATGAGACGCCCTCTAGACGCCTTTTCGCCCGCGTCGACGGCGCCGTAAGCGCCGTTCTGGGCCCACAAACGGCTGTTTCCTATGCGGCCTGGGCCCGGAATGGCCGTGCCTCTGATCCTGTCAGCGCCTCCCATCGTGCAAGAGTGATGTCGCAGTACCGCGGCTCGAGCTCGACCGCATAGCAGGTCCGTCCCGTCCGCTCGGCGGCGATCGGTGTCGGCCCCGATCCGGCGAAAGGGTCAAGGATGATACCGCGGGAAGGGGAGGAGGCGCGAATCAACTCCTCGAGCAGTGGCACTGGCTTGGGTGTGGGGTGCTCATCCTGCTGCGGGATCGCTCTGGGGAAGCGGAGTACGTTGCGGCGGTCGGTGCCGCCGTGCCAGACTCTCGGCTTCCCGACCGATGCCTCAATGATCGCCTCCCATGATCGGCGCCACCTCCAGCCCAGTCCAGGATCAACCCTGTCCCAGACTATAGTATTAATGAGCGAGAAATGCTCAGCGATGGCCAGCATCGCCTTCGCCAGCACGGGCTGGGCCCCACCGCCGCCCGCGAACCAGTACATCACAGATCCCCGCTTCATGGCGGCCTTGGCAGCAGGAAGCGCTCTGGCGAGAAACTGATCGTACTCGTCATTGGCGTCATGCGCGATCGAGCGCTTCCGCCTACCGGGTCTGGCCATCGTGGACTGGTAGCCGATGCCATAGGGTGGATCCGTGAGCACGAGGTCGACCTTCTTGCCGCCGCACAGCCGCTCCAGTGCTCCCGACGCGAGACTGTCGCCGCAATACAGCCGGTGCCGTCCGAGCTGCCAGGTCTCCCCCTTGCTGACACGCGTTGGCGCCGACTCGCGGTGAGCCTGCAGCATCTCGGAAGCAACGTCGAAGCTCTCCTCATATGGGGCCGGCATCTGCTGGCGTTCGAGTTCGGACAGGAGATCATCCATCTCGACTTCGTCGAAGCCCGATAGAGTCTCGTCCAGGTCAGGCAGATCTCGAAGTCCCTTTAGTAGCTCACCCAACTTCGGCAAGTCCCACTCGCCGTGGATCTTGTTGAGGGCGACATTCAAGGTCTTCGCCTCGGCCTC
>JALGXV010000215.1 GCA_029821885.1 Candidatus Hebobacteria bacterium
AACGGCGACGGCCAACGCGACAACGGCGCCGAAACGGCGAGACGGGAGCAGCGTACGGCCCAACGCAGCTGCGGTCAGTGCCGTCAACCAGCAAAGCACCCAGTTCATGGCGGCTGATGTGAACAGATACTCCCCGGTCACGCGGTATCCCGCGGCGAGCAAGAGCGTCCAGAGCGGACCCGTGGTCGTGCTCGTGAGCTGGCCGGGGTTGAAGGAGAACCCGTATCCACGCGCGAGGTTCTGCGCGAAGCGAACATGTATCCAGCTATCGTCGAGAGGGAAGCCGTACTCGCCGACGACGCGGCGTGAGAGCCACAGGTAGTAGGCCAGGAGCGCGGCGATGATGGCCGGCACTGCCGCGTAGAGGACGACCTTCGGCCACCGATCTGTCGGCGCCGACCGGCTCACTTCATCTCGGGCCTGGGCGTTGGAAGACACGGCACCCTAACTCAGCTAGGCGATGTGAACGACGGATCATGTATTCCGGCACCGGGTACCGAATACCGAGCAACCAAGCGGTGCCAGCGGCTGCCGCACGGCTGTGCTGGGGGCGGGAGGGAGGTGAGGACAGAGATGTGTACGTCCCAGATGCAGTCGGAGGCGCGATCGCTCACGGCGTCCGGGCAGAGGCCCAGGACAGCGCGCGGCGCCGAAAGGCCAGGTTCAGGGCGACCATCGTGGGCAGTCGCCTGGAGATGCCGAGCAGCCTTCGGAGGATATCGAGGGACGAGTAGCTGTGCCTCAGGGCCTGGCGGAGTCCGTTCGCGAGTCTCTCGGGCGTCGTTCCGCGAGGCCTGAAGACCACGTGTCCGCCGTCGTAGTGAGACCAGTCGCGGTCCATTATCCGGCCCTCCGCCTCCATCTGGGCGTAGAGCGGCGTGCCGGGCAGTGGGGTCAGGATCGAGTACTGAGGCACGTCGATCTTCGCCTTGCCGGCGAACTCGGCCGTCCGCTCGAACACAGACTCGTCTTCGCCATCGAAGCCGAACATGAAGGCTCCGATGACGCCGATGCCCACGTCGTGCAGGCGGCCGATGACGCCCCGGAACTTCTCCACCACGTTGAAGCCCTTGTTCACCTGCTTCAGGGCCGCGTCGGAGAGGGTCTCCAGGCCAACGAAGAACGCCTGGCATCCGCTCCGTGCCGCCAGGCGACTGAGTTCGGCGTTTTGCAGCACGGCCGTCGATGCCTGCCCCACCCACTTCTTCCCCGTCCCTGCCAGACGTTCGAACAGTCGTCGGGCATAGCCGGGCATTGTCATTATGTTGTCATCCACGAACACTACATAGCGACCCGGGAGAGAGGCCACTTCGCGGACAACGCTCTCCACAGGTCGGCTTCGGATGCGCCGGCCGAAGAACGTGCTGACCGAACAGAACGAGCAGTTGTGCGCGCAGCCACGGGTCGCTTGAACCGTATCCGGCACGAGGTAGTCCCGGCGACGCACCAGGTCCCGCCGCGCCGGCGGAATCGCCCGAAGGTCGGGGTAGTCAGTGCTCCTGTATGCCCGTTCGAGGCGGCCGGCCTCTGCGTCGGCAAGCAGCCTCTGCCACTTGCCCTCAGCTTCACCGACGACGACGGAATCGCAGTGCTGCAGGGCCTCCTCAGGACAGGCCGAGGCGTGCATGCCGCCGAGCACCACTGGAATGCCGCGTGCACGAAATGCAGAGGAGATCTCGTAGGCGCGCGGAGCCGACGAGGTGAAGGCCGTGATGCCGACGAGATCCGGACTCGCGCTGAGGTCGACGTCCCGCACGGCTTCGTCCACGAGCGTGACCCGGACGTCCGGAGGGGTCAGTGCCGCCACCTGCAGCAGCGACAGCGGCGGAAACGGGGCCTTCATACGTGTCGCCCCGCGTTGCCGCGCCCTCACAACGTCTCTGCGATCTGGCGAGATGAGCAGAACGTTCATGTCCATCTGCCGCGGCGAGACTCCCGCGCTCCACTCCCCTCAGTGCGTATTACCCGGACCCCACAGCGTGTCGCCACGCTGCGCCCACTCGTATTCGCCGCTGTCGTACCAGGCATGGTCGGCTAGCTTGCCGTACTCCTCCGCCCAGGCCCGCACCTGCGGCGCAAGCCGGCCCACGATGTCCTCCGCGCCTGGATGGGTCGGACGCGCGTTGCTCTTGCTCAGCGCCTCTTCGAACCACTCGTTGTGGTCGATGATGGGACAGGGCCGAAGTGGGTTCGGGTCTCTACGGTTGATCTCCCTGGTATGTCGGAAGAGCGGCGTCTCCAACACGTCCCACAGATGGCCACCGCGCTGGTGGATGTCCAGGACATTCTCCTCGGCGAAGTGCATGAAGACACAGGGCTCGATGTCTCCGCGGTAGTTGACGTGCATGTACAGCGTCCCGGCCGACATGCAGCCGCCCGTGAGGCACCCGTCGTTCCAGAAGTCGGCGACGAAGATCGGCTTCGTACGCCGGATGCGCGCGACTGCCTGTCTCAGCTTGTCGCGCTGCTGCGGCGTCACCATGAGGTCAGTGGTGCTGTCTTGGCCGACGGGAACGAAGATGAAGAACCATCCGAAGATACACCCCTTCTCGATCATGTCATCGTAGAAGGCGTCGGAGAAGTACACGTCGGCGTTCAGTCGCGTCGCAGTTCCTGAGAACCCGAACAGGATTCCCGCCTCGCGCATGGCGTCCATGGTGGCCATGATCTTGTCGTAGACGCCATTCCCCCGCCGGAAATCGGTCTGCTCTTTCCATCCCTCCACGCTGAAGGCCGGCGCTACGTTGCCACATCGCTGGAGACGTTCGACGGCGAGGTCGTCTATGCACGTACCGTTGGTGTAGATCAGAAACGCGCAGTCGTGATGCTTCTCGTACAGGTCCAGCAGGTCCCGACGGACGAAGGGCTCGCCGCCGGAGATCGTGTAGAAGTACACGCCCATCTGCTTGCCTTCGGCAATGATCCGATCCAACACGTCAAAGGACAGCGGGTCCCTATCACGCGGGTAGTTGCCCGCATAGCAGCCCAGACATCTTAGATTGCACCTCATCGTTGGACTGATGACGATGAGGAACGGAGGATACGTTCCGTGCTCTGCAGCAAACGCTTTGCGCTCTTGCTCACCCAGCCAGGTCGCGTTGATCCCCAGCGAGTTGATGAACCCGTGTCTCACCCGCGGATGGAGCGCGAAGATGCGACGCGCGAGCCCCGCGGCCGGGTGGTTGTCTTCGATCATGTTCCGCAAGGCCTCGAGCTGGGCCTTGTGGCGCTCACTGCGGGCCACGCGCTCGAGTATGCGCGTGAGCAGGATCACGCGATCGTCCGTTGCCTGGTTGAGCAAGAAGGGCGTTGTATGCGAGGCGAGATACTTGAGAGCCGCCAGGCGCGTTGCCGAAAAGGACATGTAGCCTCTCCCTCCCGCTGCGTGTTGTCCTACGCGTACAGCCCCCCTAGAGGCCCAAGAGTCGTCGGCCCGGCTTCGGCGGCACCGGCCGTGGCCCGGGGTGCGATGAGGGATCCGGACGCACCATAACCTACCTGCCGTGAACCGGGCAGACGGTCACCTTGTTATTGTACAGCACTCTTGTCTGTCGTCAAGACGCATCCGCCTGCGCATCCCGGCGCAGGAAAGGCGCACGCTCTCCGGAGCGCCGAGGCGGCCGGCGATAGCTGCTCCCACTGCCACCAGAACCGCGCAGAAGAGGTGTTGGAGCGCTCTCCTGCGAACTCTCGGGGCAATCGCCAGCTAGAGAGCGCAGCACCATGAGCTTCCTCACATCCGCTCAGATCCAGCAGATTCACACGGCCAGCCTTGGCCTGCTGGAATCGGTGGGCGTCAAGGTCGACCACCCCGAAGTCTTTCAGATGCTCTGCCAGGCCGGGGCAAAGGGCGATTCCGATGGCGTCACCGTGCGGATGCCGCGCGCTCTCGTCGCGCAGTCGACGGAGGCGGCCCCTCGGAACATCACGCTGGCGGATCGCCGCGGGGGCGCGGTACAGGTAGGAGCCGACGGCGGCACTGTCTTCTGGGGCGGCAACGCGCTATGTGTCGCAAGGGGTCGCGACCGCAGAGAGATCGGGTCACGGGACCTGGCAGATTTCACACGGGTCCTCAATGCACTCAGTAACGTTCACGGAGTCGTGGGCACGAGCATCAGCGACTACCCCCCCCAGGTGCGCGACTTCGTCGGCTTCCGCATCCTCGCCGAGAACTCGACAAAGCACCTGCGGCCCGTGATCTTCTCCTCCGACGGCCCGCGGGCGATCATCGAGATGGCCGAGGTCCTCAGCGATGGCGTGCCCCTGGCCGACCAGCCCCTCGTGAGCTTCGGCTACTCCATCGTGAGCCCATTTCACTGGGCGCATGCAGCTCTCGACCTGTTTCTCGCGACATCGGGACGAGGGCTGCCGATGATGGTCAACGCCGAGCCACTCGCGGGTGGGACCGCCCCGGTCACGCTTGCGGGCCTGCTCACCCAGGCAAACGCGGAGGCGCTCTCGGGCATCGTGATCCTGCAGGTTCTGGAGTCCGGTCGCCCGTGTGTGTTCAACTTGGGCTTCTCCCACCTGCTCGACATGCGATCCGCGCGGGCCACGAGCGGACAGATACAGGACGGCATGATCGCCGCCGCGGGGGCGGAGATCGCTCGCTACCATGGCCTCCCTTCGGCGTCGTGGATAAGCAGCGACAACTTCGCCTGTGACGAGCAGTCCGTGCTGGAGAAAGCAACCACAGGAATGCTCCACGCGCTGGCCGGCGTCAACATCATCTGGGGCATCGGTCAGATCGAGACGGAGGTCACGCTCTCGCCGGAGCAGGCCGTCATCGACAACGAGCTGGCCAGCGCCATGCTCCGCGCTCAACGAGGGATAGAGGTGACGCCGGAGGCAATCGCTGAGGACGTCATCCGGGCCTGCGCCGAGTCCGGCGACTTCCTCACACACGAGCACACGCTGGCCCGCTTCCGCGATGAGCACATCGAGAGCGACATGGCCGGGCCTCAGCGCCGCGAAGACTGGGAGGCCGCCGGCTCCTCCAGCCTTGGCGAGCGCGCCGCCGAGCGGGTGGAGGAGATCCTCTCGACGCCTTCCGAGCCATGCCTGAGTGAGGAGCAGTCCTTACGTCTGCGTGAGATAGAGGCGAAGTGGATTCGCAAGCTCGCGCCAGCCTAGCATCCCTCAGCCGGCGCCAATCCGTATTGCGACCTCCGGCCGCACTGTGGTAAGATACAATCCCGAGCGCTCCGCGGTAGCTCAATTGGCAGAGCGGGTGGCTGTTAACCACTAGGTTGGAGGTTCGAGTCCTCCCCGCGGAGCCATGATGAGAGGCGAAAAAGCCAGGGATTATGCGGCTTTTCTGACCGTCTCCTCCCCTCTCTCACGCCCTCAGAAATGATGGCACTAGGTTCTACCTTCGCGCTTGCCTACTCCCCGTGCAAGAAGGAGCATGAGCAATGGAGCGAGTGCCGTATGTTGAGGAGTTTCTACTGTGGCAGGGGGCAGCCGGCAAAGCAGACGCCACGCTGCGGAATCACAAGGCCGCGCTTCGGAAGTTCGACACCTGGCTGTCAGGTCGGGACGGAAAGACTGCTGTGAATGTAGGGCCGCAG
>JALGXV010000216.1 GCA_029821885.1 Candidatus Hebobacteria bacterium
TCTACCTCTACCTCATCGCCGCGGCCGACCGGAATCGCGTCTTGGACTTCGCCCACCTAGCCGCCGCGCGCGGCAGGAGCGTCCTCGCCGCCGCCGGCATCGCTGAGCTCGACCGCCTTCAGGAGACCTGCCTGGACGATGCCCTCCGCCAGCTCTCATACCTCTCCGAGCGCCACGCTGAAGCCGTCGCCGCGACCCTCGCACTGCTGCCGGCGCAGCAGCGATCCCAGATCCGCCCCCACATCAGGGCCCTTCAGCGTGCTGTGCGTCGCGCCGGCAGAGACGAGGCCTCCAGTCTCGCCCGCCGCGCCGGTCGCCCCGCACACACACCGGCCGCACACGAGCCCGAGGGCGTCCTTGCCACCATCCACCCCCGCCGCCTCGTCATCGGTCCCCTCACCTTCGACCGCATCGCTCCCGAGGCACGCGAGGGAAGGCCAAGTCCTCGCTGGTCGAGGGACCTTTTCGCGCTGCTCAACTGGTGCGACGGCCGCCGGTCTCTCGCTGAGGCAGCCCATCTCGCCGCCCGAGAGTTGCGTGCCGCGCGCACCCTTACCCCAGACGAGTTCGCAAAGCGGATCGACCCGGCCGCCACCTCCCTGCTCGACTACTTCCAGTTCCTCCGCCGCCACAACTACGTTACCTGGTGACCGGCACATGGCTGTATCGAGCGCAGCCGAAGGGGCTCCCACCGACATCCTCCACGCGCCCGACCTCCAGATCTGACCTCGTGCGGGTGTCGGGCGGACGCGAGACCTTAGCGGCTGCATCGAGGAATTGGTGTCTTGGACCCATAACGGGTGTTTCGACGCCACAAACAACTGTGTGACACTAGATCCTGCGCTCTGTCTGATTCGTCGACCGTGGTCTCAGCCACTCCCCCCAAGAACAGGCGGTCTCACGTCTGCGGCTGGCGAGCCGCACCGCGAAGCCGCCCCGCTCTGCAAGGCGGTCTCACGCACGCCCGACAAGAACCGGTGGTCTCAGCCTCGGGTGACACGGGCAACCGTTTCCACGGGTGGCTGACAATCACACCGGGCGCCATCCCCGGCGCCAGCCGCTCCCAAGGGAACTCCTCAGGGCGTTTCCAGCCTCACTTGACCACCTCAGGGGAGTTGAGTGGTGATAGGCAGGACGGGAGTCGCCCGAAGCTGAAGGAACGTCCCTACGGCCGCGGCGAGGAGCTGCCGGCCGAGTGACCGGGAGGAAGACATGCGCAGAGTTCTCGTCACGGGAGCCACCGGCGAGATCGCCGTCCAGGTGCTCCCTGCTCTCAGGGAGCGTTACGACCTAACGTTGCTGGATGTGAAGGACACGACGCGGGCGGGCGACGCGGTGGCGGACGTGACTATCGCGGACCTCGCTGACCTGGAGGCCTGCCGGCCGTACTTCGAGGGCATCGACGTCGTGGTACACTCGGCCCACGTCTGGAGCCGCGAGCAGAACGAGTTCGAGATCGAGATGGGTAACATCCGGCTCGCGCACAACGCCTACCAGCTCGCGTTTGACGCGGGCGCGTCGCGCGTGATCTCGGTGAGCTCGAACCACGCGGCCGACTGGTACGAGCAACCGATCTGGAAGAAGCAGCTCGAACTCGTCGCGCCCGACATGCCGGCCCGCGCGGACACCTACTACGGCTGGGCAAAGATCTGCTATGAGGCGGAGGGCTTCCTCTTCGCCTGCGGCGCGCTAGGCCGGAAGCTCAAGGTGGTGCAACTGCGCCCAGGCGCGCCGCGCGATCTCGGCCTGGATCGCTTCGCTGACGATCCCGTACGGGTGCACCGGGAACTGGGCGCGTGGATCAGCGTCCGCGATCACCAGCAGCTCTTCGTGAAGTCTATCGAGACGGCGGACATTGAGGACGAATACGGCGTCCCCTTCCAGATCTTCTACGGCATCTCCGACAACACGCGCGCGTTCTGGAGCATTGCCAACGCACGCCGCGTGGTTGGCTACGATCCACAGGACAACTCGGAGGTCGAGTACGCCGACGAGGTCAGGAAGTACTTGCTGCCGCGCGGCGCGGGCGGTGAGGCATGAGAGTCGCGGAGAGAATCCGACAGCAGACGGTGCCACAGGGCGCGCTCGCCATCTGGTGGCTGGGGCAGAATTCGTGTGCGGCGAAGTGGCCGTCCTGCTGCATCACCATATCGAGGCCCGGTGAGACCGCGGGTCCTCGTTAGGGAGTCATGAGACCGGTCTGGAGGCATGAGTGCCCTGGCGATCTGGCTGGTCGGCCTCGGGCCTGGGTCCACTGACCTACGACGGGTGTGGTCCTCACTGCCCGTAGGCATATGTGGGATTCGTGCTCGCGCTTCGCTGCTGCGGACCACGCTGCAGTCAGTTAGGGAGCAGTCAGAAGTGGGCGGACGCTGGTCTCAGGGGTGCCTAACAAGGACCGGGTGTCCCATCGCTATGTGACAAACGCAGACCGTCCCCGAGGCCCAGTGCCAGGCACGGATTGGCTCCGGGCCACTGCGGACACGTTCTCACCTCCCGAGGGCTTCTTGACCTTGTCTGGTCAAGATTAGATGCCCTTCGGTCTCCTCAACCAATCCCGCTCCTACCAACAGTCCTTCAAAGACGTCATATGCTCTCTTCGGTGTTCTGTTCAGTGGATTCGGATTCTTGGAAGTCTCATCTATCCGCTCAGCAATCTCCCTCAGTCTCTCCAGAAACTCGGCTTCGAAGAACTCGGAAGCGATAATCGCTTGCTTCAGTTTGTCCAGATCCATCTTGCGTCCCCTGCGAAACTAGGTTGTCAGGTCACATCCCTCACTGACTGGGCCGAAGATAGCAGATAGTCTCCGGAGCCAATGCTGCAGTTGTATTCCTGTCATCAAGAGGATTCTCCTTCCTCCTTGGGGCAGGTGACGAGGAGAGGCAGCATAGACGGGGTGGTGGAAGCGGCCCAGTCGCCCGGGATCATCTACTCGAACTCCACACGGCGCGTGCCCCTCCGTGGCTGGCGCGAGAGGCGATCGAAGCTCGGCGGCGAACCGCGGACGTCGGCTCGCCTCCAATCCCGTGCTCTCTGCAGTGGACATGGCTCGTGACCTGATCCGCATAGACTACGTACTGCCTGACCCCAAGTCGGGCAGTACCAGGAAGGCCCCCATCCCCTCACTCACCATGGCCCTGCTGCTGGCCCAGACGCCGGCGGCGCTCGATGGTGTTCCGGTGCAGGCCAGCGTGCACGCCGAGAGCGCCGACGGGCCTTACGCCCCAGGCCTTAGGCGGCCGGATATCCTCTGCCTATCGGTGCTCACAACCGGGGCGCCGCGCGCCTACGAACTGGCTGCCCAGGCTCGTGATTGCAGGAGCCACTCGAATGGCAGGATCGGCATCGTGATGGGTGGCATCCATCCCACCGCCCTGCCGCAGGAGGCCCTTCGCTACGCCGACGCCGTTGTCTGCGGGGAGACTCCGCCGGATCTCCAGCGCGAGGTACTTGCATGGGCTGCCGACGCGCCGGACGGCGAACCCCAACCGAGACGGTTCGCCCTGGAGGGGCCGCGCCCGGAGGTACTCCAGAGGCCGTGCCCCGACTTCTCCTGGATGCGGCCGCGGGACTACATCCTGCCCCAAGTACTGCACACCAGCGTCGGCTGCCCGTACAACTGCTCCTTCTGCACAGCTACCCGCGTCTACGGAGCCAGAATGCGTCCGGTCGCCTACGAGCTGATCGAGCGCGACGTGGCCGCCCTCGGCCGTGGGCTGGTAACCATTATCGACGACAACTTCCTGGCCCACAAGCCGTACGACCACGCGAGGAAGGTCTGCGCCATCCTGCTTCGTCACCAGCGCCAGTGGGTGGCCGAACTGACGGCGAGAGACCTGTGGCAAGATCCAGATCTCATCCCACTGTTTTCCGCCTCAGGCTGCTACGGGGTCTACATCGGCATAGAAAGCGTGCGCGAGAAGCTGCCCAAGGGGCTGCACCCTCACGAGTACAAGGATCTGGTCTCCCGCTGCCACGACAGCGGCGTGCTGGTCCTGGGCGCATTCGTCTTCGGGGTAGGGGAAGAGGAGGATGAAAGCATCTTCGAGGAGACCGTTCGTTTCGCCGACACAATTGCCCTCGACTTCGCCCAGTTCTCCGTCAACACCCCAGAGCCTGGGTCCCGCGACTTCGAGCACGCCGTCCGGCACCAGCTCATCACTGACTGGAACTGGGAGCACTATGACGGCGCGCACCCGGTGCGCAAGTTCAGCAGGATCTCGGCCGAGAAGATGGATGAGGGGCTCCGCAACGCCTACCGGTGGTTCTATTCGCTGGGCTCAATGCGACGGCGCCTGTGGCCGCTCGGGGGATGGCGGCAAGCGAAAGCCTGGCCGTACAACCTGTACCTGGGCGGAACGGTGCGGCTGTGGCTGCGACGGACCGATCCTGCGGAGGACCGCGCGAGAATCCTCTCCGCACCCGATCCCGCTGTGTTGGACGCCTTGGACGAATAGCCCCACGCGCGCCAGACGATGGTGGAGCGGAATCGCTGTCTCGGGCGCTCTTGCATGCTGTTCCGGGTCCCGGCCGTATGCCGCCAGACACAGTGACTGTCGCTCCGTCTCGGGCGTGTAGGGGCGTGCGACTGGCGAAGGGGAGTCACTGAGCACAACGCGCGGCACACGGGCCCCAGGTCACAGACATTCGAAGGAGCGAGTCGATGGCAGGCAGGTTTGAGCACTTCTGGTCTAGGGAAGTCGACACCGATGAGAAACGCTGTGAGTGGGGGAAGCTGTTCGATTCTCCCCGTGCCGAGGTGACCAGCCGCATGGCGTCCAAGGCACAGGCCTACGGCTGCGTGCAGCGCGAAGCGGGTGACGTTCTGACCTGGGAGGGCGGGAACGGCATTGAGGTTGCCTTCTTCATCATCGATGACCCATCCGATCTAGGCCTTGTGCGGCGCGCATACGGCGTGGTCGCTGCGCTACAGCCGCCAGTGGGGTTCCTGATTGTGCGTCAGCCGGCGGGAAGCGACCCCAGAGGAGGGATCCTGTTCGATATCTTCCGCGTCAGCAGCGAGAGCTACCTGTGGCACGACGCTCGAGTCTGCATTGCCAGGTCGGCCGGTGGCGGGGAATCCGTCACCTGAAGGACCTCGTGTATTGCAGACAACTTTCCCGATCCCGCAGGAGCCGTCATAGACGGGGATCTTCTGCATTCCGGCGATGGCAAGATGTTGAGGATCCCCTCACGGCTTCTGGTACCATTCCTGCATGTCAAGTCGCCGTGGGACACCCTGCGTATGTCAGATGGTGACGAGACGCCACTGACAGCCCGGCGGGCTTGCCTGCATGGCTCGGACTTCCTGCGATTGGGGACAATCCGGCACCTCCGGGTACTGCTTTCCCCACCCTCCCAGACCGGCTTCACAGGCGGCTGACAAGGCCAGACAGTCCCATGGTCGCCCACTGCGTGTTCGAGATTCGGCCTCTACTTCATCGCCTCCCCATAGCGCTCGGCCGAGGCGAACTCCGCCATGGGCATGCGCGGGCGGGGATCCGGCTTCTCCGCTGGCTTGCCAACCGGGGTGAG
>JALGXV010000217.1 GCA_029821885.1 Candidatus Hebobacteria bacterium
CCTCTGAGATGACCCGGTCGTCGATGAACGGCACCCCCAGAGGATCCTGTAGACCGTCCTTGTGCACGCCGTAGACGATGAAGCCAGCGGTAGGATGTATCATCATCTCCTCCTCCTCGAAGGATGGCCCGCCATGGATCAAGCCATACGAGGTCATCACTTCGCCGTAGAACCGTTCCCGCCTTGCTCTGACGCGCTGTCTGCTGAATCCTCGGCACTCCCTTTGGCATGAGGATGGACCCGCGTGGAAGCACCCGAGGATTCGAGGTGTCTGGTGACGAAGGCGGTGGTACTCAGTGCCCGATGGGCGGGGAGGAGTCGGCGGCTGCGGCTGCTAGTGAGCCCCGGTCGAAGAGGGGGAATCCGGCCCTCTGCGGCCGACAACTGGAGGTGTTGGAGATGAAGGCTCTTCGATGGCTGCCTATCATCGTGGGTGGCGTGCTGCTCGCCAAGCACTTCGGCCCGGAGATGGGCTGCGTGTGTGAGCGAGTGTTCGAGAAGATGCCCGACACGTTTCCGCCGAAGTGGATGTATCTGAACATTACCGCCATCCGGGAGCAGAACGACCGCATCATCGAACTGCTGGAAGAGCAGGCCAAGGCCCGCGGCTAGCGTCGGGCCGGCGGCGGGTGCAGGCCGGCCCGACCGCGACTGCACGGCAACGGCCCACTTCACCTACACCTAGCTCGCCCGCCGCGCGCTGGGGGACGCGGTACGCCATGCCATCCACAGATTACGAAGTCATCACCGCCGCCGACTGCGCCGACCTCCGATCCAGGGCGGATGCGGTCACGATGCCGGTCTGGCCGGAGTTCATCCTCCACGATCCCGTGGCGGAGAACTGGGAGGCCCTCTACGAGGAGTTCCCGCAGTTCCAGTTCGCGCTCGTGGAGCCGGGCACGGATGAGATCGTCGCCGTCGGTGACAGCATCCCGCTCGCCTGGGAGGGCCGCGCCGAGGACCTGCCTGACACGGGCTGGGACTGGGCCGTCGAGCAGGGCCTCCGCGACGGCCGCGCCGGGCGGGAGCCCACGGTGCTGTGCGGCCTCCAGCTCGTCGTCGCGCGGGCGCACCAGGGCAAAGGCATCAGCTCCCACGCGGTGCGGGCGATGAAGGCCATCGCCAAGTCCCACGGCTTCGGCGCGCTCGTCGTGCCGGTGCGGCCGACGATGAAGAGCGAGCACCCGCACGTTCCCATGGAGGAGTACATCGAGTGGAAGCGGGAGGACGGCCTGCCCTATGACCCGTGGCTTCGGGTGCACGTGCGACTGGGCGGGGAGATCGTGAAAGTCTGCTCCCAGTCGATGCGGGTCACGGGCACGGTGGCCGAGTGGGAGCAGTGGACCGGGATGCAGTTCCCCACCGCCCGCGACTACGTCATCCCCGGCGCCCTCCTCCCCATCACCATCGACCCCACCACCAACCTCGGAACTTACGTCGAGCCGAACGTGTGGATGAGGCACGGGCTATAGGCTGTGAGAGCTGTGCCCCTTCCGTTGGGCAGGGAGCCTCGGCCGCCTGGGGCGGCGTGCCTCCTGCCCTGGCAGTTAGCGGCTGCACCGAAAGACGATGTCGTAGTCCCTCTTGGCTTCGCTCTCCTTTTCGGAATCTGCCTCGCCTGCTGTTCGAGAGGACGACGGTTTGAATGGCTTCCCGCCATCGTCGTCCAGGTCCATCCCGGCGCCCCAGACGATGAAGCCGTCTCCCTCGCGGCGATAGCGATAGGGCTCATCGGTGAAGGAGTCGCGGGGTACCTCCCACCCGTCAGCCGCCAGCTCCTCCAGCGAATCCGGATAGCGGCCGTGCTCGGCCTGGTAGGCCCTCAGCGCGAGCCCGATCTGGCAGACGTCGAGCCGGCCGGTGGTGAGCCGGCACGATTCGGCGACGCGGTCGAGGTAGGGCAGCATCATGGTCGTGGTTACGCAGATTGGCCACGGCATGCTCTCCGCCCGCTCGGCCGCCGCACGCGCTCGGTACTTCGCCTCGGGCCAAGGCAGCGCGGAAGCCTGCATCTGTTCGCGCATGGCCCGCAAGTAAAGCCACTCGTCGATGTTCAATCGGGCCTCGGCGAGGCGGACCCCCCAGTTGGCGCTGCGAGGGAGCCCTTCGCGAACGACGTCGAAGGCGACTTCCCGGGCCCAGGCGCGCTCTCCCTTTGCCGCTTCGCGGAAGGACTCGGACAACTCGACCTCGCCGAACGCGTCGCACAGCTCGCGGCAGGCCTGCGCCGACGGGTCGCACTGGCTTAACAGCTGCTCGACGCCTCGAATGCCGATGGAGATGAGGGCATAGCGCACGAGCTGGCCGACGACCGTCGGCTCTTGGGAGAGATGTTGCATCATCGCGGGAATGGGCCCGCAGCCTTGCAGCGCCTCCTCGGCCCGCCCATCCGCGGCGAGGATGAGCGCGCGGGCAGTCAGCATCCGGGCCGCGCTGCGCAGGTGCGCCAGGTGCGGCTCCTCAGCGTCCGCCCTCTTCTCCCAGTCCACGGGAAAGACGCAGGCTTCGATGTCGGCGGCCCGTTCCAAGAGCGCGAAGTACTGCTCGTTGCTCTCGACGACGGGCCTCATAGACTCAACCCAGTCGGGCGGCAGTTCTTGCGCGGACCAGTGGCCCGCGAGTTCCTCCTCTTCCGGGGTCCAGTCGAGTGCGTCGAAGGCCTGCTGATAGACGTCGGCCGCGTTGGGCGTTCCCGGCGGCAGCGTCTGCATCCGCACCAAATCGGCGCAGGTGAGCGGCTCGCCGGCCGCGCGGATGCGCTCGCGCTCCTTCTCGAGAAGGCGGTTCGTAGCAGTCGGCGCGGCGAGCACCCCGATGGCGAGCGCGATTGCGAGCGCGGCCGCGACGCGCTTCGTCCACCGCCAGAAGCGGAAGAAGCGGCCTGGCTCGACTTCGGTCTGTGCCTGCGGTTCGCGCCTTCGCCAGAGCATGAGAACCAGGACACCAAGTGGGTTGGGGAGAGAGCGCGCCACCGCGCCCGAGCCCCCTCGTCCTACCGGCCCAAGTCTATCACAGACTGGGCCCCATGGGCGATGCGGCTTCGGGAGCAAGCTACCGAAGCAACGCACGGCCGAGGCAGGAGACGCGCTCCTGCCCCTTGCTGTCAGACGGGAGGGGGCGGTCCGGCTGCCCGGGCTGGGTGCAGGTAAGCAGTATGAAGCCGGAGAATTAAGCAGCGAGAGGGGGCGCGGCTGGCTGTGCGGGCGCTGCCGTGCTGACTAAGGATGGTGGAGGAACGGCCATGGGAGACATCCTCGCGGTTGGGAGTGCTTCCGTAGAGCGGATGTTTGAGCTTTCTGATGAGCTGCGCCTGGGTAAGAAGCAGACCGCCGAAGACGTCCATCTCAAGGTCGGGGGCAGCGGCGTGAGCTACGCCTGTCGTCTGTTGGCGATGGGTCGGCGGGTGCGGCCCCTGCTCGTCATGGGAGAGGATGAGGGAAGCAAACTGATCAAGGCGGAGCTGAGCGTCTGTGCGGGCAAGGGCGGACTGGGTTCGATACCTGACCCGCCGGGCTATTCGGGGGGGAAGACGCCGACGACGACGGTGATCATCGAGCCGGGAGGCCGGCGCACGGTCATTGACGAGAAGATCGAGGGGTTCCATGGATTCGGCCAGCACGCCGAAACGTGGCTGGAGCAGACCATCAACACCGCGGACAAGCTGGACGCGCTCATGGTGGGGCACATACCCACTGACAGTGGCGGGAAGCTGACGGGGAAGCTCATCGCGCGTTTCAGGGGCAAGGTAAAGAAGGGGTTTGTCCTGCTCAACCCGGGGAGAGCGCAGTACAAGGGTGACACAGTCAAGTTCGCACAGATGATCGACAAGGTCGACTGCCTTCAACTCGCGAGTCACGAGGCCCAGGAGTTTGCCGCGCCGTTGCTCGGCCTGAGCCCCCCGGAGGTGAGGTTCGCGGACGCGCTCGACCGTCTCTCGACCAAGTGTCAGTCGGTCGTGATCACGTTCGGCGGGCTCGGCGCCGTGGGCAAGAAGCGGGGCCAAAAGGGAGGTATGTTAGCCTACCCATACAGGCTCCAAGACGTATGCAAGGATGAGACCGGCTCGGGTGATGCCTTCGGCGCGGGACTCGTGGAGCGGATGACTCGGCCGAACGCGCCCCCGCCCAATCTGCAGCAAGCCATGCATCAGGGCCGTCTCTGGGCGTCGTATGCGTGCACTACCTACGGAGGGGCCAGCGATTCACCTGGTTCAGCCGTACTCCCTAGCTGGGCCCACACGCATGGCGCGAACAAGGTGGGCGGGGTCCAGCCAATTGCAGAGGACGAACTTCGCTCGCTGCTGGGGATTTACGATCAGGCACTGTCCTGAATGACGGGCCACGCGAGGCGCCCGAACTTGGTGGGGCGGGCCGGGCAGGAGGCGCGTGGCTAGGCCGCCCGAGGCGGCCGCCATCCCGGCCCCTGGGGCCTGGGGACTCCTGTCCTACGGGACTTCGCCTCCGCCGATCGGCAGCAAACGCCAGACGCGAGTGAGGAGGGCGCGGGGGGACGAATCGCCGGTCGTCCCCCCGCTCCACCTCTCCCCCCGGCAGGTGACGCTCGCATCCTCTGGTAGTCTTGGGAGGCGGAGTATTGGTGACTGGAGGATGAGATGGCGGTGAGATTTGGATATGTGGGATGTGGGTTTGTGGCCCAGGGGGTGCACATCCCGAACTTCGTCGGCCTCCCCGAGGTGGAGCCGGTGGCGCTGGCCGAGATCAGGCCGCAGCTCGGGGAGAAGGTGCAGTGGAAGTGGGGATTCCGCAAGCTCTACCGCAGCCACCTGGAGCTGGCCGAGGATTCGGAGGTCGAAGCCGTCGGCGTGTCGGCCGCCTTCAGCGAGCAGTCCGTCATCGCCCGGGATTTGCTGCGCGCCGGCAAGCACGTCTTCATGGAAAAGCCGATGGCCCTCTCGCTGGCGGAGGGGGAGGAGATGCTGGCGGCCGGACAGGAGGGCGGCGGCCGGTTGATGGTGGCTTACATGAAGCGCTACGACGCGGGCGCGCAGCTCGCCAAGAAGTACATCGACGAGTTCCGCGCCGATGACTCGATGGGCACGCTCTTCTACGCCCGCAACCACGGCTTCTGCGGCCGCCAGTGGGATGCCGGCTTCCGCGGCCGGATCGAGACCACCGACGAGCCGCGCCCGGAGCCGGGGCCCTCTCGCTCCCCCGACTGGATGCCGGAGAAGCACTGCGGCGCTTATGTCTGGTATCTCCAGCAGTACACCCACAACGTGAACCTGCTGCGCTGGTTTCTGGACGCGGGCGACAATGCTCGCGTGACCGCGGTCGATCTGGGCCCGGATGGATACACCGGCGTCGTCGTGTTCGAGATCAACGGCGTCCGCGCTATCATCGAGTCGGCGAACACCAGCCACTTCGGCTGGGACATGAACACCCAGGTCTTCTTCGAGAACGGGTGGGTGAAGACGACCTCGCCGCCGCTGCTGCTGGACAACGTGGCCGAGGCGGTGGAGGTGTACCGCGGCCACTTCATCGAGTGCGTGAAGTCGGGCGAGCCGTTCCGCTCCACCGGCGAGGACACGCTCACCGATATCCGCCTCTTCGAGGACATGTTCAGGCTGTGGATCAAGTTTCAGTCGTGAGCGGCCGCCGGGCGGGCGAGCCGGCGCGATCATCTCCACCGCTGAGATGGCGCTGTTCGAGCTGCTCGTGCGAGCGGGCTACTCTTCCTGGCCGCCTTCCTCATACTGCTTCTTGAGCTGCTCCACGACGGAGGAATCGGCTAGGGTGGTGGTGTCGCCGAGCACGCGGCCGGCGGCGATATCCCGCAGCAGACGGCGCATGATCTTGCCGCTGCGCGTCTTGGGGAGCTCGCCGGCGAAGATCACCTGGTGAGGCCGGGCAATGGCCCCGATCTTGTTGACCACGTGTTGCTTCAGGTCTGTCTCGAGTGCAGGCCCCGGCGAATGTCCCTGTCGCAAGGTGACGAAGGCTCCGGGCACCTCGCCTCTGACCTCATGCTTCACCCCCACCACGGCCGCCTCGGCCACGCTGGCGTGATCGACGAGAGCGCTCTCCACCTCCATCGTGCTGATGCGATGCCCGGACACATTCAGAACATCGTCCACCCGCCCGAGCAGACAGAAGTAGCCGTCCGAATCCTGCTTCGCGCCGTCGCTGGTGAAGTAGGCGTCGTGATCCCACTTGGTCCAATACTGCTGCTGGTAGCGCTCGGGGTCGCCCCAGATTCCTCTGAGCATGGCCGGCCAGGGCTTGGTGATGGCGAGGTAGCCGCCTCCCCCCTGGCCCTCGATCGGCTTGCCCTGGTCATCCAGGATGTCGGCCTCGATGCCCGGGAAGGGATGTCCGGCATAGCTCGGCTTCATCCGGTCGACGCCGGGAAGGGTGCTGATGAGTATCATCCCCGTCTCGGTCTGCCACCAGGTATCCACAATCGGGCAGCGCTGCTTGCCGATGTGCTCGTAGTACCACATCCAGGCCTCGGGATTGATGGGCTCCCCCACCGTGCCCAGCAGCCGGAGGGAGGAGAGATCATGGCGCGCCGGGTACTCCGCCCCCCACTTCATGAAGGCGCGGATGGCCGTGGGCGCGGTATAGAACACCGTGACTCCGTAGTCCTCGACGATCTGCCAGAAGCGGTCCCGCTCCGGCCAGTCCGGCGCGCCCTCGTACATCACGACCGTGGCTCCGGCGGCCAGCGGACCGTAGACGATGTAGCTGTGTCCCGTCACCCAGCCGATATCGGCCGTGCACCAGTAGACATCGGTGTCCTTCAGGTCGAAGATCCACTTGGTGGTGGCGCAGACGCCGGTGAGATAGCCCCCGGTGGTGTGGATGATCCCCTTGGGCTTGCCGGTCGTCCCGGAGGTGTAGAGTGTGTAGAGGATGTCCTCGGCATCCATCGACTCCGGCTCGCACTTGGCCTCCACGTCGTCCACGAGCCGATGCCACCAGTGGTCCCTTCCTTCGTGAATGCGTATGGGGAAGTCCCCCCGCCGCACAATCACGACATGCTCAATGCAGGGAGTCTCCCGCAGAGCATAGTCCGCGTCGTGCTTCAGAGGCACTATCTGCCCGCGGCGGTAGCCTCCGTCAGCGGTGATCAGCACCTTGGCCTGGGCGTCGTTGATCCGGTCCCGCAGCGCCTCGGCACTGAAGCCGCCGAACACCACCGAGTGTATCGCCCCGATGCGGGCACAGGCCAGCATCCCGATCGCCAGCTCCGGTATCATGGGCAGGTAGATGGCGACGCGGTCGCCCTTCTCCACCCCCAGAGATTTGAGCGCGGAGGCGAACTTGTTGACCTCCCGGTAGAGGTCCCAGTAGGTGAGTGTCCGCCGATCCCCCAGTTCCCCCTCCCATATGATAGCGGCCTGATTGCGCCGCCGCGTCCTTGCATGTCGGTCGACACAGTTGACGCTGGCGTTCAGCTTCCCGCCCACAAACCACTTGGCATAGGGCGTCTCCCACTCCAGCACCCGGTCCCACGGGCGATCCCATTCCAGCTCTCCCGCAAGCCCGGCCCAGAAGGCCTCCGGGTCGCTTGCGGCCGCGGCCCGGGCGCCGCCGTCACTGATGTTCGCCTGCTCTCGGAAGGATGCTGGAGGGTCGAATAGCCTGTCCTCCGCCAATAGGTCTGAGAAGACGCGTCCCTCGGGTACCTCTCTCGTGCCCATCTGACTCCCTCCCGGGTAGGTCATGGGTCATGATGTGCAGGTGTAACGCCTACCCCCGGTTCAGCGTGGTGGCGCTACTTTTGACGGCCGGCCTGCGCATCCTTCCGGCGAGAGAGGAGATGAGGGGCGGACTGGCGCCACTCGACGCCCTTGCACATGAGTCCCTCGGACACCAGACTACAGCGGACCCAACCTTTCGGCCCGAATCGGGATCATTGGTGTGACGGCGGTCGAGCGAGACCGGCCGTGGGTTCGGGGCAGGCAGCATGACGAACGCGACTGATCGCGAACTCGTCGGGCTCACCGCGCGACGCCTCCCTCCCTCACAGGAAGCACACCTCGCAGCCTCCGGGCAGGACCGCGCCTTGGGCCGCACGAACTCCGGTGTAGATGATGCCCCGCGGCCGCGAGCCAGCCAGGACACGCCGCCTGCTCGCGCGGATCGTTGTGATCGGCGCCGTGCTGGGAGCGGCGTGGTTTGTCGTGGGCGCGGTGCGCGAGAGGACCCCTCCGCCGCCGCTGCCGATCCCGCACACGTCGACTCCTCCACTGGACGGCGCGGCCGGGCTCGCGCGGGCGCGGGAGCAGGCGGCCGGCGCGAATGTGGTGATCTGCGTGCTCGACGCCGCGCGGGCCGACCACCTCGGCTGCTACGGCTACCCGCGGGACACCACTCCCACCATCGATCGGCTGGCGGAAGAGTCAGTCGTCTTCGATCGGCACTTCTGCCAGCACACCCAGACGAAGGGCTCCATCGCCTCGCTCTTCCTCTCCCAGTACCCGCACACCCACGGCGCGCTCCGCCAGAGGAGGCCGCCCCGCGACGCCTTCAGCATCGAACAGGGATTCCAGCAGGCCGGCTACACCACCGCGCTGTTCGCCTCCAACATGTGGGTCTCGCCCGTGAGGGGCATGGGGATCGGGTTCGACTGGGTGGTCGCGCC
>JALGXV010000218.1 GCA_029821885.1 Candidatus Hebobacteria bacterium
CCAAGTTACGGGAGGGGTCTGGTCGCCGGACGGTTCAATGATTGTTGGCACATTCTGGAAAGAGGGAGAGCTCGAGGGGCAGGCTGGATACTGGAACCAACTCATACTCGTGACCGAGGATTTCAGCGACCCCGAGGTCTTGGTTCAGCAGTTCATTGTGGAGGCCGAGCTGGATGCGCGCTACCCTACGGAGTCGCAACTTCAGCTTGACCCCGACCTGAACTGGAAAATGGACATGCGAGTACACGTCGGACCAGCAAATCCGGTCTGGTCTCCGGACAGCGACAAGATAGCGTTCCTCGCAGCGCTCCCATGGGATCCCCACGGCCCCTACTACAGGAACCAGGTCGAGGTCTGGGTCTACGATCTGGCCACAGACGAGCTCACCCAGATAACCGACAACGAGGTCGCGGAGTTCATGCTGACCTGGGACGAAGAGGCCGGTCTCGGAGGTATGGTCGAGTAGCGCGTTCGCTCGCTCACATCGGGCATCGGGCATCGGGCTCGGGATGGTCAATCAGCGCCAATGCCAGCTGCCTGTGTGAGGCAGTCGCGAGGGCGCAGGGCCTGGACAAGGGCCACAGGCCTCACACCTCCATAGTGTGCTGCCAATCAGCCGTGGAGAGGACGCCTATCATGCAAGCCCAGACTCCTGGCAACCCGGGCGCTCGGCTGTCCTGCATCCGACGAATTTTCTCCCCTGCAATAGGATGTCTGATACTCCGTGGGGCCGCACCGCGAGCTGCACTGCTGTTTCTCGCGATTGGCCTCCCTTGGGCGGGGACTGCCAGGGCGAGCGATGACCACTTCTGGCTTCACGTGGATGGCAAGCACATCATGACCTCGGCACACGCCGAACCTCCTAACGCGGTATTCGTACCTGTTGGCGTCGCCCACTGCAAGGATGTGCTGACCTATGGCCCAGACGATGATGTGGCTGCGTGGTGCAAGGCGCGGGGGTGCAACGTCATCAGACTCTCGGCCTACTGTAACTACTTCAACGGAGACACTGACAGCCGAATCGATATTGAGCATCACATAGAGACCTTCATCGATCCGTTTGTGCAGGCGTGCAAGAAGAACAGAGTCTATGTGATCATCGATAATCACGACTACCTGGGCGACCCCGGTCGCGAGATCGGTGGCGGCGAGGCGCAGACTCCCGCCTACTGGGGAGAAGAGGAGTATGAGCGGTTCAAGCGAGCATGGGAGGCTATTGCAGCCAGATACAAGGATGAGCCCTGGGTAATGGGATATGAGCTGTGCAATGAGCCGATCTGCAGTGTTGCCACATTGCGCGCCCAGCTGGTCGAGTGCATCCAGCGCATTCGTGCCATTGACCGGAGGCACATCATCTTCCTGCCTTCAAACGACTGGACGCACGGCCGCGCGATGTGGGAAAGCTGGGCTTCGTACTATGACGAGCACGGGAGTCCTGACGCCCTGGCTCCGCCTCAGATCGTTCACACGTTCCACGAGTACCCGGGCGACAACGATGCTGACGATGTGGCTCCGCACATTGACAGGTTCCAAGGCAAGTACAGAGTTCCGGTCATGCTCACGGAGTTCGGCTTCCCCGGACGCGATCAGAAGGCTGAAAGGCAATTCCTGATCAGCTACCTTGTGGCAACAGGCAAGCGTAAGATTGGTTGGTGTCTATGGCCTTGGCATGTGTCACACGCACCCGCGCTATCGTTCAGTCACGAAGACCTGTGGGCGCCAGCCGCCCGGATGTATGGCTCGCAGATACCGAGGGAGGGCTCCGAGTAGAGCGGCCTCGGCCCACAGGGCACCTTCGCCATGTCGCTGGCACGAGCGGAGGGCTCCCTCGATCTCGTTGCAGCCGCCGGCCTTGCTGCCTCCTCACGCTGATCCCACCAGCCGCGTACTCCCCAATGCCTTGCCATCGGCAGAGGCGGCCTGACTGAGGCCCAGAGCGGCCTCCTCGCCATTGGCGTTCCCGGAGCCGACGACATGGAGCCAGCTCCGGCGCGCGACCTATCCCGCCAATCCGCGAGAGTAGTCTGTAGAAGACGCCACTCCGAGCTGGACATCGATCTGGGCAGACAGAGGGAGGGCAGGGCGATGCGAGAGGTAACTCGACAACGAGGAAGAGATCGCGCTTGGCGAGGGGCAAGCACTCCTGGACGCGGCAGCTCTCTGGCGGGAATGGTGGACTGCTGGGTCTGCGGCGCGCCCAACGGTGTGCACCGCGAAGGGTGCTTCAACTGCGGCTCCCTGCTGGCCTCGGCCGAGGGCGCGGACCTGGAGCGACTAGCTGTGGGCGACGACGAGGCCGGGCGCGTGGTCTACGTGCTTTCATGACACCGGGCCGGCGGAGAGGCAGTGTCAGGCCGTTTCGTGCTCCCCCCTATGGCTCAGCCCGAGGCCGCTCGACGGCCGGGCCAGGTCCCATGAAAGCGGGCCCCCGACGGCCGGGAAGTGGGCCGTTCGCCCCTACAGCACCACCTGGTCCGGTGTTAGGATCAAGGCGGACGCGGTCGCAAGGAGAGTGAGATGATCACCCGAGGCCAAATGGCCGTCTACATCGCGCGAGCATTGGACCTGAGGACCTAGCGGGGATGGAAACGACAGGGGAGGGATGATCACAATGCTTCCTCATCGTCTGCTCTTCGCTCTCACACTTCCACTGCTCATCTGTCTTTCTGCCCCCTCCGTCCCCGCGGAGGAGGTGATCGAGGTCTGGCGGAGCCCGTTCGGCACGGCCCGCTCGGTCTCGGTCAACTCCTCGGATGGTTCGTGCTGGGCGGCCACCGGGCACAGTGTCATGCACGTGGCTCAAGACGGACGCATTCTCAGTCAGACCGACAGCATCTGGCCGCTCTGTTCGATTTCGGTCAGCCCTGCGGACGGCTGCTGTTGGGCGGTCGATGCGACCTACGACGCGGTGGTCGTCCTTGCAGAAGACGGGAGTGAGCTGTGGCGACGCTCGGGCTTCGACTCGGCACGCTCTGTATCGGTCAATCCGACCGATGGCTCTTGCTGGATAGCCGACACAGGGCACAGCCAAGTGGTGCACCTCGACAAGGATGGCGCCGAGCTGTGGCGGGGCAGCGGCTTCAACCATCCCACGGACATTTCTGCAAACTCCGCCGATGGATCGTGCTGGGTAGCGGACACGTGGAACCACGAGGTAGTCCATCTGTCCGAGCACGGTGCCGAGCTCTCGCGGAGCGGCGGCTTCTACTACCCTGAGTCCCTCTCCGTCAACCCGACAGATGGGTCCTGTTGGGTGGCCGACTCAGAGAACAACCAGGTGGTCCATCTGTCCGAGGACGGCACCGAGGTATGGCGGGGAGATGGCTTCACCTACCCGACAGACGTGTCCGTGAACCCCACAGACGGCTCCTGTTGGGTGGCGGCTTTCCGGACGGTAGTCCATCTGGGACAGGATGGCACGGAGCTGTGGCGGGGCGAGGACTTCGCCATGCCCTCGTCCGCTTCGGTCGACCCGACCGACGGCTCCTGCTGGATAGCAGACGGATGGAACAACGACGTAGTTCACCTGGCAGTCGACGGCGGAGAGCTATGGCGGGGCGACGGTTTCGCCGACCCGAGGTCCCTCTCCGTCAACCCCACAGATGGCTCCTGCTGGGTGGCTCACATCGCGCGATATGTCGACGCTTACGGCCGTGAACCGGAGGTGGTACACCTCGCCAGGAACGGGACCGAACTGTGGAGCGACGAGGGCCGATTCTTCGTCTCCAGTGTGTCTGTCAACCCGGCCGACGGCTCCTGCTGGGGGGCGGGACCAGTGTCTGTGACGCACTGGGCGGCCGACGGTACAGAGCTGTCGTCGACCTTCGGCTTCGACGGAACGCCGCTGGCCCTCTCGGTCAACCCGACAGATGGCTCCTGCTGGGTGGCCGACTTCGATTGGGAAGCCGGGACCAGCGAGGCCGTACACCTGGCCGAAGATGGCGCTGAGCTGTGGCGGGGAGGTCAGTTCCACGAGGTCCACTCTCTTTCTGTCAATCCGACAGATGGCTCCTGTTGGGTAGGTGACTGGGGATACTTCGACAGCGACCTGGGACAGCAAGTCGGCTCGGCCGTGGTCCACTTGGCCGAGGACGGCACGGAGCTGTGGGGTGGAGGGGAGTTCCACGAGGTGTGGTCTGTCTCGGTCGACCCGACAGATGGCTCCTGCTGGGTGGCAGCCTTCCGGACGATAGTCCATCTGGGGCAGGATGGCACGGAGCTGTGGAGGGGCGAGGGCTTCTATCATCCAGATTGCGTCTCCGCGGACCCGACAGATGGCTCTTGTTGGGTAGCTGACTCAATGAACGGCCAGGTCGTCCATCTGGCACGGGATGGCACGGAGCTGTGGCGGGGCGGAGGGTTCCGGCTTCCTCTTGCTGTCTCAGTTAACGCAGCAGACGGCTCCTGTTGGGTGGCCGACACCTGGAATGGTCAGATCGTACGCCTGATGATCTGGTTTAGCGATGTGCCACTGTCTTACTGGGCATTCGACGCCATCCTGAGCTGCGTGACTGGGGCGATCGTTCAGGGCTATCCCGACGGTAGCTACCAGCCCACGACCCCGGTCACTCGCGATCAGATGGCCGTCTACATCTCTCGCGCGCTCGCGGGTGGAGATGAACACGTGCCAGACTTCATCGACACTCCCACCTTCCCCGATGTGCCCGGGGGCTCCTGGGCACTGGACTATGTGGAGTACGCGGTTGACCAGAATGTGGTGGAGGGGTACGAAGACGGCACCTACCATCCCGAGTACGAAGTGACGCGCGACCAGATGGCCGTCTACGTCGCTCGAGCGATGGTGGCGCCGACTGGCGAGGCCGCCCTCGCCGATTACATCCCGGCCGATCCACGCAACTTCCCCGACGTTCCTGATACGTTCTGGTCATACAGACACGTGGAGTACTGTGTCGAGAACGGCGTCGTCGCCGGCTACCTCGACGGACTCTATCACCCTGAGGTGGTGGTCACTCGCGACCAGATGGCCGTCTACATCGCGAGGGGGTTCGGGTTGGGGAGCTGACGGAAAGGCCTCGCCGATATCCGGTCCATGGAGGGAACGGCGATGACTACTCGCTACTGCATGTACGCTATCTTCCTTCTCGTGTTCGGCCTCACTTCCATCTCCTTCGCCCGGACCACAGAGCGGGTGAGCGTGGCCAGCGATGGCACGGAAGCCAACAACGGGAGTTCGTACTCCTCCCTCAGCGCGGACGGGCGCTATGTGGCCTTTGGGTCGGAGGCCTCCGACCTCGTGGCCGGGGACACCAACGGCGGTGAGGATGTGTTCGTGCACGACCGACAGACGGGGCAGACCGAGCGGGTGAGCGTGGCCAGCGATGGCACGCAAGGCACCTACTCGTGGTGGTGCTGGCCCTCTCTCAGCGCGGACGGGCGCTACGTAACCTTCGGATCAGAGGCCTCCGGGCTCGTTGCCGATGACACCAATGGCGGCTATGACATTTTCGTGCACGACCGGCAGACCGGGAGGCAGCTACTCGGACTTGTGCTGGCCCTCCGTCAGCGCGGACGGGCGCTACGTATCCTTCATGTCGGAGGCATCCGACCTCGTCGCCGGTGACACCAACGACGCGTATGATATCTTCGTGCACGACCGGCAGACAGGGCTGACCGAGCGGGTGAGCGTGACCGGGGATGGGGGGCAAGACAACGGCAAGGATTGGTGGCCCTCTATCAGCGCGGACGGGCGCTACGTGGGCTTCCAGTCTCATGCCTCCAACCTCGTGGCCGGAGACAGTGCACGACCGGCAGACAGGGGGGGTGGAGCGGGTGAGCGTTGCCAGCGAGGGCACGCAAGCCAATGGCTCGAGCTACTCGCCCTCCATCAGCAGTGACGGGCGCTACGTGGCCTTCATGTCGCAGGCCACCAACCTCGTAGCCGGGGACACCAACGACGAGTCCGACATCTTCGTGCACGACCGGCAGACGGGGACGACGGAGCGGGTGAGCATGGCCAGCGATGGCACGGAAGCCAACGGCTCGAGCTACTGGACCTCCATCAGCAGTGACGGGCGCTGGGTGGCCTTTCGGTCTCATGCCTCCGACCTCGTGGCCGGGGACACCAACGGCGCGTATGACATCTTCGTGCACGACCGGCAGACGGGGACGACGGAGCGAGTGAGCGTGGCCAGCGATGGCACGCAAGCCAACGGCCTGAGCTACTCGACCTCCATCAGCGCTGACGGGCGCTATGTAGCGTTCTCCTCGCTTGCCTCTAACCTCGTGGCGGGCGACACGAACGGTGCGAATGACATCTTCGTGCACGACCGACAGACCTTCGAGGACGTGCCAGTAGGCTCTTGGGCGTTCTACCACATAGAAGCCTGTGTCACGGGTGGTGTCGTCGCAGGCTACGGGGACGGCACCTACAAGCCAGCCAATGCCGTGACCCGCGACCAGATGGCTGTCTACATCTCCCGCGCCCTGGCCGGTGGTGACGAGAACGTGCCCGAGTTCACGGGCGTGCCGACCTTCCCCGATGTGCCGGAGGGGTTCTGGGCGCTCGACCATGTGGAGTACGCCGCCTCCCAGAACGTCGTCGCCGGCTATCCGGACGGCACCTACCATCCCGAGTACGAAGTGACGCGAGACCAGATGGCGGTCTACGTTGCCCGTGCATCGGTTGCACCGACGGGGGAGGCGGCGCTGGCGGATTACATCCCGGCCGACCCGCGCAACTTCCCCGATGTGCCTTCCGACTTCTGGTCGTACAAGCACATCGAGTACTGCGTCGAGAACGGCGTGGTGGCCGGCTACCTCGACGGCCTCTATCACCCCGAGATCGTCGTCACCCGCGATCAGATGGCGGTCTACGTGGCGAGGGCGTTTGGGCTGGCGCGGTAGCGTGGCCGCAGGCCACAAGGAAGGGACGAGGACAATGTCCGCTCACCGCCTGCTACTGGGCTTCAGCCTCCCGGGCGCCACCCTCTGCCTCTTGCTCTTGGTCATCCCTCAGCAGGCCCATGCCGAGGGCGTGACGTGGCAGCCGATAGGCCAGCTAGCCGGTGGCTTACCGCAGGCCGTGGCGATCCAGGGGGTCGTTGTCGAGCGTCTGTGAGTCCAATACAGGGAAATTTCCGTCTGGGCCCATAACGGGTGTTTCGGCGCCACAAACAACTGTGTGGTGGTCAGCAACCTGCAGCAAGTCCTCTCCCGCAACACCATTCTGGGCCTTCCGAGGTCTCTCAGCTATGTCCCATCGCCATCTGACACACCCTCGGAACCAAGATTCCGGAGCAGCCATTCTCTCTTCTCTGCCTGGTGGACGGGGTCCACCCAGTGCCCCGCGTTGGGGTAGACTCGGTATGACTTCGGCACATCCAAGCGGTTGTAGACGGCGAAGATCGTGGCGGCGGGGCAGACGTCATCCTGGAGGCCGAGGCCCAGGAAGACTGGACACGTGATCCGACCGGCCAGGTTCAGCGCATCGAAGTAGCTGATGGTTCGGAGAAGAGACTCCCATGAGCGGCCCGGCTCGGCTTCAACCCACTGGTCCAGCTCTGGCCAGTTCGTCACCTTGAAGTACTTCTCCCAGTTGCACAGGAAGGGGATGTCAGGGGCGCAAAGGCTGACGCGTCTGTCGAGCGCCGCGGTCGCCAGGCTGAGCCCTCCGCCCTGGCTTCCACCCGCGACGGCGATGCGACTCTCGTCGACCTCCGGCCGCGACACCAGGAAGTCCACTGCGCGGACACAGTCGGCATAGGCGCCTTGGTAGAAGTACGCCTCCTTGTCGTCCAGGCCGCGAACCCAGTAGTCCGCTGGCTCCCCGGACACGTCCTCCTGGCTGTTGCCGTGCCCGCGGATGTTGAAGGAGAGCACCGCGATGGGGTCGCTCGTCTTCGTGGGCCCCATGGCCTGCGAATACCCGGGCAGCAGCAGCAGCGCAGGGAAGGTGCCCTCGGCCTTCGGCTTCTCGTACCAGCCCGCCACCCGGATGTTGCCCAGACTCCTCATCTTCACTGTGTAGAGTTCGTGGGTATCCGTGTCCCCATCGGCGTGTCGTATCATCTCGAACTGGGGATCTATCTTGGCGAGCGTCGAGAGAGTGTTCGCCCAGAAGGCGTCGAAGTCGGGCTGTCTGGTGAGCGGGGCCCTGATGTCCTCTGGTCGATAGCCCAGCAGCATACTCTCGGTGACTTTCCCGTCACCTGACTCGGGCGTGAAGATGCAGGTGACCTGGTAGAAGCCAGGCGTCTCAGGGGAGAACACACACGCGCCATCGGTCGTGCCATCAGTCTTCACGGAGGTCTCCTCGACCGCCTCCAGCAGCACTGCTCCTTCATCATTGGCGACCTGCCAACAGAGCGTCCCCGTCAGGCTTCTCGGCGTGGCGTTCTGCAGCGCGGCATTGATCTCAAACGAGTCCTCCTCAGGGAAGATGCCGTCGCCACGTCCGAGATCGATGGCGATGCTGAAGAAGTCTCCCCACGAGACAACTCCGATCCCGTAGGGCCCCTCGTACATCCCGCCCCCGCCCCCACCATCGTAGACTCGCACCGCCAGTACGTTGTCTTCGCCCCAGCGAATGAGCTCCTCTCGAACTCGGTACTCCCGCAGAGCCGTCCAGGCCCCCGCGTAGTTCTCCGGGAACGTACCAGTCTCGCCGATGATCTCGCCGTTGAGCCATGTCCGATCGACGTCATCGATCTTGCCGAGTTGGAGCTTCAGTGCCCTGTAGGTTTGGAAGTCAGCATCGTCCTTCAGTGACTCGGGGATTCGGAAGCGCAGACGATACCAAGCGAAGCCGTCGTACTCTCCCAGTCCGGCCTCTTCCCACGGCTTTCCGACCTCGATCGGCTGCCAGTCCGCGTCATCCAAATCGCGATCGGCCCACCTCGCATCGTCTCCCGTCCGGCACACCCAGCCCTGGCTGAGGTCTGGCATGTCGCCAGAGCATTCCTGGGCCAGCAACGTCGCGGCTACTAGTACCAGGAGAGTGAGCAGAAATGTACACTGCATGAGACTGGTTCCTCCTGTTGTTCGCTCAGGCCGCCCGGCTCGCGAAGCTGTCCTGTTACACTGGTCCGAAACGCGGCCGCCGGCGGAGAACGACGAGAAGGGGCAAGACGGCGCCGCAATGGAGACAGACGAGC
>JALGXV010000444.1 GCA_029821885.1 Candidatus Hebobacteria bacterium
GGCGCTCGCCGTGCTATAGTAGCCCCCGCTCACGGAGGCGCAGTCGCCGCTCGCCGTGCTCCACTGGCCCCCACTCACCGAGGCGTAGCTGGCGCTCGCCGTGTTGAACTGGCCCCCGCTCACCGAAGCGTAGGGGCCGCTTACGTAGTTGCCCTGTCCTCCCACCAGGCCTGCGAACGAGGGGTAGCCGTTATCGCTCCCCACGATGATGTTATGGGAACCCGCGCGGTCGGCTTCCGACCACTCTACCCACTCCCCCTCGATCCCGTCCCAGCGTTCACCGATGGCCTCGTTGTAGCCGACGATGAGATTGCCCAGGCCGTTCGTCTGAGTGTAGGCGGGGTCGATACTGACGGGATCCGCGGGGTACCCGTTGGTGGCTCCCAGGCCGTTGAGGAGATGGAGGTTGGCCTCGGTGAGGCAGACATCGTAGCCACCGCCGGTGCGCTCCACTGTGGAGAAGGGCGCCAGCTTGGCCTCCAAGGGGTCAACCTGACCTTGGAGTGCGTCGTCCGCTTGCGCTCGATCGGCAGTCTCCGCCTCCAGTGCCGCGGTCAGAGCCGCGATCTGCGCGGCCTGATCATCAACCGTGCTCTGGAGAGTGGAAACCTGCTCCTCCATGGCCGCCAGCCGCTGGATCAGGTTCGGATCGAAGGGGGGCGCCGCACTCGCCGCCTGAAGAGGCAGCAGGAGAATGCCCACCCCCAGCGTGAGGAAGGCAATGGCTCTCCACGGCAAGGCACAACTTACGACCTTTCTCATCCCGTGCATCTCCGTCTGTCCTTTCTGCCAGCGCCTCAGCTGGCCTGAGGGCGGCGGCCGCTCACCGGCGTACGACCGCCGCCCTACCTTCCGCGGGCCACCCTCAGGGGCGAGGCTCCGGGATCGAACCTAGAAATCCTGCCACAGTCCGCCGGCGGCCCAGTCGTGGTCACCGCCTGCCACACGCCCCCAGCCGCCGCTCACGCAAGAGAAGTCGGCGCTCGCGGTGTTGAAGCCTCCGCCGCTGACGCAACACCAGTCCGAACTTGCCGTGTTGCTGAAGCCACCGCTCACCGAGGCCCCGTAGCCGCTCGCGGTGTTGATCATGCCGCCGAGTACAGACGAGAACTCGGCGCTCGCGAAGTTCTGAATCCCTCCACTCACCGAGGCGTAAGGGGCGCCCGCGGTGTTGCGGTAGCCCCCGCTCACCGACGCCATGGGAGCGCAGATGCGATTGCCTGTTCCTGCCACCAGCCCTCCGAAGTGCGTATAGGTGTTCTCGCTCCCCAACACGATGTTGTGGGACCCCGAGCGATCGGCCTCCGACCACGGCACCCACGTCTCAGTCGCCGCATCCCAGCGGGTCTCGGCTACCTGTAGTTCATACAGCTCGTCTGGCCCCAGCCGTTGCGGAGGTGGAGGTTGGCTCCGGTGAGGATCACGTTGTAGCCGCCCTCCGGATCCTCCGGGTCGAACAGCTCGCGTGTGAAGGGAGTCAGGTCCAGAGTCGACCAGTCGTGTGTGTGTGACGCGATCTCGCCGCTCAGGTCAGCATCTCCCTCCTCTCGGCTGGCCGCCTCCGCCTCCAGTGCCGCGGTCAGAGCCGCGATCTGCGCGGCCTGATCATCGATAGTGCTCTGTTGAGCAGCAAGCTGTTCCTCCATGGCCGCCAGCCGCTCGATCAGATTCGGGTCGAAGGGGGGTGCCGCACTCGCCGCCTGAAGCGGCAGCAGGAGAATGCCCACCCCCAGCATGAGGAAGGCAATGGCCCTCCACGGCAAGGCACAACTTACGACCTTTCTCATCCCGCGCATCAGTGTGTCTCCTTTCCCCCAGCCAGTGAGCTGGGTCGAACGATGCGGGCTGTCCTCGGTCACGGCGGCCCCAAGACCGCCGGGCCTTTGAGGAGAGGGGCCAGCCGGGCTCCCGTCTGCTCTCTAGGCTGAACGCTCTCCCTTCCACCAGTCCACGAGGTCGGCGTCGCGCCACCAATCCTCGACCGCTCATTAAGATGCATTGTCACGTTGCCGCCACCGCTCTCAAGTCCGGCACATCCCCATGTGTCGCCTCAGTCTAGTCGTCCTGCCATAGCCCGCCGGCCGCCCTCCGGGACCTTCCTTCCTCGACACACAGCCTTCGCGCAGCTTCCCATCGTGCGCCTACTTGGCATCGGAGTGTTTCACGGCCCATCAGCACCTTCACCCTCTGACTCCGTGCACAGCGCCGCACCGCGCCCGCCATGCACGGCCACGATGAGAGCGTCTCCCTTGTCTGCACCTCCTGCCTGCCACCTGTACCTGGCCCAGGCCCGGCGGACAGTGCGTCTCGCCTTCCCCGGGCCGTCCATACGCGTAGTCGCTCTGGGTGGCCGTTTTCTTGGGTGAACGCCAGGAGAAATCGTGGGGCCTTGTGCGCCTGCCAGGGGCCTATGAAGCCGGCCTGCCATCAAGCCGCCAGTCGGAATGCAAT
>JALGXV010000219.1 GCA_029821885.1 Candidatus Hebobacteria bacterium
ACCCACCAGAAGAACCAGGCCGAGAAGGACAGCTCCTTGGGGATGAGATAGGCGATGGCGATCATCCAGGGCCAGAGAAGCAGGATGACGTCGCCCATTCCTGCGAGGGGCCCACCTCTCTGCTCCTGGATCAGGGCGAGGGGACCCAGGGGAATCGCCGGGATGATGGGCCAGCGCTGGGCCAGCTCGTTTAGGGCTGTGAGGCCGAACGAGACGGCCACTCCGATCCAGAATATCCAGGAGCCGGGGAGCCTGGCTGGTCCTGGGGGCTGATCGGGGCCGGTGCTGCCCACGAGCGTGAGCGGCACCTGCGCGAGCGGGAAGCTGAGCCGCTCGTGCGTGATCCACTGCCGCTGGAAGAGGGCCAAGACGCAGAGGGCACATACAAAGAGGGCGACCATGAAGGCCGTCCATGCGGCCAGTGGCTCCCACCAGAGGGCCCAGGGCACCACCGCGCCGCCCTCGAAGAACGACACTGCGGCCGCAGGGTCCGTGGGCGCGAACCACGCCGGGATGTGTTGCATGAATGTGGTCTGCCAGACAGTGTAGACACGCGAGAAGTAGTAGTACTGGATCGTGCCCACGAGGAACCAGCCTAGGATTCTGGCGCTGAGGAGCGGCCCCGCGACCAAGACGAGCGAGTAGACGACGAGCAGCTCCCGGCGGGCGAGCCCAACGCGACGAAACAGGGGAAGGGAGGTGGCGGCCGAGAGCAGGAAGAGCAAGACCACCGGGGTCATCGAAGGGACGCCCACAAACATATCGGCCTTGTCCCAGGCGACTTCGACGTAGAATGCGATCGGTGTGGCGACGACAAGGACAGCGCACGCCGCGAGGACTGCGCGCCAGGTAACGCCGCCGGCTGTGTTTGCCTGTCGCGTCAAGCGCTTCATTCCGGAGCTGTCACGTCGGCAAGCGAAACCTCGAGGCCATGCTCGAGTGGGTCGACATGCCACTCATCTGATGACGTACACCAGTTGTGCGACGCCACCGGCAGCATCTCCTAGGTCGGCGGGGTCGGCGCGAGGACCTCGCCCGGCCGCCTCACGCGCCGCGGCCAGGCCGGCGAGCCGGCCGCCGATGACGAGGAGGTCGATCTCGAAGATGCGCGGTATCTCCTGTGATGACTTAACCGGTATCACGCCTGCCACGTCTGTTCCGGTTACCTTCTCCTTCGTACCTCGCAACTACTCCCAGGCCGAGAGGTGCATGGTTATCCCGAACAGCGGATCGATGAGGCTGCGGAGCCCCATCATCACCAGATGGCCGATGACCATGCCCAGGAAGGCCGGACGGACGGTTCGGTAGAGCCGCAGGCCGCCGAACCTACGTATCAGGAAGACCAGCAGCCAGGCGATGAAGGCGCTCGCCCACATGCGCTGGGTCATCCCCCAGGTCCCTCCGAGCAAGAAGCCGAGGGGGCTGATCGCGAACCAGATGAATCGGCTGTGCAGCCACGTGAGCAGCGCCATGACGCCGGCGCCCGTCGCGAGTCCCGCCCAGAGAAAGGACGAGGCCGGCCGGGGGGCCCGCAAGTCATCCACCAGCGGCCCGAACTCCCACCCGCCCAACTCGTACTGCCACCAGTCGAAGCACTTGAGCACTCCGTCGCGATAGGCATAGTGAAGCGTGACCCACGGCACGATCGCCATCATCAGCACAATGGCGATCCACATGCAGACCGCCAGCAGCCGGCCCGGCAGGCGCGCGGAGTGGCCGATCTTGAAGTCATTGAGTGTGTAGTGAAGCATATCCACCTTGAAAAGGCTGATGAACGGGACCCTCAGGACGGTCATCATCGTAAGGGTGGGCGCGGGGATGGAGGCTGCGCCGCGCGCGGCGACGAGGAGGCTCCTCGCATCGATGGTCACATCGGGGACATAGATGCCACCCGCGGCGACGAGGCGCGCCATCGCCACCGAGTAGGCGAAGAACACCCCCATGAGAATCGCGAAGAAGGCGAGGTCCATGCCCGCACGCGTCGCCCAGGCGACGAGGACGACGCCGCTGCAGAGCAGACCGAGTGCCACGCTGCGGGGCGACATCGGAGCCAGTGGGTCGGGGAGCGCAGGCCGACCGATCAGCGAACTGAACGCGTTCGCCAGATACCCGCGTGATCGCCAGAGCACGACGAGCGCAAGCATGAGGCACGCCCCCGCCTCCTCGTAGGCGATGAACGTGGCGGGGTTGAACACGCGCGCCCCGAATCCCTCCTGGCCGTATCCGAGCGCAGCAAAAGTCACGACCTGGGCTCGGTTGAGCAGGAAGAACACCCACAGGCTGAGCGATACCTCGAGGGGCACCAGGCCGAAGATCCCGATCGTGTCGAATCCTATGTAGGCAGATGTCCCGGAGAGTGAGTCCCACGCACCGCGGTTCGTGAACCATCGCCCGAGGTCGAAGAACAGCCGAGAGTACGGCACGGCCGGCGCGACCGCGTGAGCCATCTGCAGCAGCGACTGGCAGACGGGGAAGGCGAACCCGATCCAGAGGTAAGGATTGCGGAAGATGGCGCTGGCCAACGAGGGGCGCTCTTCAGCAGCAAGCTCCGCAGGAATGGCCGCCAGCGGGAAGGCAAGGCGCTCCGACTCGATCCAGTCCCGGCGGACCACCGTACCGAGACAGAACAGGAAGAGGTAGAGGCTCAGGGCGAAGGTGGACCAGCCGAGGATGGGCGTCAACCACAGCCGCCACGACCATGTCGGCGCGCCCTGGAAGAACCCCTGCACGGCCTCCATCTGAGACACCATCAGCCATACTGGCAGATAGGGGATGAACAGCTCCGCATACCGGTTCGCCGGCGTCGCCCCATAGAGGGGGTACACGGAGTAGTAGAGCGCGTTGCCCCAGAGACCCAGGTAGGGGAGCGCCGAGCAGACCGCCGTCATGGCGTAAATGAGCAGGAGCTCTGATCGGGTGAACGCCCATCCCGAACGAGCGCGCTTGAGGAGGCCGTTGACCGGCCAGATCAGGAGAAACAGCACGAAGATCGGGCCAGTGGCGATAGGGCGAAAAGCCCAGTCGTACTTCCGCAGGCTGAGGTTGATGTAGGGCATGAGGAAGGCGAGCGCGACAACCAACGCACAGCCAACCAGGACAGCTCGCGGCCGCGGGAGGTTAAGAGAAGGCCGTTGCTCTTGTGTCAATTGAGCGGTCTCCTCGTTCGGCAGGGGCGGCGCACTGGTTCGTCACCTAGAGATGCTCTTGTACTAGCGTGACGCGGACGATCCTGCCAGGAACGGCTGAGGGCCTCACAGGGGGGAGTCTCCTGCATTCGAGTTGTCACTCAAATGCAAGAGGCTCTGTAGCAGCCGATTCTCCTCTTGTGGCCTTCATGCTGCTCGAGGCGCAGATGCACGGACCATAGCTGGGCGGAGCGCCTCCTGGAGCGCTCCGCCCACACTCAGCAACTACCTTGTCCAAGACAGGATCGCCCTGGGTCTCAGCGAAGCGTAGGCTCTCCTCCGCTCGCCTCGACAAACGGCCCGCTGCCGCAGTCGTACCAGGACATCGGACCCCAGGCCTCCAGGCCCATGGCTTCCAGTCCCGGCCGCGCTTCCTCGGCCCACTTGTCGAGGAAGCGGTCGGCGTTCCACCAGGCGGCGTGCCCGTCGGCGAAGCCGAGGTTGCTGCCCCCCAGGTGTCGCGTGCCCCTGTTGAGCAGTGTCTTGTCGTGCAGCATGGTAGAGGACGTGTGCCACTGGAGGAAGCAGTCCCAGGTTTCCGGGCAGGCGCCCTGAATGGAAGTGGCGCAGTCCTCGATCCAGCCGGGCGAGTCCGAGCACCAGCAGTTGCCGCACTCGGCGTTGCACAGGTCCGGATAGGCGAGAAGGCCCGGATTCATCTCCTCCGGCCACGCGCCGCCGTCCGCGCAGACCACGAAGTTGACGACGTCTTCAATTTGCACCAGCTTGACGCCGCGGGTGCCGTTCCCGTTGGTGCCGATGCTCGAGACAAAGGCCTTGTGGGCGGTGCCGCTCTGAGTGCCCCAGCCCTCGTCCATGATATTGGCGTGCGCGGTCCTGCCCTGCAGGATGGAGTCAGTGACCTGACCGCCCCATCCGGGCGGAAAGCAGCTGATGAGGCACAGCGGCGTGTCGTCGCCCCAGTTTCCCTCGTTCATCTGCAGGTAGGTCAGCCAGTTCGGCACAGCGGCGTTGATGAACTCAGCGCCGCTCTCCATCTTCGCGCTCGGGCAGTTCCATACGTCGCGGTTCTTGATGTACTCGTCGAGAATCACCGGATACCGCAGGTAGGGGTTGGCGTCGTTCACTCGGTTGGCGCAGCTGTCCGAGTCCGCGGCGGCGCCGAACTTATCGCCGCCCCCAGGGTTGACAAAGAAGTAGTCGTGGACCTCCTGGCGGTGCTCCCAAGGTGGGAACGTGTCATTGTTGTCCGCCAGGTACATCTGAAAGGCCAGGGCGATGTTCTTCACATTGGATAGACACACCGCCTTGCGCGCTGATTCGCGCGCCCTCGCAAAGACCGGAAACACCATCGCTGCCAGAATTCCGATGATCGCAATCACCACCAGCAGCTCAATCAGCGTGAACCCTCTGCGCGTTCGCCACATCATCGCAAGTTCACCTCCCAGATTGCAGCGTCTCCGCTGTCATACGGCTGCATTCACCATCCCGTCACCGCCCTTAGGTCTTCATCACCTCCCTTCGCGGCCGGTCTCCATGGCCGAATAGGCCCTCCGCGGGCTACCATTCTACTCCCCCCCCTGGTCTCCTGCACACCGAGACGGCGAGAGCTGGCGGCAGCCCCTGTGGCCCCTGCGCGCACGAATGGGGTGGTGTGGTAGAATGGAGCCGGAGTGGGCCGAGCGTCCGCAGTCGTCGAGAGGCGGCTGAGGAAAGTCCGAGCTCTACAGGGCAGGGCGCTGGGTAACACCCAGGCGGGGCGACCCGACGGAAAGTGGCACAGAAACATACCGCCCTTCATAGCCTTGGCGACGAAGGGCAAGGGTGAAATGGTGCGGTAAGAGCGCACCAGCGGTGTGGAGACACACCGGCTGGCCAAACCCCGCCCGGAGCAAGGCCAAATAGAGGGCGAGCCCTCTTCGGAGGCCGGCGTTGGCCCGACGCCGCATCAGCCCCGGGTTGGCCGCATGAGGCTGTGGGCAACCGCAGTCCCAGATAGATGGACGCTCGCGACAGAACTCGGCTTACAGGCCCACTCCACTAACTATCGTTCGGGTTATGGGCGCACTCAACCCGAATCGAGCGCAGCGAGTGTGACATAAGCCCGGAAATGGCCCCGCTCACGGCGGCCCTCTTGGAGGTGAATACACCTCACCGAGGAGGGCCGCACCGTGGACCTTCACCCGTTGGTCGATGAGTTCCTGACGCACCTGCGTGTCGAACGACGCCTCAGTCCCCATACGACCTTTGCCTACGATCATGACCTTCGCACCTTCTTTCGTTTCCTCGCCAAGGAGAGCCACGCGCCAGTTGCCGAT
>JALGXV010000220.1 GCA_029821885.1 Candidatus Hebobacteria bacterium
TCGTGGGTCGCCGCGTCCTCCACGGCCTCGGAAATCGCGATACCGAGGCTGCCCGGAGAGTCGGGGTCTTTCTCGAGGATCGACTGGCCGGCTTTGGTGAGCTTCGTGGGAGAGGGGTGAACGGTAGCGCCCCACGTCTCCATGAGGATCCGGCGATACGGCTTCTGCTCGTAGCTGACCTTCACCATGTACACGGTGCAGTCCAGCCCGAACAGGCAGCAGCCGAAAGACAGCGCGCTGCCCCACTGTCCGGCCCCGGTCTCCGTGGCGATCCTCCTCACGCCCTCCTGCTTGTTGTAGTAGGCCTGAGCGACCGCGGTGTTCGGCTTGTGGCTTCCCGGCGGGCTGAAGCTCTCGTTCTTGTAGTAGATTCGGGCGGGCGTTCCCAGGTGCTTCTCCAACCGATGCGCGCGGTAGAGGGGGCTTGGCCGCCAGAGCTTGTAGATCCGCATGATGTCATCCGGGATCTCGACGTATGGGTCCATGCTGACTTCTTGCTTTATTAGCTCCATGGGGAAGAGCGGGGCAAGATCCTCGGGCCCCAAAGGCTTCCCCGTGCCCGGATGGATAGGGGGTGCCAGCGGCGCCGGCAGATCCGGGTTGATGTTGTACCAGCGCTGCGGGATCTCGCTCTCTCTCAGGAGAATCTTCGTCTCTTCGCTTGGCATGGCAGACCGTCCTCCTCTGGCGCTGCGGCCCGTTGGCGACCGTCAGCGCGCCGCCACTCGGCTGGCGAATGAGGGCAGAGCTGTTTTCACCAACGACTGCGCAGCTCCTTCCACGCTGCCTGGGGAGCAGGTGATCCCCCGCGGTTGGCAACGGACCGACCTGCCGACCCACGCCGCGGACTGCCCAGGGGCCGTTGCGCCGCTCGGCGCGCATTCCCGAACAGGATTCCTGCCCAGGCTGGTCGAATATGGTCACGAAAGACAGATTTCCTTCGCCAGGTGAGATACGCAGATGAGCCGAGCGCACGACGACGAGCCCCTATTCCCGCCGTGGATAGTCACGATCGCGAAGATCATCGGCCCACTGGCGTTGCTGGGCCTGATCTACTGGGTCCTCACATCGGTGGCGCGCATCCCGGGGAACATACTCATACCGGTGTTGGCAGTCCTGGCTCTCGCGACGGTAATCTACTTCGGCGGAAGGTACTACAAGCCGTTCCACTACGACAAAGCTGCCGGCCGGTGTGGTGCGCGTGGCGCCAAGCAAAGGATGTCCTGTCGGCATTTCATCCCGGGCGCAAGGCTCGGGGGCGGCTGCGGCAGGCAGAGGGAAGATGGGCGCTGCCGGTACGTCCACGGGTAGATTCTTCCGGGTGGGCCGAGGGCGGGCCGTTAACCGCCTCGGCTGCGCAGGCCGTCCCAGTTGATGGAGGACAGGAGCGTGGTGCTCGCCCCTGTCTTACCCTGAATCTCCCGTTTCCGGGTGGCCCTCCCCTTTCTGCAGGAAGTGCGCGGCCGAGTCCCCCGTCTCCCCCTCGAACGCTGGCCGGTGGCTTTCGGTCTGGGCGCACCGTACCTTCTCGGCCACCACATCGTTGAGGAACGAAAGCGCCTCTTCGCCATCTCCGTCCATGAGGATCTCTTGCAGGCGGAGTAGATCTTTTCCACCCAGGCTGATCACTGTCTTGCTTGCCTTGAGTGCCATTCACTCTACCTCTCGTCCCAGCAGGCGTACGGAACTGCAGGACGCGTCCGTGCTAGGAGCAAACGAGGCCCATGATTCGGCAGGCACCGGAGGCATCCTGTGGTCAAAGGGATCGAACATGTCGCGATTCTGGCCAGCGACGTGGAGCGTGCCGTTGACTTCTACACGGGCGCACTCAGCATCGCCGGCTGCCCAGGAGCGGCGATGGGCCGTTGTCAGCGGTGCGGGCCCGCAGTCGGGCAGGATGGGTCCGCCAGCTCATCGAATGAGTCCGTCGTCCCACAGACGAGGAGGTGCTCAATGATAACCGGAATCGCCCACCTGGCCGTCGTGACATCCGACATCGACCGGGCCGTGAAGTTTTACACCGACGTGCTCGGATTCCGCGAGGCCCTGCGGCTCGATACCGATCACAGCGGGACGATTGTCTTCGTGTCGCTCAACGGTACGCAGTTGGAGCTATTCGGCGGTGGCCGACCGCGAGAACCCGGCGAGGGCGAGGGCAAGGTCGGCTACCCGCATGTAGCGCTTGCTGTGGATGACGTGGATGCCGAGTGCGACCGCCTGAGATCGCTGGGCGTGGAGTTCGACATGCCTCCGACGGACGCGGAGGCCGGGATACGGCTGGCATTCTTCCGGGACCCTGATGGGAATCGGATAGAGATCATCAAGTTCGCCAAGTAAGGCCGGAGCAGCGAATGAAGGTTGTCACTTTCCGCGTCGGCGACTATCAGGCAGTGGGATGGCTCGAGCGGGAGCTGGTGCTCGATTTCACTCGCGCTTACGGCCTCTACTGCCTCGCGCATGATCTGCCGGGCGCGTCGGCAGGCCGCTCGGCGCTGTCCATGCTGCGGGCGGAGATCTTCACCGTGGATACCCTTGAGTCGGTGCGTGGCTTTGTCAAGGAGCACCGGCTCAGCAAGGATCTGAGCGTCGAGGGCCATCAGCTACTGGCACCACTGCCGCGGCCTCCTCGAATCATAGCCTTGGGTCTGAACTACGCGGCCCACGCGGTCGAGACCGGAAAGGAACCCCCGAAGGAGCCCATCTTCTTCGTGAAAGCATCGACCGCTGTGGTCGGGCCGGGGGAGCCTGTCGTCTGCCCGAAGGGAGTTGGGCGGGTCGATCACGAGGTCGAACTGGCGGCAGTCATTGGCAAAGGCGGCAGGAACATCCCGCGCCGGGCCGCCGCCGCGCATGTGGCGGGTTACACCATTCTCAACGACGTCACAGCGCGCGACATGCAATCTCGGGACATGGCCGCCTCCCGACCTTGGTTCCTCAGCAAGAGCCTCGACACGTTCGCTCCCATGGGGCCGTGCATCGCCCTCCCGGACGAAGTCTCGGAGCCGGCCGGTCTCGACCTGTCGCTGCGGGTCAACGGCGGAGTCCGTCAGAAGAGCAACACGAGGGATCTCATCTTCGGCATCCCCGAGCTCATCTCACGCCTGAGCAGGTACCTGACCCTCGAGCCCGGCGACGTTATCTCGACGGGCACTCCCTCCGGCATCTCCCCTCTCCGCCCGGGAGACGTTATGGAGGCGGAGATCGAGAAGATCGGGGTCCTCACGAATCCTGTGGTCGCTGGGAAGTAGACATGTCGGCGCCGCTGCTCGCCTTCGACATCGGCGGCACGAAGCTCGCCGCGGGCGTTGTTTCGCCGGAAGGCGATGTGATCGCTGAGTGCATCGCGGCGACCGGCGACGAGCCGACCCCCGAGCAGGTCATTGAGAAGCTGTTCCACCTCTCCGAAGAGGCCCTATCCGGGGCGGGGCTTGCCCTATCAGCTCTGGCGGCGGCCGGCGTAAGCTTCGGAGGGCCCGTCGACTACTCGGCCGGGGAGGTCATCACGTGCCATCATCTCTCGGGCTGGGAGGGGGTCGCCTTGCGGGAGATCGTCGGTGGGCGCACGGGCCTGCCGGTGGTGATCGACAACGACGCCAATGCAGCGGCACTTGGGGAGACGCGCTTCGGGGCCGCCCGCGGCTGCCAACATGTTCTCTATACGACGGTGAGCACTGGGATCGGGGCAGGCCTCGTGATAGGCGGGCGCGTCCACCGCGGCGCGAATAGCATGGCGGGCGAGCTCGGGCACACACACCTGGTCCCATATGGGCCGCGGTGTACGTGCGGCCGGATGGGCTGTCTGGAATCCGTGGCGGCCGGGTGGGCCATCGCGAGGGCAGCGCGCGATGCTCTGGGGTGCGGAGCCGATTCGGCGCTGAGAAGCATCCCCCCTTCGGAGCTGAGCGCTGAAGATGTCTGCCGGATGGCGCAACGGGATCCTCTCTCTCGGCGCATAATGGACACAACTGGCGCCTACGTTGGCCTTGCTCTCGCCAGGGCCGCCAACGTCATCGCTCCCGAGATCATCGTGGTGGGCGGTGGGGTGGCTGAGTCCGGTGAGGTGCTGATGGCGCCCCTGCGGGCCGCGTTTAGGCGATACATCATGCCAGAAGTGGCCCGGGGGGTCCGCATCGTGCAGAGCGCCCTCGGCTCTCGGTCCGGGATACTGGGAGCGGCGGCATTGGCGGCCGTCGAGGCCGCGACGTGAACGCGTCGGTCGAGTGATGCAGGCGACGGACACTGTGGAGACCCCAGAGATCCAACAGATCCTCTTCGGTGCCGACCGGACCCGGGACATCGTGGCGGTGGAGGCCGACAGGACGCACGTGACCGTGTACCGGCGCGATGGCGACGCGGTCCTGGCCGAGCAGGATGAGTTGAGACCTTGGCTGATCGCTGAACGGCAGGTCGATCTCGCGCGGGCGAAGTGCCGGCCGCTGACAGGCGCGGGCTACCGTTTCCTCGCCGAGTTCCCAGAATGGGCCGACTTCCAGAAGGGCCGGGAGAAGCTGGCTTCCGAGGGAGTGAACTACTTCGCCTACGCCGACCCTGCCCGGCACTATCTCGTCCGGAGCGGCCGCACTCTTTTCGCGGGGATGGCCCTCCCTGACCTCCGTCGGATGCAGCTCGACATCGAGACAGCAGGGCTCTCGCCGAACGACACTGATGCCCGCCTGATTCTGGCGGTGGTGGCCGACGAGAGAGGTCCCGAAGTGATCGAGGGGGAGGAACCCCACATCTTGCGACGGCTTCGGGAGACGATTCAAGAGCGCAATCCCGACGTCATCGAGGGCCACAACATCTTCGGTTTCGATCTCCCCTATCTGGCGGCCCGCGCCGAACGGCACGGAGCCCCGCTGGACTGGGGAAGGGACGGCTCCAGGCTGCTCTTTGGCCGGCGGCGCCGGTGCGTGATCGGCGGGAGGACCAGGCCCTTCGTGCCCGCTTACGTTCACGGACGGCATATCATCGACACGATGCTGGCCGTGCAGCGCTTCGATGCTCAGTCCGGCGAGCTGGAGAGCTACGGCCTGAAGGAGGTGACGAAGCAACTGGGTCTCGCCGAGAGTGATCGAATAACGGTCGACCAGACTCGTATGGAACAGGAGTGGTTGTCCAACCCGGAACGGGTGCGCGTGTATGCGCAACAGGATGTGCTGGAGACGCGGCGGCTCGCCGAGCACGTGACGCAGACAGACTTCTACCTCACGCAGATGGTGCCCGAGCCGTACCAGAGCGTGGCTGTCTCTGGCACGGGTGAGAAGATCAACGCTCTACTCGTCCGCGAGTACCTCCGCCGCGGAGTGGCTCTGCCGCAGCCCCGCCCCCCGCGTCGCTTCGCGGGGGGCTACGTGGAAGTGCGGCGGGTGGGAGTCATCTCCCCGATTGTCAAGGTCGATGTCGAGAGCCTCTATCCCAGCATCATGCTGA
>JALGXV010000221.1 GCA_029821885.1 Candidatus Hebobacteria bacterium
AGCTCCGTCCGTACAGCACCTCGCCGCCCTTGTCGTAGCCGGCGACGATGCATGCCTCCGGCGGACCGACGACCCCGATGGCGATCACCGGCCGGCCCTTGTCGATGCTGTGCACGATGGCCTTCCGGTAGACCTCCTTCGCGTCGCCGGGATCGTCGCGGTCGTAGTCCGGCACGAAGGTGTAGTCATAGCCAAGGGCGGCGAAGGTCCGCTTCACCGGCTCGCCGCCGAGCATGAGCAGGTCGCAGTTGCGGGGGCTCCAGGGCGGCTCCCAGATCATCTTGAAGGCGCCGCCGGAGATGCCCATCACGTAGTTATCGCTGACATCCTCCTTTAGATAGTGCATGCAGGCGGCGGCCGCGCCCGGGAAACACACACAGGCGGTGGTCGTCCAGTGAATCCTCTCGACGCCGGCCAGCACGCGCTTCACGCGCTTGCCGAACTCCTCGTCGGGACGGTGACTGCTCAGTGTCTCTCTCACTTCGTCCTCCATTCTCTCTCGCAGTTGAGTCCGCGCCGAGTGGAGGCGGTTCCTCACCGTGGTGATGGGCACGCCCAGGAAGTCGCCGACCTCGCCCATGGAGTAGCCGTCGATGTAGAAGAGCGTGGCCGCGGTGCGCTCCTTGTCCGGCAGCGCGTTCACCGCGGAGAGCACTTCCCTCTGCGTCTCCCTCTGCTCGACCGCCTCGTGGGGCCCCTGACGAGGGTCGGCCGGCTCGGCATCGGCCTCCAGCGGCACCGTCGCCACTCGCTTCCTGCGGGTGATCCGGTTGCACTGCTTGAAGACGATGCGGCGAAGCCAGGAGGGAAACGCCCGCACCTCTCGCAGTGTGCTCAGGTTGAGGTAGGCCTGCACGAAGGCATCCTGCGCGGCGTCCTCCGCGAGGTGGAAGTCTCCCAGGATGGAGTAGGCGTAGCCGACCGCCATGTCCTGGAAGCGCCGCACCACCGCGCCGAAGGCCTGCACGTCGCCCCGCCGCGCCTTCGCCACAGATCCCTGCCACTCCCCCAACTCGACCTCCGCCTGAGCCACCGCGATCTCCCTCTCGACTACCGCGAGCCGCATCTGAGTTGCCGCGGCTCGCGTCTCAACGCGTCCTCATCTACACTGCCCCACCTTCGCGCCGAGAGGTTTGCCGGGATGGCCCTGCCCACTTCGGCGGCGCCGGGGCGGGGGCCTGCCGGCGATCACCGCATGACGTCGGGGGGACGACCGGCGATTCGTCCCCCCGCGCCCCCCTCACTCGCTTCTGGCCTTCCTGACGGTGGGCCATGCCGGAGCGCGCAGGCGGAGGGTGCGCCCGAGAGTACACTCTCGGGCGGAAGCCGTCGGGGGCCTACCGGCCCCCAAGCCCCCGGCCGTGGCTGCGGGGTGGGACTTGGGCCGCACGGTGGGTGGTTGACCCCTGGGTGGGAAGGGTTTAGACTGTAACTAAGCTCGAGTCGAAGCGAGCGCACGGGGGTCCGCATCAGTCGTCACCTCACATCGAGCCCTCCCCTGAGGCCCCGCCCCGCGCTGTCGGCGCTCGCACAGGAGGTGGCGGGATGTTGGGACATCTCTCTCCCATCGAGATCGTTGGCTACGTGTGCACCGCGCTTGCGGTCATCGTGGTGCTCGGCATCATCTTCAGCGCCCGACTGCAGAAGGCCCTGCTGACGGGGGAGTCCGGCGAAATGGAGGTGAAGAAGGTGCTGCTTCTGCGGGGAGTCACGGGCGTGATTATGCTCGGGCTGCTGCTCGCCCCGGCCGCCTACGCGGCCTATCTCAAGCAGCCGGTGCTGGAGCAACGGATCGCAGACAAGGACGAAGAGATCAAAGGGTTGCAACAGGTGAATGACACGATCACAAAGAAGAGGGACGATCTCGCCGTCAAGAATGCCGCGCTCGAGAGCGATAAGCGGAAGCTGCAGCTGGAGCTGGAGGACCGGACGGCCGACCCGATCAACCGGGTCCAGATCGGCGTCAAGACTGGAACCTATGGCGCGGGCCAGGAGGAGCCAGTGACCTTCTCCATTCTACACAAGGGCCGGTGCATGGGGGAGGAGACCTTCGATTTCGACTGGCCCCAGCATAGAGAGAAGGAAGTCGTGATCGACCTGCTGCAGCCGATTCCTGAAGCGTACTTCAAGGATACGGTCTTTCGCGTGGAGAAGATGGCGCATCGCGACATCAACCATGATCGCTGGGACGCCTCGTTCGAGGTGGACGGGGTGCTGGCGGATGGCAGAACCGTTGACCTCATCGACACGCCGACCGTGACCATCGGCGGCGGCATGCGGGACGCCCGCTGCCGCGAGTTTGTCCCGCGCGACCGCGAGATCCTGCCGGCCAACCACCGTTCGCTCTACCAGAACATCTGGGTGGCCCACGAGGCCGACGAGGCGGCCGGCGAGGCCGAGCTCGTCACCGAGCTCGTCACCGGCGGGTTCCTCTGCAATGGCCGGGGCATGGTTCCCATCGGCGACCTCAGGGGGGAACTCTTGATGCTCGGCGTCACCATCAAGGACCGCGGGGCCGAGGGCCTGGAGCTCCGCATGCCGCCCGGGACGAAGAGCCAGTAGCGGCTCGCCGGGCACGAGCCCCGGCCGCCGTTCGTCCCCCCACCCGCGGCTTCGCCCGGCAGGCATCTGCCGGGCGGGGTGTTTCGCCGTTCCGCTCCGGCCCTACGATGCAGGGGCGCGGGGGTCGCTTCCGGGTCGGCCCTGCCGGGCTGCGCGGGCGGCCCTGCTTCTCTCGACCTGGGACTTCATCTGCTCCCGGCCGGCGCGGACCTTCTCGTTCCACGCGTCCTGCGCCGACCTGGTCTCCGGCGTGCCGGCGGGACCGTAGGCCAGCTCGTCGAGCAGGGCCATGCACTGGGTGAGGTTCGCCCGGATGAGGTTGGGCGCGACGGGACGGGAGGGGAACCGCTCGCCGGTGGCCCGATCCTGCATCTTGTGGCACTCATGCATCAGCCAGTCGATGAGGCGCATCTTCTCATCGGGCGTTCGGCAGGACGGCAGCCGGGTCACAAACCCCTCGAAGACGTCGGCCGCGCCGCCGGGGCCGAGGTTCTTCCGCCGGAAGGTCCCGCAGTACTCGTGCCAGGTCGTCGCCCAGCCGCAGCCGCCGCACACGATCGGGTCGTTCTTCTGCTTGCGGTCGCGCACGATGACGCGCTCGCAGCAGGGACACTTCACCCGGCCGAGCTTCGCCTCCCTGATGGTGAGGATGCTCTCGCAGCGCGCATAGAGGCCGTAGGCGACCTCATCGATCAGATCCTCATCGACAATGCCGGTCGCGTATGTCCTGTAGAGCTGCCGGATCTTGGCGGGAGAGACTCTCCGCGCCCACCGGACAGCTTCGATGCCCTGGCTCATGTTGGGGGACTTGCCTGCTGGTGCGGCAGTGTTGGGCCCGGCGCGGGTGTGACCGATGACACCGGCCGGGGTCACAAGTATCACACAGCGAGAGAGCGGCTGTCAAGGGGAGGACCGGGAGGCAAAAGAGAAGGGCTCCGGCAAGAGCCGGAGCCCGGTTCGTCTAACGAGAGGTTGAACTACAGCGGCTTGACGACGGTGGCCCGTGGGCCCTTGTCGCCCTGGCCGACTTCGAGTTCGACTTCCTGACCTTCGCGCAGGGAACGGAATCCGTCGCCCTGGATCGCCGAGTGATGCACGAAGACATCACCGTCAGGAGTCTCGACAAAGCCGAAACCCTTGCTGTCGTTAAACCACTTGACTGTGCCTTTAACCATGTGCCGGTCTCCTTTCCGAAAGCATCGTGGGAACGGAGATCGGCAATACGGTGCTAGCGTGTCCCTCACCCCGACGTCCTACGGCCTTCTGAATTCGTCTGCCCTTGCGGGCGTATTAGTTGGTACTATACCCCAATCCAGCCCAAAAGGCAAATGAATCTCGACCGCTTTGGCACGATGCTGCCCACGGGCCCTGTCCCCTGAGGCCTGACGCGCCCTGCCAGCGGGGGCCTACCGGCCCCCAAGCCCCCTGTGTGCGGTGCTCGGCGGTAGGGTGACTGCGCTTCGAGAGGGGGAGGGACATCCGTTCGGCTTCGCTCAGGACAGGCTCCTCCCCCCTCGATTGTTCCCCCTCCCAACGGCCGGAGGCACGCGCTCGCCCTACAGAACGGCGACGGCCGGCGGGGCGCGGGGACCCCGCCCTCCAGCACGGCCAGGCAGGACACGAAGGTCCTGCCCCACGAACTACCGCTGATGGGTGGGGCTCTACTTGCGCAGGTACTGCACCTCCATCGGCCGCAGGGCCACGGGCAGGGCGCGGGCGGGGCCGTGGGTGGTGGCGCCGTCGGCTTCGTGGATGGTGACGCTGCCTTCGTGCTTGTCGAGGACGGGAGCGGGCGCGGCGGCCTGGTCCGGGGCGAGGTTGGTGAACTTCACTTCGTAAGCGGAGCCCGGCGGGTTGAGCGCGAAGTCGACGATAACCTCGACGTTGCGCGGCTCGGCGGTGTGGGTGTTGGCGACGACGACGACCTCCTCGTCGTTGAGGATGCGGGAGAAGGAGAGCACGCCCTCCGGATACCAGGAGATCCCGAAGTGCACGCCATCGCCGGAGATCGGCCGGAAGTACTGCCTGCCGCAGCGAAGAGCGGGCAGTTCATCGCGAACGTCGGAGAGCCCCTTGATGTCGCGGTAGAAGCGATGGTCCGGGTCGAAGGCGGCCGCGCCGTCCCTGCCCCAGAGGGCCTCGCGCACGACCTGGTCGTTGAGATCGGCGCCGCCGGCGTACAGCTCCTTGGTCCCACAGAGCCCTTGCTCGGTACCGTAATAGAGACAGGGAATGCCCTGGAGCGCGAAGAGGCAGGCGACGCCAAGGGTGAGCTGATCGTCGTAGGTGTGAGGCGAGTCGGGACGGCTGTAGTAGAAGCGGTGCTCCTGGTCGTGGTTGTCGAGGAAGGTGACGAAGAACTTGCTCGCGTCGCCGTGGGTGCTGACGAGGCCGCGCTGTTTCTCCTTACGATTCTGGAAGACGTGTGAGATCTTGCCGGGGGGCACGGCTCCCTTCGCCACCCAGGGCAGCCAGTCGAAGAGCGGGAAGTCGAGGGCCGCGTCGACGCCGATGGGCTCGCCGGCCTTCTGCGCGCTGCGGCCGATGAAGCGGGCGATCTTCTCCTCGTCGTCCCACACCTCGCCGAAGATGAAGAAGTTCTTCTTGCCGATGCTGAGCGCCATCTCGCGCATGGCGTTGGCGAAGGTGCGGGCGAACTCGGGCTCGATGAACTTCAGGGTGTCGACGCGAAAGCCATCCACATCGTACTTGGCGACGAAGTACTGGTGGGCGCGGATGAGGATGTCGCGCACCGGTATGTGGTGGCCGCGCTCGGGGCTGAAGTAGGGTTCGTGGGTCACCATCTCCTTCAGCGAGCCGGCGGAAGTGCTTGTTGCAGTACAGCTCCCGCGGCACGACGCCGGCGTCGGCTGGGAGCTGGTCGGGGGGGAGTGCATTGGGCATGCCGTTGCCGTTCTCATCTCGCCAGCGGATCGGGTAGGGCTCCTCGCGGTAATCGGCTTCCGAGCCGTGGCCCACGTACTCGAACACATCGCCGGCAT
>JALGXV010000222.1 GCA_029821885.1 Candidatus Hebobacteria bacterium
AACCGATCGTAGTAGCCACCGCCATACCCCACCCGGTATCCGTCCTCGCCCCAAACCGCCGCGGGGGCGATGACGACATCGATCTCTGGCAGCTGGACAGGCCGGCAGCGCGCCTGCGGCTCCCGGATGTCGTGGGCTCCCGGCGCCAGATCGGCTGTGAGGCTCCGCAGTTCACGGGGCGTCAGCGTGCGGGAAGCCGGGTCAGCGGCCGGGGCGGCCACAGTCTTGCCCTCGGAGAGGGCCTTCTCAATCATCGGCAGGGTGTCGATCTCGCTGCCGAATGACACGAAGAACATCACCGTGCGCGCCGATTTGAACTCCGGCAGCGCAAAGAGATGGGAACTCGCGGCCGCGCTCAGGCGTCTAATCTCCTGAGGCAGCAGTTCGTCCCGGCGCCCGATTATGGTTCGTCGGAGATGCGACTTGCTTTTCATGCCGGTTTCGGGCTATTCTAGCTGCGATGCAGGACCGGTGTAAAGAGCCGAGCAGGCGATAGGACACTGCGGAAATGGCATCTTGTCGAAGGACAATGCTGAGCACGCGCCGTAGTAGTCAGCGTCCTGACCCTCGCCCGCGTGTGGCGACAGGAGGTCGAGAACCGATGTCAGACGGTCGAACCCCCCGGTTGCTCCTTGCAGTCCTCCTCACCATCCTCCTTACGGCAGCGCTGGCGGCTCTCGCTGGATGCAAGAAAGAGGGGGAGGGAAGGCGTCTGGCTCTAGGCGGGGCCGACGCCGTTGAGGAGGCGTTCGACGATACCTCGGGTGCTGAGCAACAGGCCGCGGCCCAAACCGACGAGGGCGGCGGCGCGGCTGCACCTGCCGGTCCCGCGGCGCGGAGCGGGCGGCGGGGCCCCGGGGGAGCTGGTGGCGTCCAGGTCGCTCAGGCGGGGGGCGGCCCTGGCCGGGCAGGTGGGGGTGCTGGCGCGGGGCAGCGTGGCGGACGCGGTCGCGGTGGCGGAGGTAGGGGCCGCGCGGCGGCCACTGCCGGAGCAGCTGAGCGGGCTCCAACCGGAGCTGAGGTCGGCGGAACGGCCGAGCCGGGTGCGGGCGAAGAAGCCGGTCCCGAGGCCGTCACCACGGGCATCCCCGAGGTCGACAAGATGGCGAAGGTGAGGGAGTTCGCGGCCCTGTATGGGACGACGACCCTCATCAAATCGAAGGACTGGGATGATACGGAGTTCGAGTGGGTCTCGCTCACGGCCGAAGAGGGGAAGGCAAAGGGCCGACAGATCGTCATGCCCGTGAACATGGTCACCAACGCCAAGTACCTCGAATCGCTGGAGGGCTACTTCCCGATCTACGTCCGCGCCGCCAGGCCGCTCGGCGAGATCGTGTCAAAGGAGACGATCTCCGAGCCGCGGAAGCCGAAGCGGACGACCAAGGAGATTCGGGAACTCGAGACGGCGGTGGCTCGTGCCCGTGCCGCGGCGCAGGCTGCTGCCGACGCGGCGGCCCAGGAAGCTGGCGTGGGCGCTGGGCCCGGGATGGGTGGGCCAGGTGGCCGAGGCGGCATGAGAGGTGGCCGAGGCGGCATGAGAGGTGGACGGGGCGGCCGGGGCTGGTAGAGCAGGGGTAGACTAGGGAACCGATCAACCGGGGTCAGGCCGCGGACGCGCGGCCTGGCCTTCTTTCGTGACGGCTGTGCGTCGATGTAGCGCTGTGGAGGAGGGCGGGCACCTGATCTGCGAGCTGCCGGGACCGCCCCGCTTCGTGAGCTGAGATTTCGGAATCCGACAGCACCACGCCGAACCGCTCTTCGAACCCCCTCCTGAGGGCCGCCGCCACCGCGGCGTAGGAGAGCTGAGTGTCCGCTACGTCCCAGAGACCAGCTGCCGCCGGCGACTCGCTTGCTCCCCGGAACACATTGCGCCAGCCCTCCAACCATATTCGCAGCGGCAATGCGTTCTGCTGGAGGAGGAACCCGTCGCGCTGCACCTGTGCGCTGCCGACGAGCTTGGTCGACCCCACAAGCAGATCGCAGCGCGCCTTGACCGAAAAGCAGGCAGGATCCTGTTGCCCCTGTCGTCTCGATGGTGGGGCAGAGCGCTCCACCAGCCGGGCATCCACGCCGAGGATACGCAGGGCCGCGATGATGCCTCCGGCCACGCTTCGGTAGGAGTCCATGACACCTCTGGTGCTGAGTCGTTCCTGCGAGACCACGACGGCGAAGGTGACCTCCTCCTCCGTGTGGAGAATCGCCCGCCCCCCGGTGGGCCTTCTGACCACGTCGATCCCCAGCCTGCGACACGCCTCGGGATCCACGCTCGACTGCAGCCTCTGGAAGCGCCCCAGCGACACCGCGGGGGGATTCCAGGTGTAGACCCGAAGCACCGGCGGGGACTGGCCGTGGGCATGTGCTTCGAAAATGGCCTGGTCCAGCGCCATGTTCTCGAGGCCCGAGCGCGCGCCGGAGTCTATGAAGCGCCAGTGCTCCGCGCTCATGGCAAGCGTTCCAGGAGCGCCAGCGCCTCCGCCTCGTCACGGCAGACCTCGGCCCCCGCGTTGGCGACTTGGCGCTGGAGGGATGTTGCCTCGCCATCCGCGAAATCGCGGCCGGCGATCGGTGGATCATCGATCAGGACGACGCGTTTGCCCACTCCGCGCGCCCTGACAGCTGCCTCGAGATTCCGCAGGTTACCTCGCCCAATCGGAATGCCCGTTACGACCACCACGTCCGCGGCCCGTGCTATGGCGGAGTTGCGCCTATGGGTCTCCTCGGATATCGGAGAGAACGGTGCCTCCTCGACTCGCGGCAGGTCGAGCGTCTCCGCCTCGATCTGGTCCGTGTCCGCGACGTTTACAGCGCCGACCGAAAGCGCGAACCCGAGCTGCCTCAGGTGACGCATGATGCGCGCGCCCGTCCCGGCGCCACAGATCAGGTGAATCTTGGTCTGGCGGGTCGAAGGCGCGGCGATGGGCAGACGGGAGATCAGCGTGAGGTAGGGGCGTCCCGTTGTTGGATGGAGTCGCACCTGCACGTCTATGCCGTAGGCCGTCCGAATCAGCGACTCCGTGACGACCGCCTGCGGCATGCCCTCGGCCACCACCGCCCCGAGGGAGATCAACACGAGATGATCGCAGTACTGGCTCGCCAGGTTCAGGTCGTGAAGCACCACGACCGTTGCCAGCTCCCGCTCCATGGTCAGTCGCCGTGCTAGGTCCAGTATCTCGATCTGGTTATTGACGTCGAGGTGGGCCGTGGGCTCGTCCAGAAGGAGCACGTTCGGTTGCTGCGCCAGTGCCCGAGCGATCATGCAGCGCTGGCGCTCCCCACCGGATAGTTCGGTCACGGGACGGTCGGCGAACACCGATGTGTGCGTCAGCATCATTGCCTCTTCGGCGATCTCGTAATCCCTGGGACCCTCGATGCCGAAGCGAGAGAGGTGAGGGGCTCGCCCCATGAGCACGACATCGCGAACGGCGAAGTCGAAGGCAACTGTGTTGTCCTGGGATACCACCGCAACACGGCGCGCAAGCTCCCGCGCTCCCATGCTGTAGATGTCGGCCCCGTCGAGCAGCGCTCGGCCGCTCAAGGGCGGCAGCACCCGGCTCAGCGCGCGCACGAGAGTTGACTTGCCGGATCCGTTTGGCCCGACCAAGCCGACGAACTGGCCCCGCGCCGCCGACAGGCTCACATCCGTCAGCACCGGGTCGCCGTCGTACCCAACGGTCAGGTTCTGTGCCTCAAGCACGAGAGAACTCCCTCAGCTCGGCCTGGGCCGGGTTTTCAGCAGATAGAAGAAGAACGGTGCTCCCAGCACGGCGGTCAACACCCCGACCGGGAACATTTCGTTGATCACGCGCGCGAGGGCATCGGCCCAGACCAGGAACGATCCGCCGAGCAGCCCGGCCACCGGAAGAAGGACTCGATGATCGGGCCCGACGAGGCGGCGCGCAATGTGCGGGATCACGAGCCCAATGAATCCAATGATGCCGCTCACCGACACCGCAGCCGCCGTAACGAGGGCCGAGAAGATGATGACCCCCATCTTCAAGGGCTCTGTCTCTACCCCGAGCTGCTGTGCCTGTTCCTCGCCGAGGGCCAGCAGATTGAGGTCCCGCGCGTAGGCATAGAGCGCCACAGACCCCAAGCCAACGAGCAGGGCGGCCAGGCCCACCACCGACCATTCCGCCTGCCCGTAGAGGTTGCCCATGAGCCAGAGAACGACCGTATGGAGGTCCTGCCCGGCGACAGTCATGAGGAGGGTGACGAGCGCCCAAAGGAAGGAGCCGACCACAACGCCGGCAAGGATGAAGGCGTCCCGCTGAATGCGACCCCTGGACCTCGCCAGCCACAGGACCACAAGCATCGTTCCGACGCCAGCCCCGAAGGCAAGGACGGCCTTCCCGGCGCCCCCCGCGATGTGACCGAAGTGGAGCACCATCGCCGCGCTGGCCCCCAGCGCCGCGCCCGCCGACACGCCGACCAGATACGGATCGGCCAGGGGATTCATGAGGAGCCCCTGTAGGGATCCGCCGGCGACCGTGAGCGCACAGCCGACCGTTGCCCCCAGCGCCACTCTCGGCAGCCTAACGTTCCAGAAGATGTTGGCGAGATGGGGCTCGTGCACAACGGGCTGACCGGAGAGGTAGCTGCGGGCCGCGTCGACGATAACGGCGAGCGGCACCTTTACCGCTCCTATGTAGGCAGAGGCGATGACGGAGACGGCCAGAAACGCGGCGAACCCGCCCGTAAGGAGGGCGATTCGTGTCAGCAATGGTCTTCGCTTCCGGGTGTCGGCGGTCATCGTTCTTGACGGCCCGCGTCCTCCAGTTCGATCTCCTGCTGAACTCGCGACCAGAGGTCCAAGGCCCTCTCTCGCTCCTCTCTCGCCTCGTCCGTGCTTCCCTGCGCCGCGTATATGTCGCTCATGCGCCACCGGACCTTGGCCTCGAGCATCCGCATCGCCTCGCCCCGGTGCTCCCGCGGACGCCCGTGGAGCAGTAGTAGCCTGTCCCACTGCTCTGCCTTATCGAAGTACTCCGCTACTACCCGGAGGGCAGCCTGGTACTCGCCAAGGGCGCGCTGCGGAGCGTCAAGCTGCCCGTCTGCGCCGGCCCTCTGCGCGTCAAGCCCGATCTCGTAATGGGCGAAGGCGAAGTTCGTTTCCACATCCACATCGGCGAGCGCCCGATAGCGGCCATAGGGGGCAGTCTCCAGGGCCACGAGGTCCCGGTAGGTCGCCAACGCCTTCTCGTGCGCACCCATTCTCTTGTACACCTCGGCGAGGTGCCCCAGGGTTCTCGTGTGGTTTGGGTAGAGCGCAAGGGCCTGGCGAAAGGCGTCGACCGCGTCATCGTATCGGCCGCCTTGGTAGTAGAACCGTCCCATGACGGAGAACGGCCGGAAGCTGGTCGGGCTGAGGGCCG
>JALGXV010000223.1 GCA_029821885.1 Candidatus Hebobacteria bacterium
TTCCTGCTATGCTCATAGTGGCTTCCCCCGTCTGCGCCGCCGGCCGGGCTACACGTCCACCCCGGCCCCGCGCAAGATGGAGATGACGAAGACCCATCCGCCCTGGCTGACGAAGTCACCGACGATGAGACCGATCGCCAGAGGGAAAGTGCGCCGATAGAGGGGGAGTCCGCCGTAGCGGATCACCAGACTCTTGAGCACCCAGCCCAGGAAGAAGGGCTGGGCGAACCAGTGCATCCCCCAGCAGTTGGCCGCCAGATATCCAATGGGATGGAAGGGCCACCACCAGAAGCGGAGCCTCAGAACTCCAAGGGCCAGCGTCACGATCCCGCCGGTGCCCATGGCGATCGTCCCGTTGAGGTCGTACTTAGAGGGGTTGGTGATGAGCTCGAATATCCGGCCCCCGCTGGAGCGGAGCTGGCTGCTGAGCCAGCCGCTTGACGCGGCACGGGTGTCCAGGAATCCGTAGTGGTACATCCCTGCGATGACTACGTAGATCCCGATCACGAGCGCGATGACGAACCCGGCCATCATGGAGCGAAGCAGTCTCCGAGATGAGATGCCGGCGGCATCGGCGATCTTGAAGGATTCGAGGCTGTTGCCCGTGCAGACTTCGAATGACTCGCCGAAGCCGGGGAAGTAGCTCCATCGCGTCGAGAACAGAGCCACGATCTCCCTCGGGCGGAAGATCGCGCTGCCGAACGGGACGACGATCATGCTGTTGACGCTGAGCGGGAAGGGGACGAACCCGAGCCCGGTCTCGGCCCGAAGCCGGGCCCAGACGACGTAGTGCACGATGATGAGGCCGGCGATTGCGGCACCCACCGCGACCCTCGTGCCCGACGCCCAGTAGAAGTAGAGCAGATAGCCGAAGGACAAGAGGAAGCCCAACACGATCCAGCGATAGGCCGCCGGCTCGCCGGCTTCGTCTCCTTCGGACCGGATGCCGAACGCCAGCCGAGCCGCTCGCGCCAGATGGTGACGGCCCACCCAGATCGCCCAGACCGCGACGGCGAGCACCGCCCCCCCGCCCTGGTAGGTGGGCGCGGGGAAGGTGCTGTCCCACCACTCCTCGGGCCGATTCGGGGTGGCTCCTGCGGCGATGGCGGCCACCGTCAACCCGACCCTGACCACCCAGAAGAACCAGCACGAGAAGGAGGCATCAGAACGACGCCGGTCAGTGGAATGTCGGGGATCGCCGGGAAGAGCCCCGAGAGGCGGCTGATCGTCGTCAGCCCGAACGAGATGAGGAAGCCAATCCAGAACACCCACGTCGCGGGGAGGCGGCCCCTGCCCGACGCCGTCTCGCCCTGCACCATTTCCAGAGGAACTTGGGCGAGCGGGAAGGCAAGGCGCTCGTGTGAGATCCACTGCCGGCGCAGAAGGAGGATGAGGCAGAGCGTGGCCGTGAAGAGCGCCAGCATGTACGAGCCCCATCCGAGTGCAGGCCCTCGCCACTCCGCCCACGGCACGGGCGATCTGCCCTGGAAGTAGGCCTCCACGGCCGCCGAGTTGGTCGGTGAGAACCAGGGCGGCAAGTGCTGGAGGAAAGCCGTCTCCCACTCCGGCATGGCGCGGGCGAGGTACTGATGCGATATGTTCGTGCTGAGCGCCCACACCAAGATGCCGTGGGTGACGAGCGGCGCGCCGACGACTATGATCCCATAGAGAGCCAGGAGCTCGCGGCGACTCAGGCCGGCGCTCCGCGTTCTCTTCCAGAGCGGGTTGAGGGCGGCGGCGAGAAAGAGGATCACCAGCGGCGCCATGCCCGGGACGCCGGACCCGAACATGTAGGTCGTGCCGAACAGTATCTCACCGTAAAACGCGGCCGGAGCGACCAAAGCGACGAGGATGAGCGCGGCGACGACGACTCGCCGGCTGATCCCGCCTGCGCCGCCTCCTCCATTACCGCCAGGCATTCGGGATACAGACCTCTCTTCTCTGGGGCCCAAGAGACGCTGTCCCAACTCCGCGGATCGCCGCGTGGCACCATTGGATCTGCCGAGCAGAAGACGTGGCGCCGTTCACGCCTCTACTTCGTTATCGGCCTGCACTGGGCCTTCACCTCCCCGGGGGAAGTGAAGGGGCCGCGTGAGCGGCAACGAAATCCCCGGAGGACGAGCGACCGGGGAAGAGAAGTCGGCTGTGGCAGCAGAGCGTTCCATGCAGATCGGTACCGGACCGGCCGAACTCGCCCGAGGACGACATACAGTGCCCAGGGCTTGCTGTTCGCCGCGGGAAGCGCGCACACCGGTGCGCCTGTCGACGTTCACGCCTCTCTCAGCGAGCATCTTGATTCCGCCGCGAGGTGAACTGATGGGAAAGCCGATCGGTTTGCAGCTCTATCCGTTCCGCGAGGCGCTCGCCGCCGATTTCGAGAGGAGCCTCGCCCGTATCGCCGACATGGGATACGTGGCGGTGGAGTTTCTCGGCTTGCAGGGACATTCGCCCGAGTCGGTTGCCCCCATCGTCGACAAGCTCGGCCTGAGGGTGTGCGCGAGCCATGTCTCCCCACCCACCGAGGAGACGGTTGAGTCTGTCGTCGAGGAAGCACGCGTTCTTCAGTACACAATGCCGGTCGCCAACACCGACCGGGCGACGCTCGAGGCCGAGCAGCAGGTCCGAGAGACGGCGGCTCACCTCCAGCGCGCGGCCGCACTGCTGAAGGAGCGCGGCCTACGGTTCGCTCTCCATAACCACTGGTGGGAGTTCCGCAGTCGCGTGGGAGGGCGCTTCGCCTACGACGTCATCATGGAGCAGGCGCCCGATCTGTACTCCGAGCTCGACGTCTACTGGGCCGCCTATGGGGGGAACACCGACGCGGTCGAGGTCGTCGCCGCGTACAGGGATCGCATCCCGCTCTTGCACGTGAAGGACGGCACGCTGGAGGATAGCGGAGCCCACACGCCTGTGGGGAGCGGCGCGCTCGATATCCCCGCGATCATCGCCGCGACCGACCCGAATGTAGTGGAGTGGCTCATCGTGGACCTGCTCGAAGACCCGGAGGCCGACATGTTCGAGTCGGCGCGGGAGAGCTACCGCTACCTGACGGCCGAGGGGCTTGCCGAGGGTCGGGGCTAGACGGCTTCTTCGGAACTCGTCTTGCCCTACTCCCCCTCGTTGAAGAACACGTACAACCCGTCCTTGCCCGGCGCGACGATGTCGAGCCGACCGGTGCCGCCCAGGTCAGCGACTGCGAACATGATCCCCAGTCCGGTGCCCGCGCGGGCCGGGCCGTAGTCGATGACCTGTTTCGAGAACGATTCGCCGTTCCACTTGAAGTAGTAGACGCCCACGTTGTCGAACGCGCCCGGATCCCGGCCGCAGTGGGCCCGGTATCGCTTCCCGGTTACGAGTTCGCACTGGCCGTCGCCATCGATGTCCACCCACTGCAGGTCGTGGTACTGCGAATTGAAGGGATCGATGGGATGCTTCGTCCACGTCCGACGGCCGCCCGCGTCGCGGCCCTGCTCCCACCAGTCCAGGCCATAGGCGTGGGCCTGCCCGACGATCAGGTCGTTCAGCCCGTCGTCGTTGACGTCGGTCACGATAGCCGGAAGGCTGGCCGAGCCGAGGTCGAAGTCCTGATGGAAGACCCACTGACCTCGCCATGGATCTTCGGGGGCTTCGAGCCATCCCTTTGCCAGGACGAAGTCGCCGCGGCCGTCGCCGCTGATGTCGCCGAACCCCAGGCCATGGCCCTGCTCCTCGGCGTATATCGAGTGGGAGGAGAACTCGCCCGTGCCTCTTCCGCTCTCGTCCACGATGAGCTTGTAGACTACCAGCGGCCCCATCGGTGTGTTCGGAACGAGCTCCGGTTGGCCGTCGCCGTCAACGTCCCAGGCGCGGGTGCCCTCGACGTTGCCGCACTCGGCGATCACGTGCTCCGGCCACTCTCCGCCCTTCGCTCCCGGGTTCTCCCGCCAGCGAATCGTGTTGCCCCACCAGCCGCCTGTGACGAAGTCGGTCCAACCGTCGCCGCTGACATCCATCGGGATGGTCGAGAAGTCATCGAAGTACTCGCCCTCTGCCATCACCTCGCCGATCAAGTGCTGCTTCTTGAAGTCCGGCCCTTCATACCAGTAGGCGCCGGAGACGATGTCCGGGAGGCCGTTGTTGTTGGCGTCGAAAACGCCGGCGGATTCGTACCGTTCGTCGGCGATGAGTCTCTTCTCGAATCTCAGAGGCATTCGGGTCTCCTGGCTCCGGTCACAGATGGCGGATCGGCCGTGCGGTGTCGCGCCAATCGCGCCTTGCACGCGGCGTGGTCTTATCTCAGTCCAAGGAACTCCTCGCCGTTGCGGAGCATGACGGCGGCCGCCACCTCCTCCGCCGTCTCCGCCGAGAAGTAGCCGGCCTCGATCTTCTGCTCGAGCACGCGCGCGATGCCGATTCGCGCCTGGAGTGCGTATCCCACATCACACCAGGGGCGTCCCGTGTCGGCTCCGTAGCCGAAGAGCTTATTGAAAGGCACGCCGTCGAGCCACTCCGACAGGGCGCGCTCGCTCTCGGCGGGGTTCATCGCCCAGGCCCAGCAGAGGTCGGCGTAGACGTTCGGGTAGTTCTTCGCGATGGCGCCGAGTTCGGACGTCCACGGCCACGAGGCGTGCATGATGTCGAATCGCACACGCCGGTACTTCTCGAAGATCGGGATCAGATACGACGCCTTCGTGGAGTTCAGCGATCCCCAGTTTCCGGCGAGGTAGCCGGTGTGTATCTGCACCGGGAGGTCTTCGTCGTCGGCCCGCTCCATCAGGCGATGGAACAGATAGTCGGACAGCGGACGGGCCTCCCTCGCGCTGACGCCGCCGCCGTCCTGCTGGACGGGTTCGTGGACGGTATCCCGACTCACGATCTGATTGAAGGCCGCCTCGGCCTCGTGCTTGGTGGGATCGCCGACGGCGAGATCGCGGAAGTAAGCCATCGCGATCTTGATCGCCGCCAGCGGCACGGCCTTCCTGAACCGGCTGATGCTGGCGTTCATCGCCGCGACGAACCTGTCCAGCGAGGTGATCGAAGCGTCAGTGGCGCGCTGCAGCGCGTCTATCGGACCTCTGTCCATCGTCCCCCACAGGGAGTCCATCCGCCACGTGAAGCGGTAGTACTCGGGATAGGCATCATCCCCGTACTCGGCCGGGTCGTTGCCATACGTATGACCGTCGTTGAGGACCCAGCGCGTGTTCGCCTTCTCCCTCACGAAGTAGTCATAGACCTCGGCGGCCGACCTCCCGGCGATGGAGGCCTGAAGCGCGTCGGTTATCTCCGCGAAGTTCTCCGGTGAGTACTCCAGGTCGAACAGCTCCCTGCAGCCGAGCGTCACCGCGCGCCCGTAGCCGGTGGTCCTGATCTTGGGCCAGAGCGCGGCAACAGAGCTCGTCTCGTCCAACTCCTGGGGCGGGCGCGCTCCGGCCGCCGTTACGAGATCGGACTCGGCGTAGCCGCCCAGCAGGCTCCGGTAGTCGTAGCTCTCCCGTTCCCTGTCGAGGTGTTTGAAGTTGAAGTGATGGTTGTGGTGGCAGAAAAGCGGATGGCTCATCACGAAATCACGAATCGAACTTGCCACTGGGTGCTCCTCTTCCGGCCAGCCTGTGGCCTCTCGGTCGGCCTACTCCGTCTTCTACTCGATGAGTGCAGTGGACCGATCGCCGATGGCCAGGGCCGGGTCGACCTGCGCCCCGGCTTGGTTGACTCTTCGACTGCGCTACGAGGCTTCCTCTGGCCGCTGCCTGCCCAGGGGAGGACCGACAGCGGCCTTGACGGAATCACTGAGAAGTGAGGGAGAAGGGGCACGGCATGAGACCGGTCAGCCGTCGCGAATTCGTGAAGATGGCGCTCGCCGTTCCCGCAGGGCTGAGCGCGCTCGGAAGGGAAGTCTCCGTGGCAGAAAAAGGACCCCCTCGGAAGCGGCCGACTTCTGCTCCCTACCTGAGCATGCGGCATGACGGCGACGAATACGGGGCGCGCGGCCTGCGCACGCATCGCCACACGTTTGTCGTGCGGCGGACGAAGGAGGGTGAGGAGACCATCCTCTACGACAACGAGAAGGACCCATACCAGCTCAAGAACGTCGCTGACCGGAACGCGGCCCTCGTGTTGGAGTTGCGCAAGGAGCTCAACGGCTGGCTCCGGCGCGCCGGCGACCTGTGGGCGGGGACGTGAAGGCGGCGCGGGTGGCGACCCCAGGAAGACACAGCAGAGTGTGGCGCGGGATCGTCGTTGGACTCGTTCTGCTGCCGGTGAATACCCTCTGGGTCTTCTACCTCGAGCAGGTCGGCGGGCACGGCCCCTTCGTGT
>JALGXV010000224.1:0-373 GCA_029821885.1 Candidatus Hebobacteria bacterium
TTTCGCCTTCATCTCCTGCGGCTGCGGCCGGAAGACCAGCTACTCGACCCCCGAGGGAGAGGTCACCGTCGAGACGAAGGGGGGCGAAGTGGAGACCACGGCCGAAACCGAACTGGGCCGCTTGCAGGCGAAAGGCGACGAGTCACTCGGGGCAGGTCAGGAGATCGACCCCCGAGAGATCGGCGTCCCTGTCTACCCGGGCGCTGAGGTCGCGGCAAGCATGCGCTGGGCGGACACAGAAGATCCCGCAGGGGAGCTGACCCGGGTGCGTCTAACAACGCCCGACTCGTTCGCAGAGGTCGAGGCGTTCTACCAGAGGGAACTGCCCGAGGCGGAAGTCAGCGCCCAGATATCAGCACCAGAGATGAAGATG
>JALGXV010000224.1:386-5721 GCA_029821885.1 Candidatus Hebobacteria bacterium
CGAGCAGACGCGAATCGTCCTGCAGGACATGCCGGCGGACGAGTAGCTGTGGGCTGGGCGAACCGGAGAGGTGAGGAGAAGATCGTGATCGTGCTAGACGGGGAGCTAGCGGTGCCCTGTACCCGCAATCCGCTATAGCGGGGTTGAACTCCCGCCCGAGGCCGCGTCGCTTCGGGTCTGGGGGGCGCAAGCGGCGTTGAGGGTCGGGCCCTGCGCAGCGGGCCTCTTGTGAACCCCGTCAGGTCCGGAAGGAAGCAGCGGTAAACAAGGTGGACCGAGTGCCGCAGACCGTCTGACCTGAGCTGGCTGCGCCCATGCCGCCGGGACGACTCGTTCGACGGCGGGTGCACGATCACATGGGGTGCGCGGCCGGGCCATCGGGGGCCCGGCCGCGCCGCGTCCATTGAGCGAGAGGACTCTCTCCGGCGCCGCCGAATCACGAATCTGTCGGGGGCACCAGCATGCCGTACCTCTCCCTCTACCGCAAATATCGGCCGCGGAACTTCGCCGAAATCATCGGGCAGCGACACGTCACCCAGACGCTTGCCAACGCGGTGAAGGCGAACAGGATCGCGCACGCCTACCTTCTCTGCGGCCCTCGCGGGACCGGCAAGACGAGCACGGCGCGAGTGCTGGCGATGGCGCTGAACTGCGAGCAGGGCCCAACCGCTGAGCCCTGCGGCGACTGTGAGGAGTGTCAGCACATCATCGCGGGCAATGCCTTGGACGTGATGGAGATAGACGCCGCCTCCAACCGCGGGATCGATGAGATACGGGAGCTTCGGGAGCGCGTGGGCCTTGCACCGGCCGGGGCGCGCATGAAGGTGTACATCATCGATGAGGTCCACATGCTGACCGGGGAAGCCTTCAACGCCTTCCTCAAGACCCTGGAGGAGCCGCCGCCCCACGTTGTGTTCGTCCTCGCGACGACCGAGCCCCATCGGGTGCTCCCAACCATCCTCTCTCGCTGCCAGCGCTTTGACTTCCACCGAATCGGTCTGCAGGATCTCCAGTCCGCGGTCACGAGGATAGCGGAACAGGAGGAGCTGGACATCGATGAGAGAGCCGTCGCGATGCTCGCCAACGCGGCCGACGGCTCCTTCCGCGACGTTCTAACGCTTCTCGACCAAGCCGTCGCCTATGCAGAAGATCGGATTACGGCCGAGATCGTCACCGAGATACTGGGCGGGATCGACTTCGATCTGCTCGCCGACTTCGCCGATGTCCTCACGCGAGGCGACATCTCGGAGGCCCTCCTGCTCATCGAGCGCGTCGTCTCCGAGGGGAAGGACCTCCGGCAACTGATAGCAGGCCTGACCGCTCACTACCGCAACCTGCTGCTTCTCAGCCTCGGCCGCCGCGAGCAGGAGGCGGTCGCCCTCCCGCAGGAGTCTGCGGAGCGTGCACAGGAGCAGGCGAAGGCACTCTCCCAGTCCGAGATTCTCCGCGCCCTCGACCTGCTCGCCGAGACCGACCGGGAGCTTCGATTCACGAGCCAGCCGAGGCTTCTGGTGGAGCTTGCTGCGGTCAGGATCTGCCGCGTCCGCGTCTCGGAGCCTGCTCCCATGGAGGCATCTCCCCAGGCGCCGGCGCGCGCGGCCCGGCGTCCATCCGGGCCGAGGCAGGAGGCCGAGACCCCTGCGGCAGATGCCGAGGACGCCACGCCGGAGGCCGAGCCGGAGGCGGTCGCGGAACCTTCCGCTGTTACAGGACTGGCCGACATCAAGCGCCGCTGGGACGAACTCATCACCGAACTGCGTCAGTCGCGCAGGACCGCCGAGGCCGCTTTCCTGAGGGATGCCGTCCCCGTCGCGGTGGAAAACGGCGGGCTCCTACTGGAGTTCCGTCACCAGTTCCACCACGACCAGATGACGGACCAAAGACGCCAGGTCGTCGCCGAGGCCGTCGCGCGCGTGTTCGGGCTCAAGCTGAAGGTCGTGTGTCGCATGGCCCCGCAGGGAGCCGAGTCTCCCGGTGCGGAAGCGGAGGCCGCAGAGCGACCTGAGGGCCAGCTCAACAACCTGCTGTCGATGTTTCCCGGGAGCGAACTCGAAGACTGACGCCAGCTGCCGTCATCGCTAAGCCAGAGGAGGTAAGGCAACCATGAATGTCCCCGGTGGCGGGGGATTCCAGCGCCAGATACTCCGCCAGATGGAGAAGCTGCAGCGGGAGATGAAGGCAGTGCAGGATGAACTCGCGGACATGCGCGTGGAGGCCAGCTCCGGGGGAGGCGCGGTCACAGCCGTCGCCAATGCTCAGGGCGAGATTCTGGAAGTGAGGATCTCGAAGGAGGCCGTGGATCCGGACGACGTCGCCATGCTCCAGGACCTCATCGTGGCGGCCGTGCGGGAGGCGCTCGAGAAGGGACGCAAGATCCAGGAAGAGAAGATGGGAGCGATCACAGGCGGACTGGGTATCCCCGGCCTATAGGCGGGGGTATCGGCCAAGGAACTGCCGACTGCGTCACCAATGCGCGCCTATCCCCGCTCACTCGCACGGCTCATAGAAGAACTCGAGAAGCTGCCGGGCGTCGGTCCGAAGACGGCGCAGCGGCTGGCACTCCATCTGTTGCACGCCAGCGCCGAGGATGCTGCCGCCCTGGCAGAGGCGATCCAAGATGTGAAGCAGAGCATCCGCGAGTGTCCGGTTTGCTTCAATTACACCGACGCCGATCTCTGCCCGGTCTGCAGCGATCCGCACCGCGATGAGGCAACGCTCTGCGTTGTCGGAGAGGCCCGGGACCTCCTCGCCATGGAGCGCGCCGGGGGCCTGCGCGGCCGCTATCACGTGCTCGGGGGCCTGCTCTCGCCCATGGACGGCATCGGGCCCGAGTCGCTGAGGATCTCGGAACTCCTCGCTCGCGTGAGGGAGGGGAAGATTCGCGAGGTAGTACTGGCGACCAACCCGACTGTCGAAGGGGACGCCACGGCGATGTATCTTGCCGCGCAGCTCCGGCCGCTGGGCGTCAGAGTAACGCGGATAGCCCTGGGCCTGCCCGTAGGGGGCGACCTCGACTACGCTGATGACGTCACCATCGCGCGGGCGCTGGAGGGGCGAACGGAGATGTAGAGCGCCGCGCTCCCCAGGGGCCCTTTTGGGGTGGCAGGGAAGAGTCGAGCCCGGTTTCCTCGCGACGTTTCCGGCCTGAGACGCGTCTAAGACATGGGGTGACGTGCCCGTGGTATCCGGAGATCTCCCCGCGCTGTGCACAAATCGGAGGCGAGCATGATAGAGACTGTGCTGCGGCGGAAAACGCTGCTGCTTGTCCTGCTACTACTGATTCTGGTCGCTCTGAACGGGGCACCGACGCCTGCGTTGGCGAATCCCGACGACACCAGCGAAACCGCTGAGAGCGAGGGCTCGGCGCAGGAGTCCGAGCCGGAGGAAGAGCAAGCGCCCGAGCCCGATATCACTGTGGCTCCCGCCGGAGTGACGGTGCATGCGGTCAACGTGCACGCTCATCGTTTCTTCACGCGGCTGGCAGAGAAGACCGATCTGCAGCTCATCGTCGATGACGCGATCAAGGACCGGAAGGTCACCATCCATCTGGTGGACATGGCTCCCGAGGACGTGATCAGCTACGTCGTCTCGGCCTATGGCTTCTCCTGCAAGTGCGTCGGCGGCATCCACATGATCTCCGAGGGCATCCCGAGGAAGCCCTCCTCCTATCTGCTGAGCGACATCAAGTCGATACCGACGCAGTACGTCCAGGCGAACAACGCCAAAGGGCTGCTGCCCGTCTTCCTCCAGGACCACGTGAAGGTGAACTACGAGCAGAACGCGGTCGTACTCTCCGCTCCGACAGATGTGCTCGACAAGTTCGAGCAGGATATCCGGCAGTTCGACACGCCGGCCGCGCAGATCATGCTCGAGATCCTGGTGGTGGAGTTCAACGACTGGTATGCGGCCGAGCGCGATCTTGCTATCCGGTGGCACAACGCCGGGCGGGGCGCGGAATGGGGTACTCTGGACCTCCCGCCATACAGCTTGGCCATGCCACCACGGACGATGGGAGAGCTCATCCTGCGAGGGATAGCGGATCTGCCGACGGAGTTCCGTGTGAGACTGCAGGCTCTCGAGGCCTCCCGCCAAGCCAAGGTGCGCGCGGCGCCCAGGATCGCGACCATCAGCGGCCGCTGGGCCAGCTTCTTCGTGGGAACTCAACGATACCTCCGCCAGCCGGTCGAAATGGAGGAGTATATGACGCAGAACTACATTGACGCCGGCGTCCGACTCGGCGTACATCCGTGGACAGGTGACGGCAAGGAGATCATCTGCAGAATCAGCCCGGAGGTATCGACCCTGACGGCCCTGGACCCCGTGACCGGCCTTCCCGACAAGATCACGCGAACGGCAGAGACCATGGTCCGGGTGCGAGACGGTCAGACGATTGTGATCGGGGGCCTCCGCGAGGAAGAGGAACGGAAGATCCGCACCAAGGTTCCGGTGCTCGGAGACATCCCGATAATCGGAAACCTGTTCCGCTCCAGCTCGGAGTTGACCGTCCATACGGACCTCGTGATCTTCATCACTCCCCGCGTGATCTCAGATGAAGGGCAGTTCCTCGGTGACGAGGACCAAGAGCTGCGCGAGCGCTTCCTGGAGGGCAGCTGAGGCATGCGCCACGCTCTTCCTCTGCTGATTCTGGCATCCATGGCGGCCGCAGCCGGGCCTGCGTGGGCGCAGCGCGGGACCGTCTACTGCAACATCACTGCGGTGAACTCAGAGCAGCTCAGCAATGGCGTGCGCGTGACCATAGAGGCCGACGGGGAGCTGTATTGGGGGTTCGACGTCAAGCAGTGGCTCGAAGAAGGAGCAGCGCTTGGCGAGATCCACGAGTACGGCGCGAACATCTGGGGATTCACCGAGAAGTTCCGCAAACTTCCGTTCCAGCTCTATAACGCGCGCTCCAACCTCGGGGCCGGCTTTGTGGCGATCAACAAGTACCCGGTGAGTCACGCTGAGATCTCCATCCCCGAATGGGCCGAGGAGGGTGTGGGCCTGGAGATCGACATCGTCAACTACCTCGGCTGGGTGACCGGTGAAGGGCGATTCGAGCGCATGCGCGGCGACTGGTGGGTCAGACCCAGTGAGGACCGCAGCAGCATTGTCATTCTGTGGGAGTCCGATCGCTTCCCGCCCGCGCCCTCCCCGGAAACGCCCGAAGACCTGCCGACGGAGCTGGAGATGACCGCGCGCGACGCCCTGTTGACGATTCGAGCGGTCAATGTCAGGCTGCACGATCTGGCGAACGCGATCGGCCGCGAGGCAGGGTTCAGTGTCACCTCGCCCGCCAAGGATGACATTCGCGTCAGTCTCTACCTGCGGGACGTCT
>JALGXV010000225.1 GCA_029821885.1 Candidatus Hebobacteria bacterium
GTGGGCTACCCGGACGGGCTGTTCCGCCCCTCGGTGATCGTCGAGCGCGACGACATGACAATCTTCATCGCTCGATCGGAGGGATGGGTCGCCATCGACGAGCAGCTCTACCCGGCCAGCCAGGACCTGTTCTTCGACATACCGAGGGACTACTGGTGCGCCAAGGCGATCGAGGCCTGCGTGAACCCGCCAGGGGGCCATCCCGTGGTCGTCAGGGGCTACCCAGATGGCTTCTACCGTCCCGATCTCCCCGTGACTCGAGACCAGATGGCTGTGTTCCTGTACCGGGCCTACTCCGACGAGTGGTAGCGGGCGGCTGAAGTTGGGAAACCAGAGGGCGGGCCGACAGGCCCGCCCTCTTCGCGTTCGTCATATCTGTCCGGGCTGTTACTCGTCCTCGCGCCCCGCCACGCAGGCTGCTGTGAGAGCCTCTGCCGGGCATTCTTCCTTGCCGCGTCTTCCTTGCGACCCTCAACACGAACGACGAAGGCCGCCATCGAGTCCAGCTTTTCTTCGTAGGACTGCATGCTCCCGTCGGGGCGCGCACAGTGGAAACAGTAGTCCTTGCTCTCGTCCCCACCCGCGTGGTCCTCCGGCATCTCCATAGGCATTCCGCATGCGACGCACCGTAAACTCATTGTCCTCTCCCGGACCGCGCTCTAGAGACATCTTCGGCCTGGCGCGGGGGCGCCCTGCGTGATGAAAGCACCACGCACAGCCCCAGGACGATCGAGAGTCGCCTGGCGTGGCGCGAACTCCTGGGCGCGCTGCCGCGTCTAATCAGGTAGAGCACGTGTTGTCGGCTCTCCCCGGCGGGACGGTGCAGGGGGCGCGAAAGGCAGGGCGGCGGTATGAGCGGATCTATGTTCGGGCTGGTCGCCGCAGGCATCGCAGCTGTCCTCCACATGGCGCTGCCCTCTCCCGTAGGGGCAGAGGACTTGCCCGCCTTCGCCTACGCGTACGGACAGCCAGCGATCGAGCCGATGGCCGCGCACCCCGGCGGCTCGGAAACCGCCCCGCCATTTGCCGTCTCTGATGCCGTCTTCTTCGTGGGCGGCCCCGACATGGACCGCTTCGACCGAGAGGGGGCCTGGATCGACTTCTGGCCCTTCTCCTCCGACGCGCACGGGCTCGGTGATCCCGATCCCTACCTGCCCTATGGCTTCCCGTCGGTGAGCGACATTGACATTGGGCCTTCGGGTGACGTCTACGCGCTTGACCGATACAACGCGTGCATCCATCGCTACAGCAATGACGGGGACTTCCTCGGCGGGTGGGGAGGCAGACCAGGCGACAGTCCACGCAGCTTCTACCACCCGACGGCGGTGTGCGCGGGGCCGGACGCGTCTGTGTACGTACTCGATGCGGGGCCGGGCCGAATCAAGTGGTTCAGCCCTGATGGGCAGTTCCTTGGGATGTGGAACACGCCCATCGGGCAAGGCACACTTGTCTGCACGGCCCTCGACATCGCCGTGGGCTCGAGCGGAGTCTGGGTGCTCAACGCGACGGATGACTACTATGGGCCGGCCAGCGAGTGCAGACTCCATCGCTACTCCCCGGACGGACAGGAGCAGGCGAGCTGGAGCATCGGCGCCGTCGAGGGCCAGCAGGTAGAGGTCGACAGCGACGGGAATGTCTGGGTCCTGTTCACGCTGGGTGGCAGCCCCCGCTTGTGCCGGTATGACGCCAGCGGCACGCTCCTCTCCGAGATCGCGATCCACGAACGTACGGAGGCATTCGCGGTCAGCCCCGACTTTCGAGTCCACCTGCTGGTGCGCCAGGTGTGGACTGGAGTAACAGCGTCCGGCTGGTTCGAGTATGTCTGCTATCGTATAGAGGTGAAGGACTTCGGTGGCACCCTCCTCGAGACGTTCGGCGATCAGGCGGACATGGCTGCCCGAGGGACGAATGCGGGCGGCTGGGAGCTCGTTGTCACCCCCGAGGGGCGCAGCTACACGTGGGAGATGTTCGACGAATGGCCCCACGGCTATTCGGCCCACTACGATGCAGAAGGCCTGCTCATCGAGGTCATCGAGACCAGCCACTCGCCCGTGTACGATCCCGTCACAGACACAGTCGTGTTCCCTCCCGAGCTGCCCGGGATCCTTGGCCCGGATGGCGACTGCTACTCGCTGGGGCACTGGGAGTACGTTCATCCCCGCTGGACTGCGACCGTATCGAGATACTCCACTGACGGTGAGCTGATCGACACATTCACGGTCCCGGGGCCGGTAGGTGACGAACACCTCGTGGAGTCGGCGGCGGGGCTCATCTTCGATGCTGAGGGAGACCTGGTCGTCGCTTTGCTGCTCGTCGACGAGAGGACTGTCCTCTGGTGCGCGACCGTGACCGCCGCTGGTAACCTCGTGCGGTCGTGGACTCTGGATCCCGGTCTGGACGCCTGGGGTATCTCTGCTCTGACAGTGGACGGCGGAGGCAATGTCTACTTCGCTCTCGACCGGAGCGGGGGATGCTCCATCGAGAAGTACTCACCAGGCGGGAATCGGATTGGCCGAATAGGTGAGTGGCGAGGCAGCCATGGTTGGGATTCCTACGCGCATGCAGTCGTCGACATGCACATCGACGAAACGGGGCAGCTGCGCGTGCTCGACGATGGGGCGAATCGCATTCTCGTGTTCGCCTACACGCCCGGACCGTTCCCGGATGTGCCGTACTGGCACTGGGCGAAGGAAGCCGTGGCCGCCGCTGTGGATGCTGGCGTCGTCGGGGGATATGAGGACGGCCTCTACCATCCGGAGCTGGCCGTGACGAGAGATCAGATGGCGGCCTACATCGGACGCGCTTGCGCCGGCGGTGATGAGAACGTACCACAAGGCCCCGCTGAGCCCACGTTCGAGGACGTGCCGACCGACCATTGGGCCTTCGACTACGTTGAATACTGCGCGGCCGCCAACATCGTTGAAGGCTTCGAGGCAGATATCTATGCACCGGCCCTCACCGTGGATCGCGCGCAGATGGCGGTCTACATCGCGCGCTCGATTGCTGAGCCCACAGGCGAAGCAGGCCTTGTAGACTATGACCCAGGCGGAGCGCAGTCGTTCCCAGACGTCCCAATGGACTACTGGGCCTACAAGCACATCCAGTTCATCGCCGATGCCGGCGTAGTAAGCGGCTATCCGGACGGCACCTACAAGCCCGGAGGCAGTGTCACCCGCGATCAGATGGCCGTCTACGTTGCGCGAGCATTTGCCTTGGAGATCTGAAGTAGGCTTCCGCGAGTCGGTCCAGGTGGCGGCCGGCTCGCGCAGCCAGGCGGCGCAGGGGCTGGCCGGACCGGCCTGTCCGTCGTCTCTCTTCCTCGTTTCACTCCCCTAGCAAACACTCATTTGTCGTGCATCTGTTCGAGTGAACCACGAACTTTTTCGGCCCGGTCGGGGCCTAACCCCTTGACAGATGAGTGGGGTGTCGTGGTAGGATATGTCACCGACCGGGGGAGTGCGGGGGATTTTCCGCAGAAATGTGGAAAACAAACCGTGATCCGGGGCATAATGAAGGCGAGGGAGAGGACCTACCGACGATGCTCACTGGCGAGGTCGAGCATCAACTAGACGACCGAGGGCGAGTTGCAGTTCCCCGTCCCTATCGCGACGCCATGGCACATGGCGGGTTCCTCACGCGCGGTTGGTACGGGTGTCTCTTCCTCTTCCCCTGGGAACGGTGGCGCGAGATCGAAGATAGGCTCGCGACGGTCCGCATCTCAGACATGAAAGGCGACATCGTCAAGCAGTTCTTCAGCGGCGGCAGCGAGGTGTTCATTGACCGCCAAGGTCGCGTCACAATACCGGCCGCTCTCCGTGAGTATGCTCGAATTGCCGGCGATGTCGTCATCCGCGGCGTGGTAGACCGAGTCGAGATATGGAGCAAGGAGCGCTGGCAGGCTCACCAGGACGAGCAGTTCGCCCCCGAGAGCATAACGGAGAAGGCTGCTGCCCTCGGCATCTGAGAAGCGCTCGCGCAAACATAAAGAGGAACCGGCTCAGCACCAGCCGGTGATGGTGAAGGAGGTACTGCAGTACCTGGCGGTGGAGCCAGGCGAGGTCATAGTCGACGCGACTCTGGGTTCGGGCGGGCACGCGGCGGCGATACTGGAGCGAATCAAGCCCGACGGCCGGCTGATCGGAATCGACCGAGACCCGGAAGCGATCGAGAGAGCGCGGAGGAACCTGGCTGGCGAGCCAGTGACACTGATAAACGATGACCACGCACGATTGGAGGTGATCCTAGACGAGCTCGGGATAGCAGCAGTGGACGGGGTCCTCATCGACGGGGGCGTTTCCCTGGAGCAACTGATGACCGACAGGAGGGGCTTCAGCTTCCGACTCGACGGGCCGCTGGACATGAGAATGGACCCCGGTCAGGAGACCACTGCGGCGGACTTGGTAAACAGATTGCCGGAGGGAGAGCTATCGAGAATCCTCCGGGAATACGGAGGGGAACGGCGGGCGCACAGAATAGCAAGGGCAATTGTCGCAACAAGACAGCAACATCCCATCACAACCACAGCACAACTCGCAGCAACAGTCACAGCAGCAATCCCACCCCGGGCGCGACCGAGACGCCTTCACGCAGCCACGAAGTCCTTCATGGCGCTGAGGATCGCCGTGAACGACGAGCTCGGAGCGCTTCGCGAAGCACTGCACGCAGCAATCCGTCGCACTAGGGCTCGCGGCAGAATCGTTGCCTTGACCTACCACAGTCTCGATGGCGGTGAAACAAAGGGGGCTTTCCGCCAGGCCACAGATCGCACTACGCGCCCGCCGTTCCCGTCCGGAAAGGGTCCTCTGCTGCGGATCCTGACGAGGAAGGCAGTCAAGCCATCGCGGCGAGAGATCGAACGGAATCCTCGCGCACGATCGGCTACTCTGCGAGCTGCAGAGAGACTGTAGCCATACGTCAGCGGCAGCGCTGGAGAGCAGCATCGACGAGGCGCGCGGTGCGCGCCGGGAAACTGAGAACGCGGGGCGGCGGGTAGCATGAGATCGCAGCAACTGATGTCGCAGTGTCGGGCAAAGGAACTGCCCATATCCTCCAAGCAACAGCCAAGCAGTTTGACGCAGCGTCGATCTACAGGAATCGAACCAGGAATCGCAGCAGTGCTGCTCGCCGCCCTCGGTTTCTCATTGGTCCTCGGCTATGCCGCGGCCTCGGCGACGATTGCGCGCAACGGGTACGTCGAGATGGGAGTCCGCCAGGAAGTCGAGGAACTCCGTGCGGAGATCGCTCTCCTCCGCTATCAGATCCATCTGGCAGAATCCGGGGAGAGGATTCGCCAGGTCGCCGCTCGGCTCGGCCTCAGCCCCGTCGACCCG
>JALGXV010000226.1 GCA_029821885.1 Candidatus Hebobacteria bacterium
CTGCCGTTCAGGGTGACCTGTTTTACCTCTTCCTCGCATATGTTCAGTGTCTCGAGGATATCCCGGATTCGCACACCTCCGGCATCGGGGATAGTGAAGCTCAGCTCGTCCTGCCCCACACCCGAGGTCTGGCGGAGGTGGCCGTGCACGGCAATCGTAATCCTCATCGCGGTACCCTAGTCATCCGGCTCGACTATCCGTACGCCGGCCTCCTCTAGCGTGGCGGCAAGCTTCGCCCGAGCCGCATCCACCACGGCCTGGTACTCGCCCCGGTAGGAGCGTAGCTGGCGGGCCAGGGCGAGCTGCATCGACCGCAAGTCGGCGGCGGCCCCCTCGCCGGCCTGCGGCGCCTTGGTGTTGGTGATGTACGGCATGACATGATCGACGTAGGTGGCTGTCTCGGATTCGCCGAGCTGGACCTCAACCACGATGCTCCCCCGGAAGGCTATCTGGCCGCCGCCCGGGCTCGTCGCAGTTGCCACCTTCGCAGTCAGCGTCGCCTTGGGGGCGCTCTCTGATCGGAGCGCCGCGATCAGCTTGTCGATGTCGTCGAATTCCCGCATCACATCAGCAACCCTCCAACCGAGCGATTACTGCTTGGCTGCGCCTGCGCTCAACGTCTCACACAGGAACTCCCGCGACAGGGCGATAGCTCGAGACTTGAACTCGAGGCTCGAGAAGACGTGGTCCGCTCCCTGCATCATGTGGAGTTCACAGCGTTCGCCCAGCGCAAGCCGGTAGTCCGACGCGTCAGACGGAGCCACACTCTCGTCGGCCGTGCCATGCACGACCAAGCTCGGCCCCTGGTAGCGCTGCACCTCCTGCAGCGGCCGGACGTGAGCGATGTCATCGATGAACGCCCGCCCCAGCCCCCAGCCCTGCATGTCGAGCACATCCCCGCCCCCGAACTGCGGCGCGAGCCGATCCCGCGTGCGCTCGGGGTGAGCGACGGCGGCCCACAGAGCCAAGGACCGAATCCGGCCGTCTCTACCGGCAAGGCAGGCGGCAACGCAGCCACCCAGACTCAGCCCAAGCACACCGAGACGGCCTGGATCGGCCTCGGGTCGGGACGAGAGGTACTCCAGCGCGGCCTGGGCGTCTTCGATTTCACGAGATACCGTCATCTCACGGAATTCGCCTCCGCTGTCGCCCGACCCGCGGAAGTCGAATCGCAGCACCGCCAGGCCATGCCGCGCGAACTCGCGCGCGGCCTCGACGAACAGGCGGTGCGTTTCGGCCTTGTGTCCGGTGAATCCGTGGCACATGATGATGCCGGGCGCCCTCCCATCCCCCGGCAGGTGGAGGACACCGAAGAGCTCATCTTCTCCCGACACGAAACTGACTTGGGTCTCCATGTGGACAGATCCCGGCTTCCAGGGCGATATTCTCGCCGCCGCAGTCGCCTCCTGCCGCGCCGGCGGAAAGCTGGCGCCCCGACGGAGGCGGACGCCGGGGCGCCTATGGGTGGTGGGGGGTTGCGGTCCCCTTGGGCGGCCGGCGTGGGCGGCCGCCTGGCATAAGTTACCGCATCTACGGCGGCCATTCTCAGGCCGGTCTACAGACCCGCCGGAGGCGTGCGGACCCGGGGGATGTAGTAGGCCAGAAGCGCGCCCAGCGCAAGAAGCGCCCAAGCAAGCGTGCCCAGCTCGCAGAAGTAGCCGGGAAAGGCGCACAGCGCCGCGAAGAGCGGCGAATCGCCGCTGAGATCGGCGTAAGCCTGATGCTCGGCCCGCAGCAGGACGAGGAAGTAAGCGAAAAGTATGCCAGCAAGCGTCAAGACGGCTGCGATCTGCTGGAGAACGTAGCCCCGCTTGTCGCCTGCCCCCTTCATCACCGCGTATCCCACCATCCCCCCGAGCAGTACTGCACCGACCTCAAATGATCCACCGGTGAGCAGCGCCACCTGGGACCATGCTACCGCCGCGCCCACAGCAATGAGGAGGCCAAGCAGGAAACCGCAGGGGCAGTTGAGGTGCTCCGTCTCCTCTTCATACTCGGCCGCCCTACGCTGGCGAAGGCGCTCGAGACAGCCTGGGCAGACGGAGTTCCCCCGGAGCTTGCTCTCGCATTGCGCGCAGAGGGGACTGCTGCAAAGGAAGCAGTTGTAGATGACGTCTTCGTTTGGGCAGTTCACGCACTTCATCGTGCCCCTCCGATGAGCACGGTCATCGAATCGGGAAACCCAACGGAGAGCGGAAGCACCAAGGTTGCGCGTGGCTGGCAGGACATTCTACGCCCGCCGACGATCCGGGGTCAAGAGGCCTCTTCCTCGCACTGCATCCCGCGTCGGCGGCAGGAGACCTCAAGTGCGATCACAAACAGACTTACAGAGGAGTGATGACATGACATCGAGACAAGGTTCATCTGGGAGCTCCCTGCCCGTTTGCTGGGAGGAGCTGACGGCCAGCGACTTTCCAGCTGGGGTCAAACGCGCAAAGGGAGTCTGTCTGCTGCCCATGGGAGTGATCGAGAAGCACGGCCCTCATCTTCCCCTGGGGACCGATGTGATGGCCGTTCGGGCGCTCGCGGTCCGCGCGGCACAGCAGGAATACGCGGTGGTGTTCCCCGAGTACTACTTCGGTCAGATCAACTGCGCTCGGCATGAGCCCGGATGTGTATCCGTCCGACCAGAACTGCTCAACAGCCTGCTGCAATCGGTGTGTGACGAGATCGCTCGCAACGGCTTCCACAAGATCGTCATCCTCAACGGCCACGGCGGCAACACGCAGTGGCTGCATTTCTTCTGCCAGTTACAGCTCTCGGAGCGCAGGCCGTACGTCGTCCATCTGGCCGAACCGAGGATGGACGAAGAGACTCGGCGCCAGCTCGAGAAGATGAGGGAGACCGATGTGGGCGGCCATGCTTGTGAGATGGAGACGAGTGGAATGCTCGCCGTTCGCCCGGATCTGGTGCAGCTCGACCGCGCGGGGGATGAGGACGGCAGCGCTCAGCGCAGGCTGAAGGGCGTGCCGGACGTTTTCACAGGCATCTGGTGGTACGCTGACTTCCCCCATCACTACGCGGGCGATGGCAGCCCGGCCACGGCGCAGAAAGGCGAACTGGCCCTGAACGCTGCCGCCCGGGCCCTCGCCAAGATCTTGCGGTCGGTCAAGAGAGACACCATCGTTCGGAAGCTGCAAGACGACTTCCACGAGAAGGCGGCGGCCCCGGTGAGAGCGCGAAGAACACCCACGCGCAGGTGAGGGCCGGATCAGGTGGCGAGGCCAGTCTTTACAGCCTTCCGCGCGATGCCCGATTCCTGGCGGGTCGGGGCGCTTGGCGCGGCCGCGGTCGGCGCCATCTGGTATTCAGGCCCGACCCCGGGGCAGCCGTGGGCTCCGGCATTCCTGACCGGATACGTGACGGCCTGGGTCTTCTACGTCATCGCCGGCGTGATCGTCAACCAGAGTAGGCGATTCCCCAGGTGGGTCTTCGTGTGGATCGTGCTGGTCGCTATCGGCCTGCGGCTCGTCTCCCTCTATCGCACTCCTCCCCTTTCCACCGATGTATGGCGCTATCTCTGGGACGGGCGGGTGGCGAATGTCGGCATCAATCCCTTCGTGTATCCACCCGATGCACCTGAGGTCGGACACCTCCGAGACGAGAACTGGCAGCCGATCAACTTCGAGCACATCCGAACGATCTACCCGCCGGCCGCGCAGATGCTCTTCGCAGGGCTGGCGCGCGCAAGAGATTCCGATGCTGAGGCCTTCCGATGGACCTTCACAGTCTTCGACCTCGGCAATGTCCTGCTCCTGGCCTTGCTCCTGAGGCGCACGAGGCGGCCGGCCGAGCGCGTCATCTGGTACGCATGGTGTCCGCTGGTCATCACCGAAACCACCGCGGGCGCGCACGTCGACCCCTTCGGTCTATTCCTCCTGCTGGCCGCGCTCGTGCTCGCCTCGCGTCGAGAAGGGAAGCCGGGATTTGCCAGCGGGGCCGCGCTGGCCGGAGCCGTCATGGCGAAGGGCTATGCGGTGCTCGCGGCTCCGTTCTTCCTGCGGCGCGGAGGGTGGCGTGTGGCCCTGTCGTTTCTGCTCGTGTCTCTCGCCTTGCTCCTCCCCTACCTCGACGCCGGAAAACTCATCGTCTCCGGGCTGACGGAGTACTTGAAGGCATGGGAGACGAACTCCAGTCTGTTCCGCTTGCTGGATGGGCAGCTGACGAAGGTGACAGACGCTCACTTCGAGATCGCCCGCGCGGTCACGATGTTGGTCGTGCTTGCGGTCATCACGGCGTTGGCATGGCGGCCCCAGCCGTCGCTGGAATGGCTGCTGGGATGCTCCTTCGCGGCCCTGGGCGCGCAGCTCTTCATCGGCGCACCGACACTGCCTTGGTATGTGATCTGGCTGGTCCCGGCGCTCTGCTGGTGGACGCTGCCGGGGATCGTGCTGTTTACGCTTACGGCCTCCGCGCAGTACTACGCGCGCTGGATCTACGACAAGTCGCTCCACGATACACTGCTGTGGGTGGGGTACGCGCCCGTCTACGCCCTTCTGCTCGGGCAGATCATCTGGTGCCGACTGCGCGGGCGTCGTTCAGAGCCCAGTCGTAATCCATGAACTCGATCTTGTAGTTGCCCGCCGCAAGCTGCGACTTGGCCGGCTCATCCAGATAGCGAAGGAGGAACGCCTCCAGCGACCCGTCGCTCTCGACGAAGTCGGCCTTGTACCACCTCATGATCCGCGTGAGCCGCAGGACTTTGCGCCTTGCATCCACCTGAACGTACTTCGTGTCGTTAATGGCGACCCGCGTCGCGTCGTCAAGCTGTGACTGCAGCGTGGCCGGATCCATGGCCCGGTCCTGCAGCGGCGGGCAACTGCGCGCCGCGCACACGAGTATGAAGTGGATACGGGGATCCTTGAATTGCGGCCGGATGATCTCGTTCTCGATCTCGTTCAGAGAGCGGAGCGCCCCCGCTACCTTCCAGCGCTTCGTCTCGAAGAAATCTGCTGCGTCCATGACTTTCGCGAGCCCTGGGTAGAGCTCGAGAACGCCCTTGATCACGAGGGCATTGTAGGCATTGAGCCAGAAGGCCAGCTCGTCATCGGGCCCGGCGAAGGCGTCTGCGTTGGCCGCTCCCAAGGTTGCGATGTACGCATCCAACTCCTGGGCATGCTGGGCCGCCAGCGCCCGATAGTCGACCATGCCGTTCCTGACGTGCGCGCGCAAGATGGCGTCGAAGGCGCTGTGGTCGAACATCTCAGTGGCAGCGGCCTCGACAGACTCACTCCCGACCGACACGGGAGCTTGCCCGGACTGACAGCCAAGTAGCAGGCCTGCGGCCGCAGCAATCGCGATTGCGAGTCGAGCGTTCATGGTGACCCT
>JALGXV010000227.1 GCA_029821885.1 Candidatus Hebobacteria bacterium
ACTTAGCGCTCCCAGCCTTCGGTGTGCCGCTCTTGCTCCTGTATAGGAGATCACTTCCTATCACAAGTAGGCACATCGTCGCCTTCCTCCTGGCCGCCTATTTGACCCCGTTGCCCTGGCTCATCCGCGATGCCAGACTGGGCGTGGTCGGGATGAACGAGATGAGGGGCTACGCGCTGGGATATGCGTACGGCGCGCTGCCTGGCGGCCCGCGAACCGAGTACGCCGCCCGCTATGAGGCGTCGGTCGCGGCAAGGGGAACCGACAGTGGAACATGGTCGTTCATTGTACGCGAAGTGCGCGCTGGACGCGGGACCTGGCAGGCCAACGAACGGAGGGTGGCGCGTCTTGTCATTGAGAAGATGAAGGCAAACCCCGCGTCGGTACGCAAGACCATCTGGACCAACATCAAGCGATTTCCGAGTAGGCTACTGCAGGCTGACTACCTGCCAGATAGAGTGGGCCGTCCCCGAATCACCGTGACGGAGTACTTCGACCAGTACGGGAGTCCGATTGGGACCATGGCCACGAGCGACTATGCCGTTTTCGCGCTTGCATTGGTCGGGATGACAATCGGTCTCATATCAAGGAAGGGTCTGGCAGGCGTCGCGCTGTGGCTGTTGATCTACACCTTTCTGTTCTCGACACTGGTAACGCTCTTCTCCCCGCGCTATAGAGGAGCGCTGGACGCCTTCCTCCTCCTGCATGCGGCCTACGCACTGGCCTTCCCTCTCCGTCTGCTCGCCCGGAGGAGAGGCTAACGGAATGGACGCCTTCGTTTGCTGGGTGTGTGGGTCCAATGAACTAACATTCGCTCGGGCCAGCACCATCGTCGGGCCTTTGAGCGGCGCCAGTTTCGCCGTCACTGACAGCAACTACGGCGTCACGGGTGAACTGCACAGGTGCTCTCGCTGTGGTTTCGTGCAAGGTTCTCGACTCGACGAAGTGCTTCAGTTCTATGAAGACCTGGAGGATCCGTCCTACGAAGCAGGCAGATTAGAGCGCCGCCTGCAGTTTGCGAAGCTGATGGACTTGGTTCAGAGGTACCAGCCAACTGGCCGATTGCTGGACGTTGGCGCTGCCAGTGGCATCCTTGTTGAGGTGGCACAGGCCCGAGGGTATGCCGCCGTCGGCGTCGAACCGTCACAATGGCTGCAAGCTCGAGCGCGAGAGCGCGGCTTGCCGGTTCTGCTGGGATCATTCCCGCATCCGGACATCACTGGAACATTCGACGTAGTGACGTTGGTGGACGTCATCGAGCACGTCAGCGATCCCGTCGCACTGCTAAGGGCGGCCGGCGCGGCGTTGTCGGCGAACGGGGTCGGTGTCGTAACCACACCTGACGTGGGGTCGCTGGCCGCAAGAGTCCTCGGGAGGAAATGGTGGCACTACCGCGTAGCCCACATCGGGTACTTCGACCGTCGTTCCCTGGGATTCGCTCTTGAGAGAGCTGGTCTTAGGCCCGTTGCGTGGCGGCGCCCTTCGTGGTTCTTTCGCCTGAGCTATATCCTCGAGCGTGTCAACAGGTACACGCCGAAGTACGTTGAGCTCAGTTGTCCGCGCCTGTTATCGACAACTGTAGTGCCATTGAACCTCCTCGACTCGCTGCTTGTGGTGTTTGCTCGGGCCTAGCGGAGCGGCAGATGCGTCCGTATATTTCGTTGCTGCGAATAGACCATTGGGTGAAGAACGTGTTCTTGCTGCCCGGAACTGCGCTGGCTGTTCTGGTGCTGAACGAACCTCTGCGTCCGGTCTTCGTGCCGTTTCTCGTAGCCTTGCTTAGCACTTGCCTCCTCGCCTCGGCCAACTACGTCATAAACGAATGGTTGGACGCTCAGCACGATCGGTTCCACCCAGTGAAGAAGGATAGGCTGGCCGCGCGAGGCGAGGCTGCGCGACCCGCGGCCTACGGCTTGTACGCACTGGCTGCGGCCGGCGGCCTCGGACTCGCCAGTCTTCTCTCGTGGCAGTTTCTTCTCACAGGTCTGCTCCTGCTGTCCATGGGCGCGCTGTATAACGTCAAGCCCTTCAGAACGAAGGACAGGGCGTTTCTCGACGTCCTCTCCGAGTCGGCCAACAATCCCATCCGCTTCCTTCTAGGTTGGTTCGTTGTGACGACCGACTTCCTGCCGCCGTCAAGCCTGCTGCTGGGCTACTGGATGGCCGGCGCCTACCTGATGGCCATGAAGCGCTACAGTGAGCTTCGCTTTATTGCAGATAGGGAACGGGCCGCTCTGTATAGGCCTTCGTTCGCGGGATACACTGAAGAGGTTCTACTGCTCTCATCCTTCGGGTACGCGATGTCTGCAGCCCTGTTCATTGGCGTGTTTCTTGTGAAGCACCGCGTGGAGCAGATACTGAGCTTCCCGCCCATAGTGGCGGTCTTCACGTGGTACTTCCACATCGCACTCAAGCCTCACTCGGCGGCTCAGCACCCTGAGAAGCTCTACCGGGAGTGGCGTTTCCTCCTCTTCGTAGCGGCGGTGGTGTGCCTCGTAGCATTCTTGTTCGTCATTGACATCCCACGGCTGCGCTGGCTGTTGACCACGTCCCTGCAATGGACCCGCAGATGACTGCCGAGCCGCGTATGTGCCCCGGGCTCCTCGCGGCAGCCGAACGCTGGAGGCGGCTCTGTAGTCGCTGCATCGCAGCAGTCCCAGGCATGAGGCTAAGTTGTCGTGCGTCTAGAGTTCTGGCAACCACATAGGCGCGTCAAGAGCATAGTGGATGTCGACCTCGACGAGCTGAGAGCCGAGGGCCATAGAGCCATCATGCTTGACGTGGACAACACGCTTCTTCCCTACAGAAGTCAGGACCCACCTCGATCGGCAAGAGACTGGATCGGTAGGGCCAGGCAAGCCGACATGCAGATATGCCTAGTTTCGAACACCCGCCGCATCGCGCGCATCAGATCGATAGCGCTGGAACTGGATGTCCCCTTTCTTGCGCGCGCCGGCAAGCCGCGGAAATCCGCCTACCGAAAGGCGGCTGCCATTCTGGGAGTCGACCCAGAGCACGCGGTGGTGATTGGCGACCAAGTCATGAGGGATATCTGGGGTGGGCGGGCCGCTGGAATGCTCACCATCCTGGTGGATCCTATTGACGACAATGAGTTCCTCCTTACGCGATTGGAGAGGCTCATCGAACGTTTCGTCCTGCGGGGACTGGGGATCATGGTCGCCCGTCAAGACCGGTCCCCGTGACGGAGGGGGTGTGCAGTACAATGAGAACGGGCGTAGTGTGCCAAGACTGATCCGGGATAGTTCTCGGCAGGCGCGAAGCAGTACCTACCCGCTCGCGGGTTGGCTGATGATGCTTTGGAGCCGGTGCGCGGCCCGAAGTATGTTATCGAGAGCCCGGTAGCCCACCTTGTACGTCTTCAGCGATCCTGCGACAAACGGGAAGCGACAATCTGGGCTGAGTTGAGTGGGTGTTCCTGCTCCTGGGATGGAAGGCCGGAGCGGCCGGTGTGAATCGTCAGCGTTGGTGAGACAAATCGGGGGCGGGGGAAGTGAGATCATGGGCCAGACTCTGTGCGTGTGCTAAGTGCGAATGGGGCATGCCCGAGAGCCATCAGGAGGCCCCGACAGAGTCTCTGGCGAGAACACGGCGAACGGAGCTCCGTCGCGAGGCCGCGGAGGATCTGAGCTGGGAGGCGGCGATTGGGCTGTTCGTGGCGGGCCGGCGCGCCGACCGTCCCTCCCGTTCACCCGAGGTCGAACACGACCATGGCGTGGCAGTCGAGCCTGTCGATCTGCACCTTGACCTTCCCGCTCTCTTCTCCAAACGTCAGCGGGGTGTTGGCCGGCTGTAGATGCACGGCCCGCACGGGCTTGTCCATGCGGACGGTTAGCTCGAGATCGTGGACGGGGATGATCTTGTCGATGACGTGGCGGCTGGAGTAGAGGTCCCGCCCCACCTCCGGCTGGCAGTTGACGAGATGGAGGACGAGCTGCTTCCCCTCCTCCCGCTCCCAGGCCGCCAGCTCCACCGAGGCCGGGGCCTTCAACTCAACCGGCAGCGGCGCGGCGGCGGCGTGCCTGACCGCGTCGGCCAGCACGTACCTCAGCTCCGGGAAGCTGAGGTCCACATAGTCCCGGTCGATGCCTCCCGCGAAGTAGACTGCCCGGCCCTTCCCGAAGGTGTGCAGCGTGCAGGCCGGCCAGTCGCTCGGCACGGCCGGCGGGTTGGTCATGATGTTCACGAACTTGTCGGCAGTGGGCTCGGTGATGGGGAAGACGATGCGCGCGAGGGCCTCCGCGCCTTGTAGCTCGACCTGGGCGAGCGGCCCGCGGCTGGTGATGTACCCATCGGCCGGAAGGCGGCGAGCGATGGGCGCGTCCGCGTCGAAGCGGCTGTAGACTTTGGAGTAGAGTCGGGTGTCTGCGACGTAGGAGACGCCGAGCACATCGCGGAGCTGGTAGTCGGTGCCGGGCTCCCCCCGTTCGTTCCACAGCGACGTCTTGCCCGTGCAGACGAGTCCGCCGCCCGCGCGCACGAAGGCGCGGATCGTCTCCACCTCCTCCGCGGAGAGACAGGCCGCGTTCGGCACGACCAGCACCTGATAGCCCGCGAGCGTGTCGGCGTCCAGATCGACGATGATGTCGTGCGGTATGTGCTCCTCGATCAGCGCGCGGCAGGCGCCGAAGAGGTGATTGTCGTAGCGATTCTCGCGGTCGTCCCGGCCGTACCAGATGCGCGACCTCTCTGAGTAGAGCACCGCCACCGACGTCACCGGCACGCCCCCCAGCCACGGCTCGCATTCCCGTATTTCCTCCAGCACGCGGCCGATGCGGTCCCACATGGGCTGCTGCACCGTTCCGTCCGGAAACATGATATCGAAGAACATCACGCCGCCGCCGTTGGCGAGGGCGGTGAAGGCTTCGCTGCGCAGGTGGTCGAGGGACTTCATGTTCGGCGCGTCCGCGTGGGTGCCGGGCCGGGTCATGATGCCGATCTCGGGCGTCTGCCTACTGATGGCCCGGGCGATGTTCGTGCACACGCTCATGTGCAGATAGCCGCCGCCGAAGTAGATGTCAGAGTAGAGGTAGTCGGCCTCTCGCCCCAGCGCGATAGTCTGCCCGCTGATGGCGCCCCCGCGGAGGACCTGGTGCTGCACTCCCAGCGAGATGTCCGGGTTGGCCCGCTTCATCGCCTGGCAGATCTCGCGCACGAAGAGATGGTTCGTGTCGAGCCGGAACTGCACGAACGCGCGGTAGAGAGGATCGTCCCAGTCTTCCTTCGTCGGCGGGGCCGCGCCGTGCTGCGCGCGGAAGAGCGCGGTGCAGCTCTCGCAGTAGCACGGGCGGGCGTG
>JALGXV010000228.1 GCA_029821885.1 Candidatus Hebobacteria bacterium
GATGCTCCGCACCGAGATCGGCATCTACAAGGTCGTATCGGTGGACAAAGCGAGGCAGTCGGGGGCTCCCCTGCAGTTCGGCGCGCGGCTCGACCAGTATCCGCCGGGAGACGAACTGATCACGCAGGTCATCCCGCTGGAGAACCTCGACGCTAGCGATCTTGCCAATCAGCTTCAGAGCCTCCTATCCCCGAACGCGAACATCGTGCCGACTTCGACCAACTCCCTCATCATCACGGACACGGCGGAGAACATATCACGTGCGCTGGCGCTGATCGAGGACACGGAGCGACAGCTCGCCGGCGGTCCCCGCGTGTATCCGCTGCAGTATTACGACGCAGGGGAGATGGCCGAGCTGGTCACAAGCCTCGTGCTGAGCCGCGGAGGCGGGGCCCAGCGCGGGCCACGGCCCGCTTGGGAGAGGCGAGTGGTAGGGCGCGGCGGTCAGCAACCGAGGCCGACGGCACGAGCGACGGCCCCGGCGCAAGCCGCCGCGGCCGGGCCGGAGTTCGCCTATCCGGACACAAGGACGAACTCTCTGATCGTGCTAGCGACGCCGGTTCACCTTATGCAGATAGAGAACCTGATAGCTCAGCTCGACCGTCCCGTCAGCCTGCGAGATACGTATTTCGTCTATCCGGTACAGAATCTGGTGGCGAGCGAGCTAGCCGAACTGCTGGCCCCGCTGATCAACGCCCAGGTCGTCAAGGGGGGCGACACGGGGTCATCCCGCCGAGAGGTCGGCAGACCCAGTACGGCCTTCTCGCGGCAGCCCCAGCAGTACGGCTCGCCATTCGCGGGCCAGAGGTCGGTGGGCGCGCGGTCGGTGAGTCCGTCGGGTGGCCGTTTCGATAGGCAGTCCAGTGCAGAGGTCTACTTGGAGCCCCTGGCCGCCGAGTCGAGTGCCGTGCGGGCATCTGATCGGCTTCTCGTCGCGCAAGCCGAGGGGGCGGCGATGCAGCCGGCGGTGGCACCTCAGGTGCCACCGCCCCCGACGGGCATACCGGCGGCGGCCACCTACGAGGACGCGGCCGCGGTGGAGTCGGTGGTGGCGGCCGACGACAACACGAACACCCTGCTCATCTCGGCCCCACCCGAGCAGGTCGATCTGGTCAAGCAGATGCTGGAGAAGCTCGATGTGCTTCCCCCACAGGTGCACATCCGAGCCATCATCGCAGAGGTGCTGCTGACTCACGAGACGAGTCTCGGATTCGAGTGGCAGAGCCTCGGCCGCACCTGGGGCACGCACGAAGGCGAGGAGTACACGGGCAACATAGGCACCGGCTTCGGCCTGGCGAAGCCCACGGCTGAGGCCGTTCCGACGGGATTCTTTGCGACCATTACTGACACCGAATTCCAGGCAGTGCTCAACGCATTGACGTCCGACAGCAACACGCGCATCCTGGCGGCTCCGAGCATATTCACAACGAACAACCAGGAGGCCGAGATCAATGTCTCACAGCAGATCCCCATCCCGACGGGAACCTTCCAGTCGACGGTAGGCGCGGAGACCATCAGCACGAGCATCAAGTACGAGTCTGTGGGAATCGTCTTGAACGTGACGCCGACGGTGACGCAAGGAGATATGGTCCGGTTCCTGGTCAATATCACCTCGAACGATGTTGGCGCGGATGTTGAGGTGGGCGGGCAGATATATCCGTCAATCCTGAACAGGTCAGCCAACGCAGTGCTCAACCTCAGGGACGGTGATACCGTGGTGCTTGGCGGGCTCATGCGCGACGGCATGATGGAGACTTCCAAGCGCGTGCCGATCCTTGGCAGCCTGCCGCTCGTGGGCTTCTTGTTCCGGTCCACGACGTCGACCAATGTGAAGTCTGAGTTGCTCGTGTTCCTGACGCCACACATCGTGCGAACTCCGGGCGAGGCCGCCCGGCTAACAGAGAGCGAGAAGCTGAGGCTGCCGGAAGTTCCGCGAAGCCTGAGGCAGGACGCAGGCCAGGTGGATAAACCCGAGTACTGGCCGTCCGAGTTCGACGGAGCAGAGCCGGATACTGCGGAGGTACCAGCGCCGGAAGGCGCGTCCGTGCCCCCGGACGACGCTGCCGAGGAGTCGGCCCCACCAGAGGAGGAGTGGCAGGAGGAGCCCATGGGCGACACAGCCGACAGCACCTCGCTCCCACCCGGGGCACCCCAGCCAGAGGAAGTCTCGTCGCCGCCATAGTGCGACATGTTAATGGAACACAGCAAGGGCGCCGCTCGTTGGTGGCGCCCTTGCCGGTCCTCTAGCTCTCCGGTCTGCCCTGCGCCTCGAAGAACCGGGCTAGCTCGTCGCGCGCGAACTGACGGAGGGGTTTGCGTTCTCGCCCGGCCACCATCGTGAGACCCTCCGTCTGTCCCACGACTCGGCCGATGACAGCGGCCTCGCACTTCATCTCGCGAGCGACGCTCAGCAGCCGCTCAGCCGCGTCCGTTCCGGCCGTGGCGAGCAGCGAGCCGGAGGCGATCAGGCCGAGCGGATCCAGCCCGAGACACTCGCAGACAGCGCGGGTGGTCGGGAGCACGGGAATCTCGCTGGCGTCCACCTCCAGCCCCGCCCCGGAGGCGCAGGCGAGCTCTGCCAGCCCGGTGGCAATCCCACCCTCGGTCGGATCGTGCATCGCGGTCACCCCGCAGGCCGCAGCGGCGAGCGCGGTCCTCACCACGCTGATGCCCGGATCGAACAGGAACTCGCGACCACGAGCTATGAGGTCGTCCGGCAATCCGCGATTGCCCAGCAGCTCGGCCGCCTCACGGGCCAGGATGGCCGTGCCCTCAACCCCGGCCGCGCCGTAGAGCACCACAACGTCGCCGGGCTGCGCACCGGCCGTGGTGACGAATCCTCCGGGAGGCGCCTCGCCGAGCATGCAGCCCACGAGAATCGGCCGAGTCACCGCCGATGTCACCTCAGTGTGTCCGCCGACGAGAGCAATCTCCAGCTGGCCACACGCTTCGCTCAACTGGTGGAAGATCGGCGCGACGCCGTCTTCCCGGAAGTCCTGAGGCAGCATCAGCGCGGCCAAGAACCACTGCGGCTCGGCACCCATGACAGCCACATCGTTCGCGTTGACCTGCACCGCATACCACCCGATAAGCTCAGTGGCGAATGTGATCGGGTCGGTGGCCGCAACGAGCACGCGGTCGCCTAGGTCGAGAACCGCGGCGTCCTCCCCTACCCTCGGCCCGACGAGCACGCGTCGGTCGCTCGATGGCAGGCGAGCGAGCAGCTTCGCCAGTACATCAGGCGGCAGTTTCCCCTGCTTCATGGTGTCGGCTCGTGTTCTGGGGCCGAGTCGGTTGCCCACACTGTGCGGTAGACCCGCATGAGCGCGGCCCCATTGGTGACGTTGTCCTCCAGGTAGACCTGGAAGACGAGAGTGAACAGGTCGCGGCGCATGTCGAGATCCCAGTACCATTCGGGGAAGATGATCAGGTAGTCCGGCTCGTGGTCGGCGATGAACTCGAACACGAGCTTGGGTGCTGTGCCCTCGACGCGCCGTGCCATGTCTCGACGCCACAGGATCTCGGGTGTCACCAGTCCCTGCAGGTCGAGCACAGGCATGTTGGTGATGAATCCGATTGCGCCGATGTCGTTCACCGCCAGCAGCGACCCCGGCGGCACGTTATCCCGCACCCACCGGCCGATCGTCACCTGCATCTGAGTCGTGTCTCGCACGTTCTTGCCGTAGACCTCTGCACTGCTCGGCTGTCGCAGCAGAGAGACGAGGATCACTAGCCCGACCAGCACAGCGCGTGCCGAAGGTCGACGCAGACTCCCAAGACGCTCTGTGAGCCAACATCCCCCGATCATTCCGAGCAGGATGAACAGCGGATTCAGATCCGCGAGATACCGCTGGCTCTGATAATCCGGCGGTCGGTAACCGGCAACGAGTGCCCAGAGCAATGGTTGGGCGAACACGAGCATCGGAATCAGGAGGGAGCTGTTCCTGCCGGCCTCGGGCGACCGCGCGCGCCAGACCAGCCAGCCGAGACCGATGAAGAACGGGGCAATCAGGAGGCAGTTGTTGTGGGCCCAAGTGACCCACACCTGCCAGAGCTCTGTGGCCGGACCGACGATCAGCGCCTGCGACCACATCACGCTTGGGTCGGCGAGCGCGCCGGGTACACCGACCCTCTGGAGCTTCGAGTAATAGGACGTGGGAAGAAGATAGCCGGTCGTGCGGTGGTTGTAGGCGAACATCGGGGCCACCAGCAAGACGAACACAGGTAGATGGACGACGAGATCGCGCGCCCACCTCGCGAGCGGGCGCTCGCGTTTCTCGAGCAGGGACATGACCAGCCTGTCGAGCATCGCCAGGGGAAACAGGACCAGCATCTCCGGTCGCGCTACGCCCGCCATGGCGAACACAAGCGTCGGCCAGAGGGCCCGCAGCCCAGACGCGCGCCGCAGACTAATGTGAAGCAGAATCCCGAGCAACGCCAGCACCGCGTACAGCGGCGGCTCCATGCCGGACAGCGTCCACCACGCCAGGGGAACCGTACAGGCTACGACCAGTGCCGCGGCCAGCGCGAGGCCTTCCCCCTGCCCAAGCGCCAGCGCCAGCCGGTAGACGACGAGGCAAAGCAGAACGCAAAGCACGAAGTTGATCGCGATTCCGGTGAAGAGGTGCTCCCCACTTAGACGGTATCCGAGCGAGAGCAGCAGTGTCCAGAGTGGTCCCGTGGTAGTGCTCGTTGGCTCTCCGGGGTTGAAGGAGAATCCATAGCCCCGCGCGAGATTCTGCGCGAAACGGGCATGAATCCAGCCGTCGTCCAAGGGCAGGCCGAACTCGCCGGCCAGCCTCTTGGACCGCGCCAGGTAGTAGGCCAGCAGTCCGGTCAAGAGCAGGGCCAGGCCGATCCAGCCGACGAAGAAGACCCACCTGCTCGTCGCCTCGTGGGCGCCTTCCGGCGGCGTGTCCGCGGCGCGCTTTGCCCGTCTCCGGCGCGGCATGAGGGGATCAGGGGCCGCCCGGGGCGGCCTCGCCCTTCAGGGGGTGCTTGCACCAGACCGTTGGGAGAATAACGGCCATTGGCCCCCCGGCGGTGATGTTGTCGTCGATCTCAACGCGGTACACCGGGTCGCCGTAGCTTGGGTTCTGCAGCAGGCGTTCGAGTCGTTCGGGCTTGGCTATCAGGAACACGTAGTCGGGCTCGGCCCTGACCATGGCCTGCCAATCACGCTGTCGCCAGGTGCCCGCTCTCGCGTTCTCTATGGTGCGGGAGGCCAGCGTCTCGGGGCTCACCAGGCCCATTATGTCGAAGACCCGACATTGTGTGATCACCGCGAGGGCCCCGACGTCGTTCGCTGCGATCACGGCCTCTTCAGAGACGCGGTCCCCCAGCCATCGCGCGGCGGTGACTTGCAGCTCGGTGATGTTCTTCACGTTCCGCGAGTAGAGGCGCGCGTGATCGGGCTGGCGACCCAGCGAGGCAGCGAGCACCAGTGCGAACCCGACGACGGCCGCCACGCGCTGACCTCGGCCGAGCCGCCCGAGCAACTGGAAGGCCCCGTAGAGCCCAATAATGAGGTACAGCGGCCCGAGATTGGCGACGTACCGTTGCCCCTGGAACCATGGGGTCCGGTGGAAGTTCGTCGAGATCGCCCAGGCGATGGGCTGCACGAGGAGCAGCAGCGGGATCAGGAAGGAAGAGTGCGACGCCGTCTCGGGATGAACCGCCCGCCGTGTCACGGCAACGTATCCGAAGAGAAACGGGATGAAGAGCGCGAAGTTGTTCGTGAACCACATCCAGAGCAGCGCGAAGACCTCCTTGATCGGCGCGATGACCAGACACTCGATGAGCAGTTCGCCATCCTGCATGGCAAGGGCCCAGGTGACGCCGTAGTTCATCGCTTTGATGTAGTAGGAGCTCGGCAGCGGCCGGCCGATCACGACCATGTTGTAGGCTATCAGCGGAGCGACGACAACAGCATACACCGGAGCGTGGACGGCCAGCTCTTTGAGCCAGCCCACAGCCCAGCGCGTGTCCGCGCGCTCTCTGCTAGCCATCAGCAGCCGGTCCAGCATGGAGAGAGGGAAGAGCAGCAACAACTCCGGACGGGCGTAGACGCCGAGGCCGAAGATCAGAGTGGGCAGAAGTGTCCTCGCCCCCCGCGCCCTCCGAAGGCGTACATGGAGCAGAATGCCGACCAGCGTCAGCCACATGAACAGGGGCGGCTCCATGCCCGACAGCGCAAGCCAGGGGAGTGGTATCGTAACGGCGACG
>JALGXV010000229.1 GCA_029821885.1 Candidatus Hebobacteria bacterium
ACGAACAGCAGAGCGCCGGCCAGCGGTGCCGCCATCTGTGTTGGCGTCAGCTGGTCGCTCATTGCGAGGGGTCACCGCCTGCGGCTTCACCCGGTCGCATCAGGGCGTTCACGATTTCCTCCATCTGCATCGCCCGCGAGCCTTTCACCAGGACAACATCGCCTGGGGAGACGCGCTGTCTTAGCATATCGGCGGCTTCTTCGTTGCTGCCGGCCTCGGCCACATAGCTGAGGGAAGCAGCAGCACTGCCGCCCTCGGCGATGTAGTGCCCGAGCTCCCCTAGTGTTATTAGACCCGTCACTCCCATGCCCGCCGCGAGCTCGCCGATCTCACGGTGCCAGTCTGGCGCAAGCGGGCCCAATTCCTTCATATCGCCGAGTGCCGCCCACTTTCGCTCGCCGGGGAGGTCCGCCAGCAGTTCCAGCGCCACCCGCATGGAGTCCGGAGCCGCGTTGTAGCAGTCATCGATCACCAGGTAGCCGCCCGGAGACTGCGCAATCTGGCTGCGCATCTCGGCCCCCTCGAAGGCTTCCAGCCCGGACGTGATCCATTCCGGCTCAGCTCCCAGTGAGAAAGCGGCAGCCGCCGTCGCGGCTGCATTGAGCGCGTGGTGCCGACCCGGCGCGCGAAGCGATACCTTCACCTCGCCGTGGGCTCCGGTCAGCACGAAGTTCGTCCCACCGTCTTCCCGCACCACGAGCCGGTCCACCCGAACGTCGGCCTCTGGACCTTGCCCGAAGGAGATAACCGGCGCGGAACTACGCTCCTGGAGGAAGGAGAAGAACTCGTCGTCGGCATTCAACACCGCGGTCCCTTGGTCGGGAAGGTTCACAAGGAGCTCAGCCTTTGCCTCCGCAATCGCTTCCCGGCTGCCCAGCAGCTCCAGGTGGGAGAAGCCGATGTTCGTCACCACGCCCACCTGAGGCCGTGCCATCCGCGCGAGATAGCCGATTTGTCCGCGCCCCCGCATCGCGAGTTCGACCACAACGGCTTGATACGACGGATCCAAGCCCAGCAGTGCCAGCGGGACGCCGATCTCGTTGTTGTAGTTTCCCGGCGTCTTCCCCGTCTTCCAGCCGCGGGCGAGCACAGCGGCGATCATCTCCTTGGTCGTGGTCTTCCCGGTGCTGCCGGTGACCGCCACGACTTGGGGGGCAAGCGTGCTGCGATGGGCGGCGGCGAGAGCGCCAAAGGCCTCGAGTGTGTCTGGCACGAGCAGGAGAGGGCCCGCGGCCTCGACCTCCCGCGACACGACTGCGGCTCCGGCCCTCTTCTCGAAGGCCTGCGCGATGAAGTCATGGCCGTCGAACCGGTCGCCTCTCAGTGCTACAAAGAGGGACCCCGGTTGAAGTGTGCGTGTGTCAGTGGAAACGCCGCGAAGGATGGCGGGAAGCTCGGGCCCCGCTATCCGGCCTCCCGTCGCAGCCAGCACCATCTCCCGGGAGAGCTCAGGCATTCCCAGCGGCCTCGAGCTGACGCAGCACCTCCTCCGCCACCTCCCGATCATCGAAGTGGATCGTCCTGTCGGCGAAGATCTGATAGTCTTCATGGCCCTTGCCGGCGATGAGCACGAGATCTTGTGGCGCCGCCTGCTCGATTGCGAGGCGTATGGCCTTTGCGCGGTCGGGCTCAATCTGGCAAGCGTCTCTCGTCTCCTTCGGAATGCCTGCCAGGATCTCGCCAATGATGCCCTCCGGCCGCTCAGTTCTGGGGTTGTCCGAGGTGATGACACACACGTCCGCCAGCCTGCTGGCGAGCTCGCCCATCACGGGCCGCTTCGTGCGGTCCCGGTCGCCGCCACATCCGAAGACGACGATGACCCGTCCCGACGTGAGCTTCCGCGCGGTCTCCAGCGCTCGGCGCAATCCGTCCGGAGAATGGGCGTAGTCCACCAGTACATGCCGGGTGGCGCTTGGCACCCGCTCGAAACGACCGCGCACCGGCGGCATCTGTTGGAGGGCGCAACAGGCAGCATCCCAAGGGATGCCCAGGCCGATGCACGCGGCCAGGGCGCCCAGCGCGTTGTAGACGTTGAACTCGCCGACCAGATGCATCCTGATCGGCACCCGGCCGGCCGGATGAATGGCGAGGAAGCTCGTGCCGTCTGAACGGAGTTCAACCTGCTCGGCCCGGCACTGGGCCTCGGGCGAGAGACCATAGGTGATCGTCCTGCCTTGCGCCGTGTCCGCGATCAGCTTGCCTACCTCGTCATCAACGTTGACGGCGTTGATTCGTTCGGCCGCCTCAGGCAGATGCTGCTCGTCCTCGAACAGCTGTCGCTTGGCGGCAAGGTAGTCGGCCATGCTCTCGTGGAAGTCGAGGTGCTCGGGCGTCAGATTGGTGAAGACCGCCGCGGCGAAGCGGCAGCCATCGACTCGGTGCAGGGAGAGCGCGTGGGATGAAACCTCCATGGCGACATGAGTCACACCGTGTTCGATCATCTCAGCCAGCAGGCCCTGGAGGTCCACGGCCTCAGGCGTTGTGTGCGGCGCCTTCTGGCGGCGCTCCCCGATCTGATACTCGAGGGTCCCGATCACGCCGCTCGTGTGGCCGGCCGCCCGGAAGATCGAGCCCATGATGAGGGCCGTGGTGCTCTTGCCGTTGGTGCCGGTGACTCCTGCCAGCGTCAGCCGGCGAGATGGATCGCTGTGGAAGGCGCGAGCCATGGCTGCCATGGCCGCACGCGAATCGGAGACTACCGCAATCGCCCCGTCGGGAGGGGGGGAGAGGTCGCGCTCGCGACCTGTACCCACCACCAGCGCAGCGGCGCCTTTCTCCAATGCCTCATCAACGAATTTGTGCCCGTCGGTACGCTGGCCGCGGACGGCGACAAAGGCGTAGCCGGGCGCGACCCTGCGGGAGTCGTAGGCGATGCCTGCTATGGGCACGCGGCGGTTGCCGCAGAAGCGCACGCCACTCACTTCGGCGAAAAGCGACTCGAATGGTTTTCCCTCGTGGGGAGCGTCGTGGCTGCTCACGACAACGCAGGGCCTTTCCCACGGCTGATTATAGCACCGCGACGGCCGAGCGCTGTGAGGGTCGTGGCGCCGTGCGAGACGCCCTCAGCGGTCCGCCTCTGCCATCGCTAGGTTGATTCCCGCCTCGGGCCTCGTCGGCGGAACACGGAGGTGTGTGAGCGCCCGCTGGCAGATCGCGCGGAAGGCGGGAGCGGCCAGGACGCCACCGTAGTGCCCGTTGCGCGGCTCGTCGACGATTACGAGCACCGCAAGCCTGGGATCGTCCGCCGGGGCAAACCCCGCGAAGGAGGCGATGTACTTGCCGGATCTGAAGCCGGCTTCCGGCGTCGGCTTCTGCGCGGTGCCCGTCTTGCCCGCCACTAGCCGTCCAGGAATGCGAGCGGCGCCGCCGGTCCCCTCCTCTACAACACGGGTCATCAATTCTCGCATCCGGTCACAAGTGGCCGTTGAGAGAATCCTCTCCGGCTCTGGATGTGTCGGGCGCTCGGTGCGGCCGTCCGGGTGGGTGACAGCCATCACCAGTCGCGGCCTCACCAGTCGGCCGCCGTTGGCTACCGCGCAGTAGGCCGCCAGGAGTTGGACGGGCGTCACCCCAATGCCTTGCCCGAACCCGAGGTTCGCCAGCCGCATCTGCGACCAGCGATCGGGGCTGGACAGGATTCCGCGCGATTCTCCGGCCAGCTCGATGCCTGTCGGTTCTCCGAACCCGAAGCGCTTCAGCCAGCGGTGCATGCGGTCTTCACCGAGAGCGGTCGACACGGTGGCCATGCCTGTGTTGCACGAATGGACGAACATACCGTCGAGGTCGAGGGTGTCATGGGCGCGCTTGCCACCATGGAGCGCGCAGTTGATTCTCTGGCGACCGATGAGTCGAGTCCCCTCGCACTCATAGGTCTCCCCGCGACTCATCACGTCTTCTTCGATGGCGGCGCAGGCGGTGATCACCTTGAAGGTCGAGCCCGGCTCATAGGGGCTCGTGACTGCCTGGTTCACCCACGTCTCGCGCGGGTAAAGCCAGAACTCGTTGGGGTCGAAGCTCGGCTGGGTGGCAAGGGCCAGCACCTCGCCGGTGTCCGGATCCATCACGATGGCCGTCCCTCCCACGGCGCGGGCATTCTCCACCGCCTTGGCGAGCTCTTCCTCCGCGATGGTCTGGATGTCGAGATCGATCGTAAGCACGACGCTGCTGCCTGGGACCATCGGCTGCCTTACGCCCGTGCGCTGAGGGATCACCGCGCGCGAACGCGGCAGACGGCCGTCGAGCACTACGACCATCTCCCCATCCGCGCCCGCCAGCTTCGCGTCGAACTCTTTCTCAATGCCGCCCAGCGCAGTGCCGTCGCGTCCGATGAACCCAAGAAGCGAGGCGGCGAGGCCCGCATGTGGGTAGGCGCGCTTCCAATGAGTATTGACTATGAGGCCCGGGCAACCCAGGCTGCCGGCAGCCTCTGCCGTCGGCCCATCGACCCAGTCCTGCAGCGGGACGTAACGCACGCCCTCCCCGACACATAGCTTCGCGTTCAGCGACTGCTCGTCCATCCTGAGCAGGTCTGCGAGCTGGCCGGCCAGCTCGGCAGGGGCGTCGATCAGGCCGGGATCGGCGGCCACTGAGTAGAGCTTCAGATTGAGGGCGAGAGGGTTGCCCCTGCGGTCGTAGATGTTCCCGCGGGGGGCCTCGATCGACCAACGCCGTTCCTGTATGGCCAGCTTCTCGTCGTAGAAGCGGTCGTGGCGGACGACCTGGATCTGATACAACCGCAGTGCGAGGGCGAGGAACCCCAGGATGGCCAGTGTCGCCCAGCAGGCACCGCGTCGCGCTATCTGTCTACAGCCGCTATGCTCCATGGTCGCGTGTTCGAAGGGAAGGCCACACAGAAGGCCACCGCCTACTCGTGGTGGCCCTCGACTGTGCTCGCCTCCGCACGGCCCTCGGCGCTCGCTACAACTCCGGCCGCGAACTCCGCGAGGGCCGAAGCCAGGTCCGCCGGACTGTCCTCCCCGACTCCGCGCGCCAGCTCGGTCGGGCCGGCCGAGGCGGGGTGGGGGAGGAGGATGTAGTCCACCTCGTGCACCGGGTCGACGGGGCTGAGGCCGAGCCGAGCGGCGACCTGGCGAATCCTCTCCCCGGATTCTGCCAGATGGATCTGGTAGCGGAGGAGAGCGATCTCCGCACGGAGTTCCTCGACTTCCTGGCGGACTCCCATCTCGACGTACCCGTTGCGGGCAATCGTCGCCGAGGCCGCGGCGTAGCCGAGGACCAATGAGAAACCGAGGGCGGCGAGCAGCACTGCTGCGATTCCTGGTTCGATTCCTGTAGATCG
>JALGXV010000028.1 GCA_029821885.1 Candidatus Hebobacteria bacterium
GGGCAAGACAGCGTGCACGAGGTTGATCGTCCCTATGCCACCGGCCAGCAGCACGCCAACCCACAGGGTCTTGCTGCGGAAGAGCCCATGCCGCTCCTCCGCGATCTGCGTGGGGACAAGGGCCGCGGGGAACAACAGCCTCTCTTCGTCGCACCAGCGGCGGCGGAGTATGGAGCTGAGGGCGACGTAAGCCAACATCAGCGCGGTGGTCAGAGAGGCCCACCACAGCGCGGGCCCGAGCCAGGCCAGCAGCACGGGTCTGCGGTAGAGCGATGCATCGCCCTCGAAGATGCCGGCGATGACCTCGGGTTCTGATACGGTGAGCCACGTCGGCAGGTACGGGAGGACCAGCTTGTCCCACTGGTTCGAGGGTGACGCGAACCAGAACGAGTTCGCGATGGCCTCCGGGAGAATCGCCATGAAGACCATCCCGCACCAGGCCGTCGACACGGACAGCAGCACGTAGACGGTGATCAGTTCACCGGCAGAGAAGCTCGATTGCGGCCGCCAGCGGCGCAACAGAGCGTTGACACCCACCAGCCCAACGAGGTAGCAGACGCAGTGGGAGAAGATCAGGCCTGGCCCAGGCAGATACCCGAAGTGGAAGTAGGCATAGGTTATCCAGTACGTGTTGAGGGGCGCGGCCGCGAGGCCGATGAGAACGGCCCGGAGGCTGACGCCTCCACGGCCCGCCGGCTGGGAAAGCGGTGTGTTAGCCATTCGTGCGGAGCTTCCTCTGGTGCCGGGCAGACTCTCGCAGGCTAGTCATCCCAGCGGCCGAGTTGTATCTCTACGGTACACTTCATGTCACACCAGCACGGCGATGGCAACTGCCCGCGCTGGCCGATCTCTCCAGCAGAGAGATAGAACGGAGCGCCGGAGGGCGCTCCGTTCCATCTCATCAGTGCCAGTTACCCTAACGTCGATCTGGCTAGTAGAGCAACGGCATGTCCGGGTACGACTCGGCGGCCCCACACAGTGAGTTCGGCTTCCCTGTCGAATCGATACCCTCGAGATCGCCCTCCTTGATCTTGACCAGGGCCGCTTCGGCGTGCATCCACTGGGCATGCCCGTCGAGGTACCCGAGGTTGTTGCCACCCAGGTGGCGCGAGTATCGCTTGCGCAGGCTGGGGTCTCGCAGGAACGAACCATCGTTGGGCGGCAGGTTGTAGAGGCCGCAGTCGGCCGCATCAGAGGCGCACATCTCCCAGTCCACCCAGTACCAGTCACAGGCCGAGCACTGGAGCAGACACAACTCGGGATAGGCCAACGTGCCGGGGTTGATCGAGCCAGACAACCACCCGCCATCGGCTACGATCACGTAGTTGACCGGGTCGTTCACGGACACCAGCTTCATGTCCCTGGTCGCGTCCGCATTTGTCGAGTAGCCCCAGGCGAAGACTCTCTGGGCGATGGGCAGCTCAAGCATCCAGCCGCTCGCCAGCCTATCCTGCAGAATCGAGTCGGTCACCTCACCGCCCCAGCCAGGAGGATAGGAGTCCCAACAGGGCCCGAACTCACCCAAGTCATACCCCCAGGAGCCTTCGGTGGCCTGCAGGTAGCCGAGCCAGTCGGCTTAAGGCAGGATGAAGCGAGCGGCGGTTGTCATCACCTGGCTGGGACAGCGCCAGACATCTCGGTTCTTCACGTATTCGTCCAGAATAACAGGCCAGCGCAGGTAAGGATTGGCCGCTGTTTCGTTGTCCCAGTCGCACTCCTCCGGGGAGCCGCCTGGACCTGGGACGGCAGCGAAGTAGTCGAATACCTCCTGCCTGTGCTCTGCAGGCGGCAGCGTGTCATTGTTGTCCGCCAGGTACATCTGAATGGCTAGGGCGAGGTTCTTCACGTTAGACAAGCACACCGCCTTGCGGGCCGATTCCCGCGCCCGCGCGAACACGGGGAACACCATCGCTGCCAGGATGCCGATGATGGCGATCACCACAAGCAGCTCAATCAGGGTGAAACCTCTACGTCGCCGAATACTACTCACTTTCGGTCTCCTTTCGGCCCCTTGCCGTGGTTCCTCATCAGGCCGGCGTTACGCTAGCTACCTCAGCACGACGCTGTTGCGCCTCTTCTCACCTCCTCTTCCGGCATCGATCCTCCCAGGGGCGGCATTGCCCATACAGGCTCCTGCCCCCAACGGCAACCTGACCGTCTGGACAGGCTGGACTCACCACGCGATACTTCCTCTCCAGAAGCGGCCCATGTGATGATAACGATTGCACCGGCGAAGGTCGAGTGCCTTCCGCGAGAATGGCCGGTAACGGGCTGCGGGAGGGATCGGGGGGCTCAGGAGCCAGACGACAGGTTGCTCGCCACCAATCCTATCCAGACGTTCTAGCAGCCATGATGACATCTCGAGGGCCCACAGCGCTGATCAGCCATCGGGAGGTTCCACCAGCTCCTCCTCTGGGTGGTCGTGGTACCGCCGGTCTTTGTCAGGGGCCACTGAAGCCGCCGCGGGCGGGTCAGACACAGCGCCACATTGAGTTCCAGACAGTTGTTTGCCGCGTCGAAACGCGAGTTGCAGGCCCAGACAGAGCGTCTTCTCTGCCGGTCTCAGACCGCCTGACAAGGACCGGCGGCTTCACGGCGAAATGACCGCTACAGGTGGTTCGACAGCCCCTCGACGCCTACAACCTGCCTGAGTCACAGAGCGGATGACCTCTGGGACGCTACCGGATCCCATTCGCTCAGAGAGGAACGAAATCGCCCGGACAGAATGACTGGGGACCACAAGACTAGGGAGGCCCCTTCTGTGAAGCCCAAAGTGATACTTGATCCGCACTTCCGCAAGCTGGAGCTGCTGTTCTATCCGGAGGAGCTGGCCCATCTGCACTCCTTCGCGGAGGTCATCTGGGAGCGTGACGAGCCAATGCCCGAGGAGGAGATCGCTGAGCATCGCGAAGACGTGGAGGTGATCCTTTCGGGCTGGTGGCGCCACGGCGAGGTGGCCGACTTCCCCCGGCTCAAGGCCTTCCTGGAGCTGGGCGGCGGCTTCCCGTCACCAGACTCGTTCGACTACGAGACCGCCTTCGCCCGCGGCATCCGCGTGCTGAGCTGCGCGTGGGCCTTTGGCCCCGCGGTGGCCGAGATGGGGCTGACGATGGCGCTCGCCTCCGCGCGCCTGCTGGTGGAGACCGACCGCGACGTGCGGGTGGGGAAGGCGAACTGGAGCCACACCGAGCTGGGCGATCCCTTCCTCCTCTTCGACAAGCCGGTCGGCTTCATCGGGTTCGGCGGGCTGGCGCGGCACCTCAAGCCGCTGCTGGCGCCGTTCCGCTGCCCGATCTCGGTCTATGACCCGTGGCTCACCGACAGCTATCTGGCGACCCAGGGCGTGACGCCCGTGGACTTGGACACGCTACTGTCCACCTCCCGCGTGATCTTCGTGCTGGCCGTCCCTACGCAGAGCAACCAGGCCCTGCTCGACCGGGAGAAGTTGGAACTCATCCGCTCCGACGCGGTGTTCGTGCTGCTGAGCCGCTCGCATGTGGTGGACTTCGACGCGCTGACGGAGCTGGTGCTGGAGGAGCGCTTCCGCGCGGCCATCGACGTCTTCCCGGAAGAGCCGCTGCCGCTGGAGCATCCCATCTACAAGGCCTCTCGCGCGATCCTCTCCACCCATCGCGCCGGCGCGCATAGCGAAGCCTACCGCCTCATCGGCCAGCAGGCCGTGCGAGACACGGAGGCGATCGTGCGCGGCCTCGTGCCGCAGGAGATGCAGATCGCCCAGCCGGAGTTCATTCGACTGCGAGGGTAGCACGCGTCGCGACTCCCCTCGCGTCGCGGTGTGAACGCAGTCGAGAATGCGGGGGACGCACGCGAGGTCATGGTCAGCATCATCGTGAGGTGGTCCGAGAGATAGGCGTCTCGGGGCCCCCGGCGGCGCGCTCGGGGTGCGAGACTAGAAACGCCCGTGGGTGGCGAGCGCCGCCACGTTCCATAGCGTCGTGTTCAGCAGGTCTCCGACGATCAGGCCGACGGCGAGGGGTAGTGTGGCCCGATAGAGGTGCAACCCGCCATAGCGGATCACGAGCGACTTGACAGCCCAGGCAATGAAGAAGGGGAAGGTCCCCATGGCCTGGGGCAGGCTGTTAGAGAGGATGTACCCGACCGGATGAAGCGGCCACCACAGGAGGCGCAGCCGCAGGAGTCCGAGTGCGATGCAGACGGCACCGCCGACGCCAATCCAGAACACACCTTCGGGGCTGGGGCCAACATCATACGTGATATCGTAGTAGATGTCATGGCCGTAGACGCGCAGGACGTTCGCCACGAGCGTATTGCCGGTCCCGCCCTTAGTCTCGATGAACCCAAGGTGATAGGTTCCGGTTAGCGCCACAAAGCTCCCCAGGAGCAGCGCGAACAGGAAGGCGAAGAAGAGCAGGTATGTAAGCCGCCGCAGATTGCCGCCATGGGACTCGGCGATCTTGAAGGAGGTGAGCGAGTTGATGGAGCAGGCGCTGAAAACAACGCTGGGCATGGGCGCGCTGACGAAGCCGGCCGTGTATAGGGAGATGAGCTCTTGCGGCGTGAGGTTGGTGGGGCCTATGGGCATCTGCACGACATCGTTGAACCACCAGAAGCTGGTGTCGAGGGCGGCCTCGGCCTGGAGGCGCGCATAGGAGAGGTAGGCGCCCATGATGACCGCAGGGAAGCCGATGGCAAACCACGGACGGCAACCGGCCATGAGGAAGAAGGCGACGAGCCAGGCGAAGGATATGATGAGGCCGAGCATCGCCCACCGATATGGAAGGGGTTCGTCGTCATCGCCGCCTCCTCGCCAGGTGAAGGCGATGCGCACGGCACGCAGGAGGTGGCGCCGCGCGCCCCACAGCGCCCAGAGCGCGAGGACAAGCACGGCGCCGGTCGCCTGATTGTATGGGGCTGGGAACGAGAACCGCCACCAGTCCTCGGCCGATCCCGGTTCGTTGCCGATGGCGATTGAGAGAGCCGTCAGCCCGATCCGCGCGAGCCACAGGAACCAAACGGAGAAGGAGATCTCTGTCGGCACGATATAGGCGAGGGCGAGGAGCCAGGGCTGCAGGAGCAGGTCGACTCGCCCGAGCGCCGAGAGTGGCCCAACAACGTGCGCGGCCATGAGCGTCATGCGTGGAGATAGAGAAGGAAGCGCCGGGAGCCTCAGCGAGAGTGTGCTCAGGACGCCAGCTGACAGCGCGATCGCCATTCCGATCCAGAACATGCCATTGCGCTGGAGGTGGGCCCGCTTCCCTGGCTCGCCCTGAACCGTTTCCAGGGGGATCTGTGCCAGCGGAAAGGTCAACCGCTCATGCCTGATCCACTGCTTCTGCACGAGGGACAGCAAGCAGAAGTTCGCGAAGAAGAGGGCTATCAGCAGGGAAGACCAGGCCGCGAGTGGCGCGAGCCACTCCGACCACGGCACGGTGGCATTTCCCTCGAAGTAGTTGGTGACCGCGGCTGTGGACGAGGGGCTGAACCACGGTGGTATGAGATGCAGAAACGTCGTCTCCCACTCGGGGAAGACGGCGCCGAAGTAGTAGTAGCTGATCGCCTGGGAGAGAGCCCAGAACAGCACGTTCAGGCTCAGCAGCGGAGTGGCCACGAGCACCACACAGTAGATGGTCAGGAGCTCGGGCCGGGTGAGCTGAAGGCGGCGAAGGACGGGCAGACCCATCGCGGCGGTGAGCAGGAAGAGGACCGCGAGGGGCCAGCTCGCCGGGACGGCATTCGACCAGAAGCCCTTGTACCAGACGACCTCCCCGTAGAACATCGCGGGGGCGCTGATGAGGATGACGGCGAACGAGATCGCGGCCGCGCGCCAGGTCACGCCTGCCGCCGTTCGCGTGCCAGCAGGTCGCGTCTGGTTTTCCCTCTCTTGTGCCGGCAGCCCGAGTGCGGCCACGAGGCGACTCCTGCGGCCAACAATATGGAGCCCTCGACTGGTCTCGATGATCCGTTCTTGGCAACGGTTGCTCGCCAGACCTGCACGGCGGAGCACCAGAGATGGTGCTCCGCCGTGATCGAGAGCTGGTCAGGGCATCCCGTCCTGCGACGGTTCGGTCAAGCTAGTAGAGGGTCGGTACACCCGGCTCGGCACACCAGGATGGCGGGCCCCACGGTCCGGCGAGGCCCATCATGTCGTCGCCCTTCCCCTCCGAGATCTTGGAGAGCAACCTCTCCGAGTGCCACCAGGCGGCATGCCCATCGAGGAACCCCAGGTTCACGCCGCCGAGGTGGCGGGCGTAGGGCCTGCGTAGGCTCGGGTCAGCGACCATATAGGGATGGCACCAGTTCGGCTCGCACCCAGGCAGGAGGTCCTCCTCGCAGTCATCCCAGTCCCACCAGCAGTCACCGCAGCCGACGGCGCAGCCGGCGCAGTCTAGCCCGCAGAGATCGGGGTAGGCGTAAGCGCCGGCGGGCTGGGCATAGGTCCCGGCGCCACCGTCTCCGCAGATGACCCAGTTGACCGGATCGTCCACCTCCACGAGCTTCAGGTCAGCGCCAGTCATGAAGTTGTAGGTGATGCTGTGGCGGAAGTTCTTCGCGCCCCCGGGGTCCTCAGTGCCCCAGAGACCCCAGGTCATCACGTTCTGGCTGAGGCTGTCGGTGACGGCTCCCCCCCAGCCATTCGGGTAGGCAGCGAAAGGGCAGATGTCTGTGGCCGTGCCCCATGTTCCCTCGTTCCGCTGTAGATTCCCGAGCCAGTCAGGATCCCCATTGATGAAGAGGGCGTATCCTTCAATCCTCGCGCTGGGGCACTGCCAGACGTCTCGATTCTTGGTGTACTCATCCAGGACCACCGGCCAGCGGATGTAGGGGTTGGCCTCCGTGGCAAACCAGCAGTTGGTCTCCTCCTCGGGATCCCATTCCTCACCGCCGCCCGGGTAGGTGTTGAAGTAGTCGAACACCTCCTGTCTGTGCTCATCGGGCGGCAACGTGTCGTTGTTGTCCGCCAGATACATCTGAATGGCCAGGGCGATGTTCTTCACATTCGAGAGACACACCGCCTTGCGCGCGGACTCGCGCGCCCTCGCGAAGACCGGGAACACCATCGCCGCCAGTATGCCAATGATGGCGATCACTACCAGCAGCTCAATCAGGGTGAAGCCCTTCCGCGATCTACTCATACAACCGCCTCCTCTTCCTCTTCACATGTGATGCGCGGTACCACAACACAGAGAAGCCGAGGACTCCGAGGCTCACCTCCTCTCCTCGCCTTTGTTCCGGTGAGCACTGCTCTACTCCTTTCGTCAGCTATCGCGAACTGACGCCTCTTCCCAGATCAGTTGGGCTGACCCGGACGAGCAGTTGTCACACAGGTATTAGGCACGAATGATATATAGATAGGTTACACGCCGCCGAACAAGCTGTCAATGTGGAAGACTGGGGAAATAGCGGCCCGCGAGTGTGTGCAATCCCCGCTGGAGGCTAGCGACATCGCAAGCGGTTCCGGCCGCTCGGCTCGCGCCCGTCGTCGGGTGTCCTCGGGCCCAGGAGACTCCTCAGCTGTGCTCTCCCGGCGTGATTCGTCTCAGCCGTTCGCTGGCAGCAGCGCCACGCACATTACCCGCTTTTAGGTATTCAGCTCCCCCATCGCGCGAAGCGCGGCTTCGTAACGATCGACGCGCTTGCGGTAGTACTCGGACAGGCCACTGTTGTGGCAGAAGCGCTGTCCTGTCACGATCCACTGCGCGGCCGCCGAGGGCAGGTCGTCGTGAACGCCAGCCCCTAAGCACGCCAGCATGGCGGCCCCCAAGGGAGCCCCGCCTGCCCCCTGGACCTGGACAACAGCCATGTTGAGCACGTCGGCCTTGAGCTGATTCCAGAGGACGCTGCGCTCGCCGCCGCCGGTGATACGGAGTTCGCGGAACTGGAAGTCCGGATAGAGCGCCGCAGTCGCGCGCTGGTAGATGCCGTACTCTAGTGCGACGCTCTCTAACACGGCGCGATAGAGCGCGCCCAGCGAGGTGCCACGGGTGAGTCCGACCCAAGCACCACGGAGATTCGGCTCCGACGGACACACGCGACCTTCAAGGTGGGGCAAGAACAGGGGAGCATCCTCGTGCGCTGTAGCCTCTGCCGCCATGCGCTCGAGGTCTTCGAACTGGAGCGCGTCGTCGGACTCCGATTTGCCGCGGTTCGCGATCTGACGACGAAACCACTCTAGATTCATGCCGCCGCCATTGATGTAGGCGTAGCTGTGCCACAGGCCGGGAGTCGCCGATCGGCCGCAGGCGAGTATCTTCTTGTCCACATCGGGGCGGTAGCGCGAAGTCGTCGCGGCGAATACCGAGGCCGTCCCAGCCACATCGACACAGATGCCCTCGGCCGTTGCGCCACACGCGAGAAAGCTCGCAGCCGTGTCGCCGCAACCCGCCACGACCGGTGTGCCGGCCTTCAGGCTGCACTGCGCAGCCATAGATGCAGTGATCTCTCCGACGATCCGGTGGGGTTCGACGATGCGCGGAAGAAGGGCCATGTCCAGGTCGAACTGGTCACACAGGTCTGCGTTCCACCGTGCCCGCGCGTTGTCCGCGAAGCCGGAGAAGTGCAGGTACGTGTGATCGATGAACGCGTCGGCGGCGGAGAGGCCACTCAGTCGCATCGCCACATAGCCCCCAGGCTGCACGAACGACCTGATCTCCCTGAACACCTCAGGACGCTCGTGCCTCCACCAGAGCATCTTGGGGCCGTGATTGAAGCTGGGCGGACACCCAGCGCTCTTGATGATGGCCTCCCCGGCCTCTTCGTCCATCCTGGCGATATATGGGGCGCAACGCGTGTCGAGCCAGGAGTCATACGGCGTGACGTGGCGACCGTCGCGGCCGATTCCTATGACGCCTGCCATCTGGCCGGCAATCGCGACAGCGGCCACCGAGGCTGGGTCGGCCTTGCTCTCCCCGAGGCACTCCCCGATCACCTCGCAGGCGGCGGTCAGCTGCTGCTCGGGATGCTCCTCGACAATGCCCGGGCCCGGTCTATGAAGCTGGGAGGGACGGAAGGCCGCGGCCAACTGCTCCCCCTGCTCGGAGACGAGGATGCCCTTCGTGCCCTGCGTGCCGATATCAAGGCCGAGTGCGGATCTCATGGGTACTGACCTCCATTCGCCTCTGCCTGCTGGAAAGAGGCGCTCATGGCCTCGCGGGGGTCCGATATGCGCACGAGAGGCAGGAGCATTCGCTTCCCTTGGGACGACCTTCGCATGTGAGCCGGGCGCTGCGCCTACGACGTCGCGTTGCGCAGGAGACCTGCCCCCGTCGGCACACTCAGTACGCCCGGAGGAGCCGAGACGATCTACTGGGGGAGTGACGAAGCCGGGGGCCGCCTCAGGCGAATGGAGAACTGGTAGCGATCCGGCCGGTACACGCCTCTGACGAACTCCAGCGGCTGTGACCGCGTCGAGAAGGTGAGGCGTTCCATGATGAGGACGCTGCCGCCTCGCGGAATCCTAAGACGCCTCGCTTCCTCGGCGCTCGCGCGGCCGGCGCTGATAGTCTCTTCGGCTCCCTCCAGGGGGATCTGGTACTTATCCTCGATAATGCGATACAGCGAGGAGGAGAAGTCCTCTTCTGGGCTGATGCCGACACGGGCGGGGATCTGGGTCTGGAGAAGGACAACGGGGAAGACTTCGTTCGTGCCTCGAAGCCGCCGGATCAGAAGCGCCTGCTCATCTGGCTCCAACTTGAGCTTTTCCGCGACAACCGCGGGAGGAACGTGGAGCATCACGTCCAGCACCAGAGTGCGGATCGTCAGACCCTTGGCTTCCATCTCCTCGGTGTAGCTCGTCAGACGCACCAGGTTCTCTGTGATCTGGCTCCGGGTCACTCGCGTTCCGAGGGCCCGCCGCCGGTCAACGAGTCCCCGTCGGGAGAGGTTGTCGAGGGCCCTCTTCACCGTTGCGCGGCTGACGCCGAAGATCTCCCCGAGTTCGGCCTCCGACGGCAACAGCCTGTCAACCGCTTCTGGTTGCACGATCCGCCGGAGCAGAATCTGCTCCATCTGATGGTAGAGAGGAACGGGAGAATCGGGGTCCAGCGTGAACCGCTCGGATTTCTGGAAGGCGTACTTGCTGTCGTCTGTGAGCATCACCGAATCCTGGCAGACACAAGATAGTCCTGGATCGGCAGGCCGCGGAGAGAGCCGTGCCAGTTCGCGCCGATTCGGGGGGCTGCGTTACCCCCCATGTTCTCATGCGGGCCCTCCGACATCGCCCACCTGCGTGTCTTTCCCTGGCTTCTCTCTGGGCCGAGCCTGGTCCTGCCTCAGCGCAAACCCGGCCGAGTATGCCCGGCTGCGCCGCCCTCGCCGATGCCTCTCAGGATTGTCACTGCTCGAGCGTCAGGGCCTCAATGCAGTCGAGCGTGATCCTCCCCTTCGCCGTGATCGTCAGAGTGTGGTCGCCGTCATCGAGGAGACAGGACGTCAGGATGCGAGCCTGGTGCGTGTCGGAGTGCTCATACCACGTGACGTCTGCGTACCGGTCTCCGTCGATGGCAATGTTGGCGGGCCCTTGCTCGGGTCCCTCCATGCCGAGGACCTGGATCTGGCAGCAGCCGCCGCGCGACGATCAGCCCTTTACCGCGATGCGCTTTCCCGAGGCCGCGGAGTCGAGTCCGGCGTCGAGAACCTGCATCACCTTCATGCCGTCGTAGAGGTTGGGCCTGATCTCCGTGCCCTTGTCCACGGCGTCGAGGAAGTCTGCCACCGCGTGCACGAATTCGTGCTCATAGCCGATGATGTGTCCCGGCGGCCACCACGCGGAGATGTAGGGGTGCTCCGGTTCCGTGACGAGAATCCTGCGGAAGCCCTGACAGCAGGTCGGATCCTCTGAGGAGTAGTACTGAAGCTCATTCATGCGCTCCAGGTCGAAGGCGAGCGCGCCCTTGTCTCCGTAGATCTCGAAGTAGTTGAAGTTCTTCCGCCCGGTGGCGAAGCGACTCGCTTCGAATGATCCGAGCGCGCCGTTCTCGAACTCCACCACCATGAAAGCGGCGTCCTCGACGCTGACCTCGCCCTTCTCGGTGGCCTTGGTGGCCGCGCTGAAGGCCGTCTCCTCCCCCTCATCGGGAATGGGCCGCTCGGTCACGAAGTTCGTCGTCATCGCCGAGACGCTCTTGATGTCGCCGATGAGGTAGCGAGCCAAGTCCACGCTGTGGGAGTTCAAGTCGGCATGCGGGCCGGCTCCCGCCGCCTCCTTCCGCAACTGCCAGATGAGCGGGAAATCGGGGTCGATGATCCAAGACTGGAGGTAGGTGCCACGCCAGTGGAAGATCCGGCCGAGCTTCCCCTGCTCAATCATCTGCTTGGCCAGCACCACTGCCGGGCATCTCCGGTAGTTATGGTTGAGGTAATGGGTGACGCCGCCCGCCTGTGCCGCTTCATACATGGCCTTCGCCTGCTCGGAATCGAGGGCCACGGGTTTCTCGCAGAAGATGTGCTTGCCGGCCTTGGCGGCGGCGACGGCAATATCGTGATGGAGATAGGTGGGGGTGCAGATATCGACGATGTCGATATCGTCTCGGGCGACGACTTCTTGCCAGTCGGTGGCCGTCTCCTGCCATTCCCAGTTGTCGGCGAAGGCCTTGAGCTGATCCTCATGCCGGCCGCACGCCAGCTTCATCACTGGCTTGAGGGGTGTATCGAAGAAGAGAGGCGCCTCCCGCCACGCCTGGCTATGGGCCTTGCCCATGAACTTGTAGCCGATGATCGCGACGTTCAACTCCTTTTTCGCCATTGACTCGCCTCCTGGTCTGCCGCGGGCAGCGCGCAGCCGCCTCGGCGGCGGGTTCTACCCGATAGTTCCGAACAGCAGGTCTCGCAGGTACGCTTGGGACGCGATCGCATCGCCGGTGGCCTGTCTCCGCCTGAGTTCCTCCGGGTCGATCTTCATCGCGATCGCCCGGAGATCGCGGATGTTCCTGATGCTCAGTTCCGCGCAGCGCTTCAGGTCCTCGCGGTACGGGAAGATATCGAAGCCGTACCAACCGTCGTAGCCCACTTGCTCCAAATAGTAGAGGAACTCAATCGTGTCCCAGATGTGCACCGTGCCCGCCATCAAGTCATCGTCGAAGAAGCCGCGAGCGTCATTGAAGTGGACGCTGAACAGTTTCCCCTGTTTGGCCAGGTAGGTGGCCACCTCCGCCGGATTCCCGCGGTTCATGTAGACGTGACCCATGTCACAAGTCACCCCGACATTGTCCTTCCCGATCTCGTAGCACAGGGCCATCGTTCTGCCGGCGCTTCCGAGGAAGAGAAAGCCCCGCGGCTCGGCCGCCTTCGGCTCGATGCAGATGTGCACTTCCGGGTTGTGGTCGGCGCACTCCGCGACCGAGTCGCGAATCCGCTCCCAGGCCTCCAGGTAGTTCTCCTGGAACGGATAGTCGAATCCATCCTGTCCCAGCCAGAGACCGGCGTTGTGGCACCCTATCTCCGCCGCCATGTCCATGGTAGTCTTCATCGTATCGATGGCCCGTCTCCGCACTTGCGGGTCGGCGCTGGAAAAGGCCCCCCACTTGAACTCCTTCTGGAACACATTGGCGTCGACGGCGGAAACCCGAATCCCGGTGCTTTCGGCTAGAGACTTGATCTCCTTCGCGTTGTCCTTGTTCACCACGTTGGGACATTGGATGATCAGACCATCCAGGCCCTCGATCTGGCCCGCGATCTCAAACTGGTGCTGCGTTTCGAGGTGATCCCGGTATCCATCCCAGCAGAACCGATCCACCGTCGCCGTCAGCGCCCAGATGCCGAGCGTGTAACTGACCTCTCGTGCCACGTCACCGCCTCCCTTTCGCTTCTGTCCGATGCTACCCGACCTCTGTTGCGATGCGCTTCAGCTCTTGCACGCTCTGCGCCACGGCCTCGTCCTCGTCTGGATAGTCGGGATGCAGGAAGTCGATCTCGACCGCCAGCAAGCCTGCGAAGTCAGCCTCCTTCAGCAAGCGAGCGAGCTTCAGATTGTCCACCAGCCCCTCTCCCACCGGCGTCGAGGAGAAGAAGTACCATTCATCCGCCGCTACCCCCCGCTGTGGCTTCAGGTCCTTGACATGGGTCGCGTAGACGTGCGGCGCCAGCTTCGCCATGCCCTTGATCGGGTCGTCCAGCAGCCGCAGGAAGTTCCCGGTATCGAAGTTGAGGCCCAGGTAGGGAGAGCCGACGTTGCTGAGAAGGGCCAGTATCTCGTCGGCGGTGAAGTCGATATGGTTCTCGACCGCCATCTTGATGTCGTAGTCAGCGGCCACCTTGACGGCTTCCTTGAACATCTTGGTGAGGCGCGCGATCTGCTCTTCGTGCGACTCGAAGCGGAACATCAGGCTGCTGCCCACCACGCGCATGACGTCGGCGCCGATGCTCTTCGCGTGCTCGAAGGAGGCGATCATGTCCTTGTACGCTTCCTCGTTCTTGCCCCCCTCCAGCCCGTCGGGGTGCCCCCACGCGAACACCCGATCCAACCCGAAGTCGTCGATCTTCGCCTTCACATCGGCAAGGTAGGCCTTGTCAAAGCTTGGGATGAAGCACGATTCGAGCGAGACACCGTCCACCTCCAGCTCCTTCGCTCTGTCGAGGAAGTCTTCAAGCGTCATCTGGCGGGCCGGAGGCTTCTGCTGCGGATACACCTCTCCGAAATACCGGTGATAGCAGTAGCTATCAATCCCGACCTTCATCTGCGTTCTCCTTTCATCGCATGTCACGCGTCGGCCGATCCGACGTCACTCCGCGGCCGCAGAGACTAGCTCCGGGCGGCCGTTCACCCGGAGGACGCGCTTCGGGAACCCCTCCTGCTCGATGTCGCCGTAGTTGTGCCCGGCCTCCGCGGGATAGACGCAGAACGACACGAGCGTCTCAGCACCCGTGTTCGCCGAGCGGTGTGCCCATCCTGGCGGCACGTAGACGAGCCGCCCCCGCGCCATGGCCTCGGCCGTGCAGTCTCCGGTCTCAGTCTTCATCAACATGAGCCCCTGACCTTTGAGACAGAGGTACAGCTCGGCCGTTTCCTTGACCTCGTGATAGTGTCCTTTCGTCATGAAGAACTCCTGCCCGACCAGCCCGGGCTGAAGCGCGCTGATGCAGTACATGAGGTTCCCCGGTGTCTCGGGAACCGGTGTCTCGAACACCTCATAGTGCACCGGATTGTCGCCCTCCTCGATGAGGCGCTCGAGCGCGCCTGGGTCCGCGTAGTACCCCCGCATGTCCGAGGCCCGGCGGACGGTGGTCCGCTCCGGTCGCAGCATGCGGCCGTTCTGAAGATCGATCTCCACGCCAAATGGGCGCACAGCGTCCGGCTCAACCATGTTGACCACTCGTTACGAAATTCTCCGGGCGGCGGCGATCCGAGAGAGTTCCTCGAATCCTGGACCGCTCGAAGGGATATCGATATGGAAGACCTCCGCGATCACCTGCGTCCAGCCGTGGATGAAGTAGACCCACCCGTCCTCGACGTGCAGGTGGCGGGCCGCTGACTGTGCCCGCGCCTGCTCGAGGAAGAGGAGCTCGCCGCGATAGTTGAAATCCCACACCAGCCCGCGCTCCGGGAAGACGGCCCGCCATGTCAGGGGCGATCCCGGCGAGTCCTTGCCGAGGCCGGTCGCGTTAACAACGAGTGAGTGGGGCTTGAGCTGAGACAGGATCTCGTCGTTCTGCTCGAGGTGAGGCGCGTGCCGATACTCGACCGGTATGTTCGTGGCTAGCTGCTCGTGAAGGCGCCGCATCTCTTCCAAGCGCGGGGTGCTGCGATTCGCCACCACGATGCGTGAAGGGCGCTCCTCAACGTTCATCAGGTGCCACGTGAGCGCCATGGAGGACCCGCCCGCCCCGATGATAAACGCTTCCGCTCCGGTGTCCCTCCAATGGCCCCGAGGCAGGAAGGCTTCCAGTGCCAGGCCGCTCGTAATGGGGTCTTTGGCGTGGCCGACCAGTCTGCCCCCGCGCTTGCTGATCGAACTGACCTCACCCAGGAAGGTCGCGTGTTGGTCAAGCTCGTCGAACAGGCCGTCGCACGCACGCAGGAGGTCGACCTTATGGGTCGTTACCAGCGCGCCGCGCGACTGCTCATCTTCCTTGATGAAGCGGACCGCGTCGCGATAGGCTTCGGGCTCGTCGTGCGGAACGAAGTCCATTCCGGCGATGGCGCAATCCCCGAGTCCAAGGTGCCGCGCCCACTCGGGGAAGACGCGCATGATCGAAGATTGCTTCGTCGTCACGCCGATGAAGTATATGGTGGGTTGTCTTGCGCTTCGATACATGCTGGAGGTCCTATCCGTTCACCACTAGGGCGACCCTAGTGCCGCCCACGGCGCGCACGGCGTTTCTCGTCGTGCTCCGCCCCTTCCGGCTTCGGTGTGACCTCGCCTCCCCTCGCGCTCCATCCCCTGGTGGAAAGCGCCCCTTCATCTCATGCCCAGAACATAGGTGCTGGAGGAGTCAGCCACGCGCGATCTCCGCGCCGTCAGACTCAGCCCGGAGGACGACCTTCATCGCGTCCTGGCGCATCGCCTGCTCGAAGGCCAGTTCAATGTCATCCAGAGTGAAGCTGTGAGAGATGACCTTCTCGACATCGATGCGCCGCGACGAGATGAGGCGCGCCGCCACCCGGAAGTCACCCAAGGACCCTCCGGTGACGCCCGTCACCAGCAGGTTCCTGTAATGGATCGCGTTGGTGTCGATTGGCACGGGGCCGTCTTGGGGGTTCAGCCCCCCGAAGAAGCACACGCGCCCGAAGGGAGCGAGCCATTCGAGCGACTGCTGCTGGACCGACGCGTCAGAACAGGCCGTGATGACAACATCGGTCCCGCGGCCGGAGGTTTCATGGTGGATGCGCCCGGACAGATCGTCCTCGGCTGGGTTGACTGTTACCTCCGCCCCCAACGCCTCGGCGGCCTCCAAACGAGACGACTGCAGGTCGGCCATGATCACCTTGTGCGCGCCGGAGAGCCTCGCTAGCTGTAGGTGCAGCAGCCCGATCGGCCCCGCGCCCACCACGACGACGACATCGCCGAACTGGACCCGAGCTTCCCGGTTGCCGTTGACAACACACGAGAGCGGCTCAATCAGCGCGGCATCTCGGAAGGAGACGTGCTCGGGGATGAGGATGATGCTTCCTTGAGTGACGGCCGAATGAGGCAGTCGGACGTGCTCGGTGTGCCCCCCGTCCCAGGTGATCCCGAACGCCCGGTAGTCCGAGCACATGTTGGTTAATCCCCTGGCGCAGAGATCGCACTGTCCACAGCCCACGTTTGGTGCAACAGCAACACGCATCCCTGCCGAAAACGCGGAGTCCCCGTGGGAAGACTCGATCGTCCCCGCGAACTCGTGGCCGAGGACGATTCGCTGCCCGGGCGCGAGCTTCCGGTGCCCGTTCCGGATAGTCCTGATGTCTGTCCCGCAGATGGCCGAAGCGGCGACGCGGAGCAGTACATCCCCGTTGCCGACCGACGGCGTCGGCACGTCTTGGATGCGAAGGCCTTTGCCCTGTGTGTAGGTCGCCGCAATCATCGCGTTGTGGAAGGGGAGTTCTGCCTGTCTATGGCATGCAGAACCACCGGCTGGCCGCTCGCCACTGAGGCGTTGGCGGCGACGACGGCCTCCACAGCCTTCAGTCCGTCGAGCCCAGTGGCGCGCGGCACGGTCTGCTGCTCAACACACTCGATGAAGTGCTCCAGCTCGGCGACATAGGCTTCCTTGAACAAACTGCGCCAGCTGTCGATGGCTCGCGTGGTAATCCGGCCGTCGCTCATGACCTGCGAGATCCCGCGGTCTTGCACACTGCCTATGAAGATCGCTCCCTTCTCGCACAGCACCTCTACCCGAGCGTCGTACCCGTAGTCCGCCGGGCATGTGCCATCTATCATTCCTAACGAGTCGTCGGAGAAGCGAAGCGTGACCACAGCGTTGTCGTAGAAGTCGGGATGGTCTTCCCGCGCATGGTCACATTTCAGATTGGCCGCCTCGGCATAGACTCGAACGATATCGCTGTCTGCCAGCCACCGGACGCAGTCGAAGTCGTGGCTGTTGACCTCGGCCAGTATGCCGTTGCTCTTCGTGACATCGTAGATCCACGGAGGTGGCAGCCCCGGGCCGCGGCCGGTCGACTTGATGATCATCACCCGTCCGAGTTCCCCCGAGCCGAGGAGTTCCTTCGCCTCGAGAAAGGCCGCGTCGAACCGACGCATGAAGCCGATCTGCAGGGTCACTCCGGCTCGCGCGACCGCCTCGTTGATGTCCTCGCACTCCGCCACGGAGAGTGCCATCGGTTTCTCGAGGAGGATATGCTTGCCTTGGGCTGCTGCCTCGCATGCGATCTCGCGATGGAACGATACGGGGGTCGCTACGACGATGGCCTCAACGTGGGGATCCCGTACGGCCTCCTGGTAGTCGTGGTACAGACGATCTACCTTGTGGTGTGCAGCCGCGCGGGCAAGTGCCTGCGAATCCGTGTCGCACAGCGCGACGAGCTGCGCGCTCTTGATACGACGGCTGATGTTGGTGGCGTGGACAAGTCCAGCGCGGCCTGTGCCGATGAGACAGAATCGCAGCATGTCGTCCCTTCCAGTTGGTGCGCAGGCTCCGCGGCGTTGGGCGCTGTGGCATCTGCCGCGCGGGCATTGCCTGAAGGTGCACGCATGATACTGACATACGATTCATATGTCAATGTGATGGTGACCGCGCTTGTCCTCGTCCACGGAGGCGTCTTGAAGATCAGCCGCTCGAACGCGCGGCAAGCGCGTTTTGCGCCGACCTCGATGTGACGGGGCCGGCACGGGGCGCTCGCCGCCGTAGACGTGAACCTGCCCGCTGCAGATGCCACAGGCGACCGCGTGGACCAGCACCTCGCCCGGCCCGCATTCTGGCACCGGCTGCTCCCGCAGTTCGAAGGCCCGCTCTGTCAGCACCGCTACTTGCATTCCGTCTGTCCTCTCGATAGAATCGTAGTCCTTTCGTTCCAGCCGAAGGTCGCGCGCCCTCTCAATCGATGCGTGCGTACACAGTGGTCGTTAGATCAGCCAGGCTCAGGAGTGGACGATGAAGCGGTACCGACTCAATCAACTGCCGGACACCGACTCGCACCACGTCTTCGGCGGCATAGTGCCGGGCGAGTTCATCGCGGCCGGCGATATGCTCTTCAAGTCGCCGGGCTTCATGTCTCATGCCGACCAGCCGCGGCACGTGCACGATGAAGAGGAGATCTTCGTCATCCTTCAGGGAAAGGCCCGGGTGCGCTTCGATGACAGAGTCGAGCACCTCGTGGCCGGAGACGTTGTCGTCATAGAGGCCGGGGAGAACCACCACTTGGAGGCCGACGAAGAGGACCCGTGCATCAACCTCTACATCGAGTGCGGGCCAAAACCCAATCCGCAGCAGCTCGCGCGTCCGTAGCGACTAGTTCCTTGCGCGGGACCGCACCTGTCCCGTTGCCTTGGGGCGACCTCGCTCAGCTAGGCCACCAGGTGGCACGCACCTGCACCGGGAGGCGTCAGTTTCTCATCGCTGGGGGAGTGGCTCGATCGGCTCTACGTGGGGCGACTCTTGCTTCTTCCAGATCCGTGGCGCGGCCCATCTCGTGGCGTTCGCAAGTACCCTCATGACGTTCTGATCGTAGTAGATGGGGAACGTCTCATGCCCTGGGCGGAAGTAGAACACGCGTCCATGTCCGCGCTCCCACACACACCCGCTTCTGAAGACCTCGCCGCCCTCGAACCACGAGATGAAGATCAGCTTATCGGGATCGGGAACGTCGAACCGTTCGCCGTACATCTCGACATGGGGGAGTTCGAAGTAGTCGCCGATCCCCTCCGTGATCGGATGTCCCGGTTCGATATTCCAGAGGCGCTCCTTCTCGCCCGCTTCCCGCCAGTGCACGCAGCAAGTCGTCCCCAGCACTCGCTTCAGGATCTTCGAGTCCTGCGACGAGTGCAGGGCAATCAGTCCCATACCCTCGAGCACCCGTGTGTGGGCTCGCCCGGCGACCTCGTCCGACACCTCGTTGTGCGCCATATGTCCCCACCAGATGAGTACGTCGGTGCTGCTCAGCACCTCCTCGGCAAGGCCATGCTCGGGATCGTCCAGGGTTGCCGTCCGAACATCCATGCCCTGCTGTTTGCCAAGGTGACCGGCGATCGCGGCGTGGATGCCGTCGGGGTAGACCTCCCTGACAGCCTCGTGCACCTTCTCATGCCGGCATTCGTTCCACACCAACACTCGGATGGGACTGCCCATTGCCACTCCTTCCTTGCCTCAGGCCGGCGCGCGCCTTCCCTGGGGAGATAGACTGCCATGCGAAAAGTACGTATGCAATGTCATTTCGGGATGTGGACACCGCCACCTTCCGGAGAGACCTGCGGACAGAAGCGGCGCGGTGGCGAGCTCGCGAGCTCCTCTGCGGGGACAGCGCGGGTGTACGTCATCAGCGATTTTGAGACAAACGGGAAGGGAGAGTCTGGGCTGAGTTGAGTGGGTGTTCCTGCTCCTGGGAGGGAAGGCCTGGGAGGCCAGAAAGGAGCAGGGAGATGGAGGCTGGAGTCGAGGCAAATGGTGCTGGGCAGCAGCAGGCGTCGGGGGAGGCGAAGACACCTGAGACAGCCGCGCAGAAGCGAGGGGAGCGGCCACGCCAGCAGATCCGCAGAGCGAAGAAGGTGACGCGGCGCCGCTTCAGTGTGGAGGAGAAGATCCCTCCAGAGGCGGGCAAGCCGCATTGTGATGGAGGGGATCCGGGGCGAAGAGCCGGTATCGGAGCTGTGTCGGCGAGAGGGGATAGACGCCAGCGTCTACTACCGCTGGCTCAAGGACTTCATGGAGGCGGGGAAGCAGCGACTGCGAGGAGATGTGCTGCGAGAGGCCCGCAGCGACGAAGTGAAGGCGCTCAAGGGCGAGAATGCGCGTCTGAAGCAGCTGGTGGCTGACTACGCCCTTGACCTGATGGCGCTGAAAAAAAGCTTGCTGGCGGAGCGATGAGCGAGGATCAGCGCCGAGAGGTGGTGGAGGTGATCGACCATTCTCCCCACACCATCGGGTCCGCCTGCAGAGAGATCGGCATCAGCCGCAGCAGCTACTACCGATGGCGGGAGCTGGTGCACGGCCC
>JALGXV010000230.1 GCA_029821885.1 Candidatus Hebobacteria bacterium
CCATCTGGCGACCGATTCAGCGTATCCGCGCAAGCTCAGGGCCGCCGGCGAGACCGCGTGGAAGCTCTCACCGACTGAGGCGCTCCAGTTCGCGAGTGCCTTCATGAAGACTTGCGCGACGTCATCGGCGTGCACGTGATGGACGGTCTCGAGGCCGAGATTCGGCAGAGCGAGATCATCGCCGCGGGCCAGCGTCGCGAACACTCCGAGGTTGAAGTTGCCGGCCGGGTTGAGAGGTGCCCAACCTGGCCCGGCAATGTGGCCGGGATGGACCACCGTCGCGGGGAAGCCGTCCCGCCGCGCCTTCTCCAACAGGTAATCCTCTATTGCCGCCTTCTGAATTCCGTAGTCGCCGAAGGGGCGCCGCGGCTGCTGCTCAGTCGTTGGCGCTTCGACCGTGGGCCCATGCGCCCAGATCGTTCCTGTATGCAGGAAGTGCCTCACCTTGCCCTCGAGCGCCTCCGCGAGCTGCCGCGCGCTCTCGACCGTGAAGCAGATCATGTCGATGACGATGTCCGGATCGAGTTCGGCCACCGCCCTCCCGAACTCTCCCGCCGCGTCGGCTTCCGTCCGATTGATCTGCATGCGCTGCACCGACCCCCACGCGCCGTGGGGCTGATAGGGCTCGCGCTCGCCGCGAGTTATGCACGTCACTTCGTGCCCCGCAGCTACCAGCCGTGGCAGGAGGAACGTGCCGACGTGCCCTGTGCCACCTATGACCACAGTCTTCATCTCAATTCCTCTCCCGCACGTATTCCCAGAGGGGGTCGGTCTCCCCCGGGCGCTGCTCATCCTGTCCGCCGACCGGCCCTGGTGTCCAGCGCAACCGGTTGGTCACCTCTTCTCCTCTGCGCGTAGTCGGGACCTCACCATCTCCGGCGTGAAGCCGGCGAACCGCACGACCCACTCGCTTGGGAGGAGCCCCAGCCACTCCCGGCGATCGTCGTCGGTGATGTCGCGCTTCACTATCTTCGCGGGCACACCTTCGGCGATGCAGCCATCGGGGACCACCATGCCCACCGGGCACGCGCTGCCGTTGGCCACGATGGCGCCCTTGCCGATCTGGCAGTGATAGTCGAGCGCGGCATTGATGCAGATGGCCGCGCCTTCGCCGATCTCGCACCCATGCATCGTGGCGCCGTGGTTTATCCAGGCACCATCGCCGATGATGGAGCGGTCGCCCGTCTCCTCGTAGGGACGCCCGCCCTCGATGTTGACCATGTCGTAGATGCAGACGTAGCTTCCGATCCTGTTCGTGCCCCTGATGACGACATTCACCAGTATAGAGGTATGATCGCCGATGGAGATGTCGCCGGTGAGGACGCTGCGCTCGCCGATCAGCGTCCCATCGCCTATCGTGATCTGCCCGCTCAGTATCGCCCCGGCCGCGACGAAGCAGCCGTCGCCGACCTTGACGTTGCCGTCCAGCACCGCGGACGGGTCCACGTACGATGAGCTCGGCACTTCGATGTTTGACTCACTCCTGGCCATGCCAGCCTCCAGTAGCTATGCCGATGTATCGTGCCGCCGCAGATCCACACCGTCCTGGGCCAGGGCCTGCTGGAGGCCGCGCACGTCAAGCTCCCGCGGAGTGCAGCCCGCGCTAGCGGACATCGCCGCGGCCAGCCCCGCGGCGTGGCCGGTGGCCATGCAGTTGCCCATGCTCTTGCCGGCGGAGGCTCCGACGTGGGTGGCCGAGATGCAGCGCCCCGCGACGAGCAGGTTGTCGAGCGTCTCCGGGAGCAGGGAACGGTAGGGCACGTCGTGGACCTTCATCTCCTCGAAGCGCACGAAGCCGATATCGAGCATCCCCGATCGCCACGCAATGGCGTCGTCGAATCGACGGCCGGTTTTCGCATCATCTTCTGTCAGGATATAGAGGCCTTTCACGCGCCGCGTCTCGCGGACGCCCACCTGTGCGCCGGCCGCCGCCAGCTGCACGTTGCGGAAGGCGGGGCCGCCCTGCTCCCGCAGCGCCGCCACCATCTGGATCGCCTGTCGCCGGCTGAACGTCTCGGCCTCTGTCATCTGCTCGCGGTCCGTCGCGTCGAGCACTCCGTGGAGCTTCGTTCCGGCGTGGTTGATGAGAAGGCAATTCCTCAGAGGGAAGGGCCCGAGCTCGAAGTGCATCGACTCCGGCAGCAGGGGATAGTCCGACCGCGCTCGCGAGATGAGATCGTGGCAACCGCCGTCTCTCTCCTCGTAGGCCCTCGCTCCGTCAACATCGACATTTGCGATCAAACAGCATAGCGTCATGGGCGACAGGAAGCCATCTCCCTCCCGGCCCTTCATCGTCTCCGCTCCGGCGAAGTGGGCGAGGTCCGCGTCTCCGGTCGCGTCCACGAACACCTTCGCGGCGACGCGCACCAGGCCCTCCTTGGCTGCGATGACAACTCCGACGAGCCGGCCATCTTCTACAGTCGCATCGACAATGCGGCTGTGAAGGAGATACGTGCATCCGACCGCGTCCAGGAGATCGAAGAGCGCGGGCTTGAGATACTCGACATTGCATACCAGGGCATGGCCGACGAGCCGGCCTGCCTCCTGGCCGTATGAAAGGACGTGATCGATGACGAGGTCGTGGATCGCGCCTCGGCTGCGGTCGTTGGGACGCATCTGGTTGATCGGCATGCCCATGCCGTGAGCGCCGACACCACCGAGAAAGCCGTAGCGCTCCAGCAGAAGCGTCTTCGCCCCTTTGCGCGCGGCGGCAACGGCCGCCCCGACTCCCGCCGGGCCGCCACCCGCGACCACCACATCGAAGCTCGAGAGGTCCACCATTCATCGACTCCTAGGAGTCTGGGAATCTCAGGCCGTCCTTCTGTCACACTCTCGACATGACCTGCTCGGCGAGCGACGGCGGGCCCCGGCGGCGCGGGCCGAGCCATCCGCAGGGGATCGGCCTGTGAAGAAGAAGTGAACGCGAAATCGGAGATTGGAGCCAGAGATGAAGCCATCAGGGAGCGACGTCCGCCTAGCAGTCCTTTCGAGCGACGGCAAGCCCGTTTCCGAGACCGACCTCGCCGACGCGATGGTGCTCGATATGGACTCGATGCCCGCCTTCGCGCAGACCCCAGAGACAGGAACGGGCACGGTCGTGCTGCCGGCGCCGGACGGCCAGTTCGCAATCTGCCTGCCGCTGAACGTCGCGGGCTTCGGGCACGTTTACGTCTACGCAGATAACGGCGGCGCGGGCTACTCGGCCGCCGAGGTCGCGGACAAGACGCTGAACTTCACCTTCGAAGCGGCGGCGAGCCGCGCCGCGGCCGTCGTGCGAGCTGAGAATGGGTTCCGGGATGCCGGCACCAGGCCCTCGTCCGACTACTCGACGCGCATGGCCCGGGCGCAGGAACTGCTGGCGGGCGCGCGGTCTAAGCGATCAGACGAGGCGGCCTGTGCGAAGCTGGCGACGGCCTCCCTCTCCGAGTCATTGCACGCGGGGGAGATGCTCGTGGTCGAGCACGCTCGTTCACGGATTGCGGCCTCGCCGAAGCGCGAGGGATTCCTCTTCGGCGCCAATGGGTTCCGCTATGTGGACCTCGGGGAGAAGTACGCCGAGTTGTTTGGCGGGCTACTCAACTTCGTGACGCTTCCCTTCTACCGCGCCCGAACGGAAGTCGAAGAGGGGAAGCGCGACTTCTCCCGAGTGGCGAAGATACTGGAGTGGGCGACGCGCGATGGCCTGGAGGTGAAAGGGCATCCCCTCGTCTGGTTCCACCGGGCGGGAATCCCGAAGTGGCTCGAGGGCCGAAGCTACGAGGAGTTCGAGGCGACCCATCGCGACTACGTGCTCGACGCGGTCGGGCGGTTCCGCGATCGGGTGAAGATATGGGACGTCATCAACGAAGCGCACGACTGGGCGAACGATCTCGACTACAGCCAGGAGCAGCTCACCGAGATGACACGCCTCGCGGCCGATGTGACGCGCGAGGCGGACCCAGAGGCCATCCGTGTCGTGAACTCCTGTTGGACGTGGGGCGAGTACGTGGCCACGGACAGGAACTACTCCCGCACGATCGGCCGGCCGGCGCGAAGCGTGCTCCAGTACATCAGGGACCTGATCGAGGCCGGGGTGGAGTTCGAGGCGATAGGCCTTCAGATGTACTACCCGACGCGCGATCTCTTCGAGATCGACCGCCAGCTCGAGCGCTTCTCCCAGTTCGGGAAGGCGGTTCACATCACCGAGCTGGGCGTCAGTTCGTCCGTCAAACCGGTGAAGTACGACCCGATCGTCGACGTTCACATCAAGCGCCACTGGCATGGCCGCCCCTGGAACGAGGCCGACCAAGCAGACTGGATCGAGGGCTACTACACGCTCTGCTATTCGAAGCCTACGGTCGAGGCGGCGACCTGGTGGGACTTCTGCGATCCGAGCTTCATCCCGCACGGCGGCTTCGTCGATGAGAAGCTGCGACCGAAAGAGGGCTATCGCCGGCTGAAGCAGTTGATCGAAAGCTGGGCGTGAGCGCGGCGACGTCCCAGCCCGAGCTGTCCGCGGCCGGTCAGCTCGTCAGGAGTCGAACCAGAGCCACCACTACGAGCGCTGCGAGCGCCGAGGAGCAACCCACTCGCAGGCCCACCCGCCTCGGCTCCGCGCCTCTGGACGTGTGACTGCGCTCGATGGCGTGACGGATCTCCGGCGGCACTTCCTCCAGCGACCGGTACTCCTTGTCGCCGACGCGGATGACCGTCTGCTCGGAGAACGTGTGGGAGGCCGAGGCAAGGCCGCCGGCACACAAGTCTCCGCCCGAACTCCGGAGCGTGAGCTCGGGGCTTGCCTCGCCCTGGGCCAGCCGCCGCATCGCCTCCTGCTTGTCAACGCCGGCGCGCCGCGCCTCGACCTCTACCATGCGGCTGACGGCTGAAAGCAGATTCGTCGCTTCATCCAGGTAGCGTCGCTTGAGCGTTCGCAGCAGCGCCTCGTCTACGTCCTCCGTCGGCCCGGCCGAGGCAAGGGCCTCGCGGAGGATGGGGCCAATCTCCACCGTGAACGTCTTCGTCTCGCCGGTCCGCTGTTCGCCCGCGTCAGACATGATCTCTGCGCGACAAGTCGGACAGAGAAGCCCGTTCGGTTCCCCATGCTCGCGCCCGCATCTCGGGCATCGAGCGCTGCCTCCACTGCTTCTTCCTGCTATGCTCATAGTGGCTTCCCCCGTCTGCGCCGCCGGCCGGGCTACACGTCCACCCCGGCCCC
>JALGXV010000231.1 GCA_029821885.1 Candidatus Hebobacteria bacterium
GGCCGGAAGTTGTTGTACTCCTGCCGCCGATCCCAGATGATCGTGTCATCCCAGATGAAGCCGGCCGCCTGCAGCTCCGTCGCCAGGTCGGAATGGAACGGGAAGAACTCGCTCCGCTTCCGCAGGTCCATCACCACCACAACGCAGTATGCCCCCGGCCGCATCGCCACCAGCACCTTCGCGAACACCTCTCTCAGCGCGGCCAGGAACTCGCGATAATCCGTCATTCGGCCGAGGTCGGCCGGGCGGTCACCGTAGTTGCGGACGGCCTTCCGGTCCGCGGTGCGCCGTCGCGTGAGCACATCCCAGTAGGGGGGCGAGGTGACGACGAGGTCAACGGAGCCGGGCTCAACGTGAGACAGCAGGTCGCCCGCGTCGGCTTCGATGAGTTGACAGCCGTTCTGGTCTGGGCCGAGCCGCTGTCGTGCGCTCTCAATGTACTCGGCGTTGGTGTCCATTCCGATGCCGATGTGCCCGAGCGTCTTGGCGGCCAGGACCGTCGATCCCATCCCGCAGAAGGGATCGAGCACGACCCGCCCGTCCGGCGGAAGGAAACACTCGATGATGCGCTCGACGAGCTGGGCCGGAAAGAGCGCTGGATGCTTCAGCGCGAGCTCCTCCTTCGACTTGCGGATATCGCTCCAGACGCTGATCGAATAGCGGGTCCAGGTCTTGCCGTCGAGCTGATTCCCGCGCTTCCGGTCGCCGCTCACGCTCGACCCTCCTCGGCCTTCTTGCCGGCCTGGTAGAGTCGGCTCCGAGGTAGGCCGGTCCGCCGGGCGACATGGGCCGCCGCCCTGCTTCTGGACAGCCCTGCCTCCACGAGATCCTCCACCTCTCGGCGCGCCGCCGTCAGGTCCGCCTCCTCCGCCCGGCCCGCTCCGGCCACGACGAGGGTGAACTCCCCGCGCGGCTTCTCGCTCGCGAAGCGGGCCCGCAGGTCGGACAGCGTTCCCCGGGCCGTCTCCTCGAAGCGCTTCGTGAGCTCGCGTGCGCACACCGCCTCGCGGTCGCCGAGCACGGCCAGCATATCCTCCAGGCTGGCCACCAGACGGTGCGGGGCCTCGTAGAAGACGAGTGCTCCCTGCCGCCCGGCGAGCCGCTCGAGCGCCTTCCGGCGTTCGCCGCGCCGGGCCGGCAGGAATCCGATGAAGGTGCACTCCCGCGCCGGCAGTCCGGATGCTGCGAGAGCGGCCGAGGAGGCCGTGGGCCCGGGCACAACCGTCACCGGAATGCCGGCCTGCGCACAGGCCCGCACGAGATCGGCGCCGGGGTCGCTGAAGCCGGGCATGCCCGCATCGGACACGAGGGCGACACTCTTCCCGCGCCGCAGCATGTCGAGGATCTCTCTCCGGCGCCGTTCCCCGCTGTGCTGGTGATAGCTCAGCAGAGGGGTCTGGATGTTGTGACGTGCGGCGAGCGTGCGCGTGGAGCGAGTGTCCTCGGCCGCGATCACATCTACCTCGGCGAGGACGCGGAGCGCGCGGAGCGTGACGTCTTCGAGATTGCCGATGGGGGTCCCTACGACGTACAGCGTGCCAGGTTCCACGGACATAGGCCGGACCTCATAGGAGGAAGCGCACCATGGCCCCCGCTATCGCGGCCACTGAGGGCAATACGAACTGGGAGAAGGAGACATTGACCAGCACCCTCCCGAGCTCTCCCCCCGCGCCGGTCATGCCAAAGGAGCTCACCACGGCTGCGAGCAGTATGCCGACCAGCGCGCTTCCCCCGGACAGGGCCTGGACGCTCATGTCCCGGTGTCGTCCGGAGGCATGGAATGCGGCCAAGCCCACGCCGAATCCCAGCATGAGGCCGCTCACCACGTTCACCCAATTCAGCAGGCCGAACACAAGGCCGCCGAGGACGGCCGCCCCGAGTGCCGCCGCCAGAGCCGTGCGGATCTGCTGCTGGCTGGCCAGGCCGCGCTCGGCCGGAGACAGGCTGACGCACTCCTTGCAGCGTACGCCCGTCGCCCCGTGCCGGACGCAATCCGGGCAGAGCGGACGGTCGCAGCGGCCGCAACTTACTCGTGTCTCGCGATTCGGGTGGTAGAAGCAGGTGAGCTTGTCGGACATTTCCCTCGCGGTGCGCGCGACATCGCAGATGCTTCTGCGGCGACGTGTCTTTCCCTCCCCCCAAGTCAGAAGGTGCGCCACTCGCTCGGAAGTGGCACACCTTCGTTACCCAACTTGAACCTTGATCTGTCTCGTCGCTGCTAGTCGCTGTGAGGCCGCTCAGCTATCTGTCGCTCGGGTATCCGAACCATGGCGGTGCGAGTCGCACTGTCCCAGTGCACATTGGCGCCCACGGCATCGCCGAAGAAGCGAACCGGTACGATTGTCCTCCCCTTGCAGATGGAGGCCTTCGTTCCCATGTCAACCGGGCTCCCATTCACCCTCGCCACGCTCTCGCCGATCGGCACCTCCACAGTGAGAGCGCCCTTGATGGAGCTCGCAGTCTTGGTGTCAGCATTCCAGCTGACCTGGGCTCCCTGCTTCTCGAACATGGAGCGGAACGCCACCTGCATATGCCCATCGACAACCCGCGGCGCAACGTCGAACTGGACCGCCCGACCGTTAAGCACCACAGTGTGCCCGCTCACCTTCGCGGCCGCGATCTGGGGCTTGGGGGGCCGGCTTCCCATCGGTTTGCTGGCCGCGCTCTCGCGGGCGGGAGTGCTGGTCGAGGCCGGCCGGCTCGGCACCACTGCGACATCGGCCGCACTGTGCGCCGGCGCCGGGAGCGGACCTCGGCCCGACATCATCGGCGACACCGCCGCCTGCTCGCCCGACACGGCGCGCGTGTCGGTCGTCCGGGCCGGTGCAGCCTTCCCGGCGGCAACCGCGCGAGCCGGCGGTTTCGGCTCGGCCTTGGCCGTGCTGACGGCCGGCGCGCTCGGACGCGAGGCGACCTGAGTCGCTGGCTCCTTCTTCACCTGCCTCGGGGATGAGGAGCCGTTCCTGACGTAGACGGTGATGACCGAGGACCGCCCAACAAGTCCATACCTGTCATAGGCTTCGACGAAGACCCTGTGAGCCCCGTCGGTCAGCTCACGGGTATCGACTTGGAAGGAGTACGGCGCAGAGTTGCTGGACTGCGGCCGGTTCCGGTCGACGGCCAATATCACATAGCTTATGCGCACGTCGCTTCGAATGGCGGCCCGAACCTTCATCAAGCCGCTGACCTGCGCACCGGACTGCGGAGACGTGATGCTGATGCTGGTCCCCGCAGCACCCAGCAGCCCCGCTAGAGATAGCACCATCGCCAGCACCAGCAGCCCGGCGACGACTGGACGAGACAAACTTGAGCGGCGCATTTGTTGTCCTCCCCGCCCGACGAATAGAGTCGGAGCCACGGGGCCATACCAGGAAAGCCCCTCGTGGCCATAGTACCTATACCATGTTGTGGTAGGTTCCGCGAAGCATTTGCGCGCCTCGCACTTCTGCCGAGGACCGGTCCACATCCACACATCTGTGTGCGCCTGTAGCGCCAGCCTGTCGCCGGGATTGGTCGAAGCTTGACCCAAGGGCATGCTCTCGCCTATAATCCGCCGTCTGAGGCTTCCCCACATGTCCCAGAAAGAACCCATCTCAGTCAACCGGAGAGCCAGGCACGATTACGAAATCCTGGAGACCTACGACGCCGGCCTGGTCCTCACCGGCACCGAGATCAAGTCCGTTCGGGCGAGGAAAGTCTCCCTGCGCGAGGCCTACGCAGCCATCGAGGGGGGCGAGGCCTGGCTCTACAACATGCACATCGGTCCCTACGAGCCGGGCAGCCGGGAGAACGTCGACCCCAAGCGGCGGCGCAAGCTTCTGCTCCACCGTCACGAGATCGATAGGCTCCTGGGGCGCACCGTCGAACGCGGCCTCACTGTCGTTCCACTCCGCCTCTATCTCCAGCGGGGCTACGCGAAAGTCGAGCTGGGCCTTGGGCGGGGCAAGCGCCAGTACGACAAGCGCAGGGCCATCGCGCAGCGAGAGGCGAAGCGCGAGGAGGAGCGCGCTCTCTCCGAGCGCCAGCGCGGACGATAGTATTCGGCGCTACTCGGCGTGCCTTTGGAGGAACCGCAGCACTCGATCCATGGCCGCCGTGGCCGCCGCGTCCTCCCTCGCGTCGAACCCGTGGTCACCGTCCGGGACCGCGACGAACTCGTGCTCCACACCGGCCTGCTCCAGCGCCTCCGCCATCATCTCCGACTGCTCATACGGAACGTCGGTGTCGCGCTCGCCGTGGAGCAGGAGCGTGGGCGGATACTCGGGAGTCACGTTCTGCACGGGGCAGTATGGGCTGAACCATCCCGCCTCGGCATGCGGATCGTGGCCGCTCACCTCCTTCGGCCAGAGCCCCCGCTGGCGGCAGTAGAGGTAGAAGTGATCCCGCCGCTCGTCTTGGTCGCCGGAACTCTCTGCGATGGGCGTACTCCCCACCGAGGCCCTCGCTTCCTCGGCCGACACCGCGGGCTCCCGGCAGTAGAACGGATCGGGTTGGCTGTACCAGGGGCCGATGATATCGCCGTACCCGTAGAAAGAGACGAGGGCCCTGGGCCGCGGGTCAACACAGCACCCCGCCATGAGCGTGAGGTATCCGCCAGCGGAGTGGCCCACCGCGGCGAGCCGCAACGGGTCGAGGCCGAACAGGTGAGGGCCCTCCCTGCGGGCCCATGCAAAAGCATCCTGCAAGTCGTCGATGATGGCCGGGAGCTTCGTCTCCGGAGCCAGGCGGTAGTCGATGGCGATCACGGCGAATCCGGCCTGCAGGTACAGGTCGCGCTGCCACCGCGCCAGGAGGCGCCGGCTCCCCATGATCAGCGCGCCGCCATGGATCCACACGATCCCGGGGCGGCCGGGAGCGCCAGCAGGCGGGTGGACATCCGCCCTAATCTCGCAGCCGCTGGCCATCTTGTAGACATGGGTCTGCTGCGCGTTCACAGCGGTCCTGGCTCCTCAGGGGAGTGAGGATGAGTTCGGGCCCCGCGCTGCTCTCTCCTGTCGTGCCGCCCCTGACGTCCTATGGGCCACCATTTCCCTTGACCCGCCATGCAAGAATCGGGTACAATACCAGTGCCAGTGATTGTGGGGGCGAACGGCTTCGACGATGGGCCGGGAGCCGCAAGACGCGAGCCGAGTCGCGTGATCTCGTCAAAACGCGCAACCCTATAACTGCCAACGATACACAGCTGGCACTCGC
>JALGXV010000232.1 GCA_029821885.1 Candidatus Hebobacteria bacterium
CTATGAGGAAGCAGAGCGCGATTCGGCTACGGGTCTTGCGCGGGATCATTCGCGCCATCGCGGTCGGTGCCAAGGTCAACTCCGTGAGGCTGCACAGGTGTGGTCCTGAATGGCGGAGCCATGCCGGATTGGAGACATTCCCAAGAGACCGCGTTCTCCGAGCCGCACGACAACTCCTTCCCTGGGCGGGCCGTGCCGCAACTCTCAATACTGGGCGAAGCTGTGAGCCGAGGGTGAACGGCCGATCAGCGATCACTGGAGGACGGGTGGCGTCTCTGAGGCAAGAGGCGAGGCGCGTCGGGCAACTGCCCGAGCCGCATTCTACCGCGGCCCATCCCGCACGAAGGCGCACTGCCGTCGTCGGCGCGTGTTCCCTGGCCCTAGTCGTCGGTGGCAGTCAGCTTCTCGGGCTGAGCTGCGCCACGGCCTCCGGTGCCTGTCACGAATATGTCAGCCGCGCCGTTGCTGTCTTTCTCCACCAGGTTCGTCGCCGAGGACAGGAAGGCCACCCACTGACCATCACCACTGACAGCCGGCCCCAGAGAGTCGCCATCCCCCGGCTTGCCGTCGGCGCATACGCTGACCAGATGGATCTTGCCGCTCGAGCGGTCGAGGGCGAACACGTCCTCCTTGTCGTTCGTGTCCCCGGGAACGAGATTAGAGGCCGCCGAATGGAATGCCAACACGCTCCCATCGGCACTCAACGCGCAGAAGGCTGAGGGCCCGTTGCCCTCTTCGCCGGCCTCGGTCACCGAGACCCTCTTCGTTTCGTGCGTAGTGCGATCGTGGATGAAGACATCGCGCGTATTGTTCGTATCGCCCTCCACGAGATTCGTGGCCTCGGAGATGAAGGCGACGAACCTGCCGTCGGTGCTCATCGTGGCGAGAGCGGAGTTGCCGTCGCTGTCGCCTCCTTCGGGCGTCACGCTGAGTCGCGTCGTCGTCTTCTCGACGCGGTCCCGCAGGAAGACATCTGACGCGCCGTTCTCGTCCTCTGACGCCAGATTGGAGGCGTTCGAGGAGAAGACCACGAAGCGCCCATCGCCGCTGATGCTCGTAATCCATCCCGAGAAGCCATTGGCTTCCTCGCCTGAGCTACTGATGTTCACCCGCTCCGTCTTCCCCTCCCGGCGATCCCTCACGAACACGTCCTGACGCGAGTTCGCGTCGTCCGGGACCAAGTTGGTCGCCAGCGAGACGAACACGACGAATCTGCCGTCGGCACTGATGGCGGGGAACCAACTGGAATCGTCGTCTCCCTCCGATCCGTCGCTGCCGACGCTGACTCGCTCGGTCTTTCCCTCCTGTCGGTCGCGGAGAAACACATCTTGCTTGTCGTTCTTGTCGCCGGCCACGAGATTGGGAGCCGTGGACACGAAGGCCACGAGCCTACCATCGGCGCTGATCGCAGGGCGGCCCGATGCCCCTTCCGCCTGAGCACCGCTGCTGTTGATGCTGACTCGCTCGGTGGTGCCGGCTTCCCTGTCGCGCACGAACACATCCCAGTCTTCGTTCGTATCCCCGGGCACCAGGTTGGACGCCTTGGACGAGAAGGCAACGAAGCGACCGTCGGCAGAGACCGCGGTCTCGAGACAGTCGCCATCTCCCTGCTCGCCCTCGCTGCTAACGCTGATCATCTCCGCCGGCCCGCCTGCAGCGGCAGGCGCGCAGCACACGGCACACACCAGGAGCACACAGGCTACACTCACAGCATAGGTCCGATCGACGTTCCGCGTCATGGTCTCCCCCTATCAGGTTGTGGCGTGGCCCTCGGTGGGGCATCGCGCCTTTCGGCCACGGCCTCGAGCATCTCCTCGTAGGCCCGGGTGCAAATCGCGCGGTCGCAGTTCAGCTCCGCGTAGCGACGAGCATTCTCCTCGTAACGACGGCGCAGCTCCGGGTCGCCGCGCAGGTCCAGGATTGCCTCCGCGAGCTGGTCGGGCCGCCCCGGCTCGACGAGGACGCCGCAGTCGGCCTTCTCGATCAGGCACCACGCTGACTCTCCCGGATCCAGTGATGCGACGAGCGGCCGCCCGGCCGCCATGTATGTGTAGATCTTGGAAGGCAAGGATGCGGTCGAAAGCCCCTTCCGCAGCGGAACGAGGCAGATGTCGGCAGATGCAATCACCTCCGCGAGTCTCTCCCGCGGCTGCAACGGCAGAAACGTTGCGTTGGTCAGTTCCAGCTTGTTGGCCATCTGCATGAGCCGGAGCTTCTGCGTTCCCGCTCCCACCAAAACGAACCGGATCTCGCCGTGTTCCTTCAGGCGCTCGGCCGCGCGCAGGACGATGTCGATGGCGTGGCTGTGCCCCATGTTCCCCGAGTATAGGACGACGAAGTCGTCAGGTGAGGCGACTGCGCGGCGAAACGCATTGTGTCGTTCGAGCGGATGGATGAGACTGCAGTCCACCCAATTCTCGATAGTGGTGATTCGTTCCTCCGGCACGCCCACTGCCCGGACATCTTCTCGCATCCTCTCGGCTATGACAACGACACGCTTGGCACGCGTATAGACGTATCGCTCCATCCAGCTGAAGAACAGAATCAGCAGCTTGTTCCGCCAGAGCCCGAGACGGACTGGCGCACTCGGCCACAGGTCCTGGGCGACGTAGACGTAAGGCGTTCTCCTGAGCAGCGAAACGCACCGTGCCGCGAGCCCGAGCCACAGTGGGGGAGAGGGACACAGGATGACGTCATGGCGCGCCTGCAAGAGGCCCAGGAGGGTGGCCGCGAGCGGGAAGTAGACATATCCCAGGAGCTTGTTCGCCCACATGCTGCGCGTGAGCACCATGTTCACGCGCAGGACTTCGGCTCCCGAGAGGAACTCCCGAGTCAGCCAGCGGGGCCGGTATCGAGCCGGGGTCTCCTCGAAGCTGTGATGCAGCGGCCCGACGATGGCAGTCACCTGGTGGCCCCGCGCATGGAGGTCCTCGCACAGCTCGCCGAGGAGGGGTGCGTTCCCGGTCATCTCCGGCGGGAACTGGAAGCTGACTAGCAGGATTCTCATAGCTTGAGCGATGTCATGCCATGCAAGTTATGCCGACACACGGGGCGCTACGGCCAGGCTGCCCACACAGCCGGCAACGTGCAACAGCTTATTTCGCCGGGGGCGCATCCCGACCTGCCCTCGGCGGGACTGATCGCTGGGAGAAGGAGTGCGCTTCGGCGGCGCGGAAAGTGCTACTGGCTCCGCCGAGAGGCGGGCCGACCGACTTCGCCGCAACTGCAGAGCGTTCTTCGACTGCTCGGACAGCGCCAGCATGGAGAAAGCCGGCCCTTCGCATGGACTCGGGCACGACTACCTATGATGTCCTGAAACGGAGCGCCGACATTGTGGTCGCGGCACTGGCCCTGATGCTCTCCATTCCCTTCTGGCTGTGGGCTATGCTGGCGATTGCGCTCAGCGATGGGTTGCCCTTCCTCTACCCTCAGACGAGAGTCGGGCGCGGCGGACGCATCTTCTCGATCCACAAGTTCCGCTCCATGATCAAAGAGGCGGAGCGATACACCGGCGCCGTGCTTGCCGACAAGGACGATCCCCGGGTGACCCGGGTCGGCCGCCTCATGAGGAAGACGGCGATCGACGAGATCCCCCAGCTCATCAGCATCTTCAAGGGCGACATGAGTTGGGTCGGGCCGCGCCCCGAGCGGCCGGAGTTCGTCCGCGAGTTCCTGCGGACCATTCCGGGCTACGCCCTGCGATACGAAGTGAAGCCCGGGCTGACGGGTCTCGCGCAGGTCTGTGGGCACTACTTGTCCACACCGGCGGAGAAGCTCGTCTACGACCGCCAGTACATCAAACGCCGCAGCTTGTGGCTCGACCTCCAGATCTACGTCATCTCCTGGGCGAACACGCTCTTCGGCCGCTGGGGCGCCGAGTCGTCTCACTCCGGCTGAGCCCTCCAGGCACTCCTGCTTCCCCGGCCAGAGCGCGTGCCCCTTCACCCGACGCTTCCCGGGCACTCACGCGCGCCGCTGCCTCCGTTCGTACCTCCCCCTCGCGAGCGGCTGTGTCGTCGGCGGTGAGATGTGCCGGGCGTCTGTCGATTCCAGGCGTGAGCGCAGTTGACAGCCTGGTAGAGCATCGGTCCAGGACCGCTCGACCTGTTGCCCAGGCGTAATATCGGCGCTTGCTTTCTCAGATTAGTCTGCTTTTGTGGAACACGTGCTTGGAGAGCTTCATCAGCAAACTCAGACCGTGTGAGCCAATGCTGGCCGCCGACTGCGGTCCGCCGCGAGTGCGTTGCGGCGGGCCCGTGCAGCCAGCATTTGTCTGATAGGGCTCGCCTAACGGAGGGAATACGCTATGAGGGGCGCCAACCGAGTAGAGACACCCGGGGCGCGCGGCAAAGGGCCATCCGCCTGGGTTCAGCGCGCGATGCCGGGAAACACGAGGGGGCTGCGAGGTGGGCTGAAGCCTCCTCTCCGGCTAACCGTCTTGTGCGCTGGCGCCGCCCTGTGCGCCCTGCTTCGCCCTTCCTTCGCGGAGATCGGTGAGGCATGGCGCGGCGGCAGTGTCACGGAGCCGGTCGCCGTCTCTGTTCACCCGGGCGATGGAAGTTGCTGGGTGGCAGCCCGAAACGACAGCAAGGTCGTCCACCTGGCCGAGGATGGGACAGAGCTATGGGCAGGAACATCGGCCAACCTGCCCGGCGACGTCTCTGTCAACTCGGCAGACGGATCGTGCTGGGTTGCCGAAAGATCATACGGACAGATCGTCCATTTGGCCGCCGACGGGACGGAGTTGTGGCGGGGCAGCGAGTTCTGGCATCCATTTTCCATCTCCGTCAACTCCACCGATGGCTCCTGCTGGGTGGCAGACCCCCGCAACGATGGGATCGTCCATCTGGCCGCGGATGGGACGGAGCTGTGGCGGGGCGGCGGGCTCAACCGGCCGCTGTCGGCCTCCGTCAATGAGTCAGACGGCACATGCTGGGTCGCCGACCGGAGGAACAACCAAGTCATACACCTGGACACCGATGGCACAGAGCTGTGGCGGGGCGGCGGCTTCAACCTTCCCGAGTCGGCGGCCGCCGACTCCTCGGACGGCAGTTGCTGGGTGGCCGATACTGGTAACAACGAGGTAGTGCATCTCGCGTCTGATGGCACCGAGATATGGAGGGGCGCCTCCTTCAGCGGCCCCAAGTCGGTGTCGGTCGATACCTCGGACGGCAGTTGCTGGGTGGCCGA
>JALGXV010000233.1 GCA_029821885.1 Candidatus Hebobacteria bacterium
AGAGATAGACGGTGTGCTGATTCTCCGGCAGGAAGAGTGGCACCTCTGCGAGCGATGGCGGCCGGCGCGGTCCGGCCTAAAGGACGCGATCGGTACGGCAGCGAACGCGCAGTCAGTTCCAGCACAAAAGAGATGGATGGACGTGATGCGAAGCTCAGTGGTCAACCTCTGCGGCGGCGACGAATCGCTCTGGCAGGCCGAGGACGCCAGCGACGGTGCTGGCGCGTTCCACAAGCCGAGCCTGCGCGCCAACTCCTCCTTCACGTTGACGCTCACCCGCGCTGGCCGTTGGCGGAGCGCTCCTCGGCACGTGGAGCCCGAGCGCTCGTATACACTCGAGTGTGATGTGCGGGGCCGAGTGCGGATCGGACTGGTGTGGGTACGCGAGGGCAGGCCGCTGGGGCACTCGTCCGGCGGCGGCCCCGAGTCGCGGCAGGTGTGGACGTCTCCCGATGGCACGCCTCGATTCGCTCAGTTGGCGGAAGTGGGATCGGTCTCGTCGGAAGAGATCGCAGCCGACGAGTGGCAGCGGGTGAGCGTGAGTGGCATCAGCCCGGTTGTCGCAAACCGGGTGCAGGTGATACTGGAATCCCTCGGGGGGGCGGAGGCGGCCTTCGATTCCCCCTATCTGGACGGGCTGGGAACGATACCAGTCGAGATAGCGCTGCCCCCGGGATACCACCCGGCCAGCACCAAAGTAGCCGCCGTCGTCGTTCGGGGGCAGGCCGCCGGTGGGAGCTTCGAGATCCTGTCAGGAGATGAGGTCGTCTTCTCCGGGAGCCTCCGTCGCTGGGGCAACTACATCTGGGGTCGGCAGCACTGGGAAGCCGACTTCACAGGCTTCCGCGAGTCCGGCGTGTATCGCCTGCGCGTGACTGTTGACGGTGTTGGCGAGGCAGAGTCTCCGGAGTTCCGCATCGATACTGACTTCTACCTGGAACTCGCCAACCTGACTGCCGGATGGTTCAACACGCAGCGGTGCGGCGTGGAGGTGCCCGGATGGCATCCGGCCTGTCACTGTCACCTGGATGACGCGCTGCTCGCGCGCAGTCACAACCGCGCGCTGGGGCCCGGAGGTGAGTGGACCATCACCGGCGAGGCGGATCTGACAGGCGGATGGCACGACGCTGGCGACAACCACAAGTACATCTGTTGGTGCCATCTTGCCCTGTGGGCATTGGCTCGCCTCCAGGGAATCCAGAAGTTCGACGCGCACACACTCGGGGAGCAGCTTCCTGACCCCCTGGCCGAGGCGGCCTGGGAGGCGCGGTTCGTGCTGAAGACCATGGGCGAGGATGGCCTCTTCCCCCTTGGGATTGTCTCCCGCTTCGGGTGGCTCGATACTCCTGTTCATGAGGAGACCGACAACGTTCGAGGCACCGGTGACGAGCGAGCCCTGCCGCCGCCGAGCGAGAGGATTTGCGACATCGCGACTTACGGGCCGGCGCTGACATCGGCCCTGGTGTCCCGCTCGCTCGCCGATCTCGGGGTCGCCCTGCGGGACAGGGACGATGAGCTGGCAAGGGCCTGCATTGCCGCGGCGCGCACGACATGGCGGCACCACCACGCGGAGGAGCCGCCGGATGCGGAGTACCTGCGCTGGCATGCGGCCTTCGCGCTCCTGGACGCCGCCCTCTATCGCGCGGAGGCGAATGAGCAACTCCGGCATGATCTGGAAGACCGGGTGGGGCTCATCATCGCGCAGCAGAAGCCCGAGGGCATCTTCCCGTTCCCCAGGGAGTGCAGCGACTACCGCGAGCAGGCGCTCGGCATTCCGCCCGAGGAGCGGGCCAGGCTGCCATACCTCTCGCCCACGGGCGCGCCCTACGCGATCTCGCACGAAGCGTGCGGGATCGACTACATCCCGGCGCCGTTCACCTACCTGCACGCGCTGCTGGACTACGTGCAGCTCTTCCCGCGGGGCCCTCAGGCCGAGACAGCAAGGCAGGCGCTCTCACGAGCCATGGACCTGGCTGTATCCTTGACGGACAGGACCCCCTTCGGGCAGATGATGGAGTGGACCTTTGCCCCCGATCCGGCGAACTTCGTGCAGATGTTCCATGGATACAACTGCGCGCTGCTCTCACTTGCGGTCGTCGCCTGTCGAGCGGCGGAGGAACTGGCGCGGCCGGAGCTGCTGCGGCTCGCGGAGCGGCAGATGCAGTGGGTCCTCGGGCGCAACCCGCGAGCCACCAGTCTCGTATGCGGCGTCGGCCACAAGCAGCTCGGCGTCTACCACACCGGCCTCTCGCGATACGAGGAGCATCGGACTGGCGAGCAGCCGGGCGGCGTGGTGAACGGATTCGTATCGATGGGCGCGCCGGGCCCAACTCGACCGGGACCGCCCTATCCCTGGGACTTCCCCTACTTGGACGTCCGGTCGCCGGCCGAAGAGGCGGGATGGCGGGGGGCGGACGCGGACTGGTGGACCAATGAGACCTGGGTGCCAAACTGCTCCTGGTTCATCCTCACCGCCGCTGCCTTGCATAGGGCCCTCGGGGAAGGGTCGTAGGCCCTGTTGTACGAGCTAAGCTTCGCGGATTTCCTTGTGGTAGTCCTGCAGCGAGCTCACCGCGCCCGTCTGCTCGCGCGCGGCGCGGATGCCCTCCGCAGCCGAGACGGCAGCAGCCGGAGTGGTGATGTACGGCACCTTATGCCTGATCGCGGCCATGCGGATGTAGCTATCGTCGTGAATGCTTTCCTTGCCCGCGGGTGTGTTGATGACTAGGTGGATCTCTTTGTTGGCGAGTGCGTCGAGGATGTTCGGACGGCCCTCGTGCACCTTCTTGATCGGCCGAGCCGAGATTCCGTGCGTCTCGAGGAATGCGGCAGTGCTCTCCGTCGCGAGGATCCCGAACCCCATGTCGGACAGCTTCCTAACTGTGGGCAGCACCGCCTCCTTGTCGCGGTTCGCCACCGTGACGAGAACGGTCCCCTCCTTCGGCAAGGCCAGACCGGTCGCTTCGTATGCCTTATAGAAGGCCAGCCCGAAGCTGTCGGCAATGCCAAGCACCTCGCCAGTAGAGCGCATCTCCGGGCCAAGGAGGGGGTCCACCTCGTGGAACATGTTGAACGGGAACACGGCTTCCTTTACGCCATAGTGGGGATAGATGCGCGGGCGAAGACCCATATCGCGGAGCTTCGCTCCGAGCATCACCTGAGTGGCGATGCGGGCCATCGAGACATTCGTGACCTTCGAGACCAAGGGCACGGTGCGCGAGGCGCGCGGGTTGGCCTCCAGCACGTAGACTCTATCATCGGCGATGGCGTACTGTATGTTCATGAGTCCGACTACGTCCAGCTCGACCGCGATCCGCCGGGTGTATTCCTCGATGGTTTCGAGGTGCTTCTCTGGGATGGTGAGCGGAGGGATGACGCAGGCGCTGTCGCCTGAGTGGATGCCCGCCAACTCTATGTGCTCCATCACCGAAGGCACGAACGCCTGCTCGCCATCGGCGATCGCGTCGGCCTCCGCTTCGACGGCGTTTTCGAGGAACTTGTCGACAAGGATGGGGCGCTCGGGCGAGATGGCCGTCGCCGCGTCGACGTAGCTGATGAGCATCTCCTCATCGTAAACTGCCTCCATGCCGCGCCCGCCGAGCACGTAGGACGGTCGGACCATGAGGGGATAGCCGATCCTCGCTGCGATCTGCCGCGCCTCATTGATCGAGCTGGCAATCCCGTGCTCCGGCTGTGGGATGCCGAGTTTCGCCATCACCGCAGCGAAGCGTTCCCGATCCTCTGCCAGGTCAATGCTCTCCGGCGATGTGCCGAGGATCTTCACTCCGGCCGCGGCCAGCTCGCTGGCGATGTTGAGCGGCGTCTGCCCGCCGAACTGCACGATGACGCCTTCCGGTCTCTCCTTCTCGTAGATGCTGAGCACATCCTCAACGGTCAGCGGCTCGAAGTAGAGCTTATCCGAAGTGTCGTAGTCGGTCGAGACTGTCTCCGGGTTGCAGTTGACCATGATCGACTCGTAGTCGAGGTCACGCAGGGCCAAGGCCGCGTGCACGCAGGTGTAATCGAACTCAATGCCTTGTCCGATCCTATTCGGGCCGCCGCCCAGGATCATGATCTTCTTGCGATCCGAAACGGACACCCTATCGGGGACATTGTACGTCGAGTAGTAGTATGCAGCATCCGCTCCGCTCACCGGCACGGCGTCCCAGGCCTGCTGCAATCCCAGAGAGAGCCGGCGCTCTCGCACCTCGGGCTCCGAGACCCCGAACCGCTGGGCCAGGTACCGGTCGGCGAACCCGTCCTTCTTCGCTCTGATGAAGAGTTCGTCCGGCAGATCAGCCCACTGGTGTTTGAGCAGCTCTTCCTCGAGGTCCACCAGCTCCTTCATCTGTTCAATGAACCACACGGTGATGTGAGTCAGCTGGTGGAGGTCGTCAACCGACATGCCCTTGCGGAGCGCCTCATACATGATGAACTGACGCTCCGATGATGGCTCGGCGAGGCGCTTCCGCAGCTCGTCCAAGGGCAGCTCATGGAAATCTCTTGCGAATCCGAGCCCATGGCGGCCGATCTCCAGCGATCGGATCGACTTCTGGAAGGCCTCTTTGTAGGTCTTGCCGATGCTCATCGCCTCGCCGACGGCCTTCATCTGCGTACCGAGCCGGTCCACCGCGCCGGGGAACTTCTCGAAGGCCCAGCGAGAGAACTTCACCACGACGTACTCACCCGACGGCGTGTACTTGTCGAGCGTCCCCTCTCGCCAGTAGGGTATCTCGTCCAGCGTAAGTCCTGCTGCAAGCTTGGAGGAGATGAAGGCGATTGGGAATCCCGTTGCCTTCGATGCGAGGGCCGACGAGCGCGAGGTCCTCGGGTTGATCTCGATGACGACGACGCGGCCCGTCTCCCGGTCGTGAGCGAACTGGATGTTCGTCCCGCCGATGACCCCAATAGCGTCGACAATGCGATAGGAGATCTCCTGCAGGCGCTCCTGGAGTTCGGGGGCAATGGTGAGCATGGGGGCAACGCAGTAGCTGTCGCCGGTATGAACACCCATCGCGTCCACATTCTCGATGAAGCAGACCGTGATCTTGCTGTTCTTCGCGTCGCGAACTACCTCCAGCTCGAGCTCTTCCCAGCCGAGCACCGACTCCTCTACGAGGACCTGCCCGACGAGGCTGAAGGAGATGCCGCGAGCGACGATGGTGCGGAGCTCATCCACGTTCCAGGCAATGCCGCCGCCGGTACCTCCGAGCGTATAGGCCGGCCGGAGCACAACGGGATAGCCGAGCTCATCTGCGATCCGCTCGGCCTCCTCGACGCTGAGAGCCGGTTCGCTCCGGGGCATGGAGACCTGTAGACGGTTCATGGTCTCCTTGAAGGCAATGCGGTCCTCACCGCGTTCGATGGCGTCGGCCTGGACGCCTATGATCTGCACGCCGTACTTCTCGAGGATGCCTCTGCGGTGGAGCTCGGCCGTGAGGTTGAGGCCGGTCTGCCCACCCAGATTAGGGAGGACCGCGTCCGGCCGCTCCCTCTCGATGATCTGCGCGATGCTGTCCACAGTGAGCGGCTCGAGGTAGGTGGCGTCAGCCATCCCAGGATCGGTCATTATCGTTGCGGGATTCGAGTTGACGAGCACGATCTTGTAGCCCGCAGCGCGCAACGCCTTGCAGGCCTGGGTACCAGAGTAGTCAAACTCACACGCCTGACCGATGATGATGGGACCGGAGCCGATGATGAGAACCGTGTTGATGTCCTCTCGCCGCGGCATGTAGATGGGTCTCCTCTCTCGTACGGGGCCTCAGGCTTGGGCCGACGGCGACCTGCCCGCATATCGCCTGGCTGGAACGGCCGCCAAGCTCAGATAGTTCAGGTCGCGGTCCGAGATGACCTTCTCGCGGTGGTCCTCTCTTCTTGCCGGTGTGTACTCGGCCGTGCGAGGCGGCCGCGCAAAGTCCGAGTTCCACAGGGCGGGGCGCTGGGTAACACCCAGGCGGGGCGTGCCCCCGCGAGGGGGCCGGCGTTGGCCCGACGCCGCGTCAGCCCCAGGTTGGCCGCCGGAGGCCGTGGGCGACCGCTGTCCCAGATAGATGGACGCACGCGACAGAACTGGGCTTGCCGACAGAC
>JALGXV010000234.1 GCA_029821885.1 Candidatus Hebobacteria bacterium
ACAGGGCGCCCTCTCTGCGCGAGCTGATGGTGCAGTTGAGCTGGGTGACGGAGTGCACCTTCGGGCTTTCGGAGGTCGACGGGGAGAAGCAGTACGCGCTGCTCGCCACGAGCATGAAGCACGGCGCCGTGGCGCGGATGCTGCGAGAGCAAGAGCAGAATGTCGGCGCCTACCGCCAGCGTGTGGTCGACGACAGACGACGGCGCGCAACCAAGAGAGTCGAGCAACTGCGCGAAGCGCTGACCCTATCGCGCAAAGAGCTGATCAGCCGTTACAGGGGCCAAGACGATCTGCTCCTGCTGGCGATGCTCGACCCGCCGCGGCGGGCCCTGGTGGAGTTCGCTCTGAGCTTGCTTGAGGACGATCTCTGGGGAGTCGTGGAGCGGGGGGAGTTGAGCCGCGAGTGGGAGGAGTGGGGCCCGGAGCAGCGCGAGGTGCTTCGTGGAATCCTGGAGCACGATAAACGGGATGGCCCCCAGCTACTGGAGCAGGCGGACCCGGAGCTGTACGCGCATCTGTACATCCGTCTGCCCGAGCATATCGCCGTCGAGTTCATTTCGCCGAACACCGGCCTCGATTCATACCTCGCGCCTAGACTGACGAACAGAGACCCCGACGAGGCCGCCGAAGACGAGGTCGCATTGCGGCGCCTGTTGGGAGAGGACACCAACACGCTCGACAGGCGAGCTGTGCGCGAGACACACAGGCAGCGCATTCAGGCGGCGCATCAGAAACGCGAGCGAGCACGCCTCCGCACAATTCTGGAAGAAAGGCTCGCGGCACAGCTCCCGCTGTCGCCTCGGGTGACTGCGCTTCTCTCCTCGGTCTCATTCGACATCTCCCCGCAGGAGAAGCATCCGCTGTGGCAGATCCAAGAGCTGGTGTCTGCAACTTCCGGGATGCATGTCATCTCCGATTGTTTCTGGCAGCCGGCCCGCAGCAGCCGGCCCCTCATCGACCTGCTCTATCCGGATGAAGCCCCGGAGATGACCGCGCTCTTCATCCTTCGGATGGCGGCCCTGGCCACGGCGGAGCCGGAGAAGCTGAGGGGCTGGCATGCAGACAACGACCGGGCCGGCTGGGAGTGGCAGGATGCGGGTGCCTTCCTGCGCTTCCGCCACAAGGCGCGGGACTTGTGGCGGCTAGCGTTCCTGACCCAGACAGCTCTCGAGGAGATCGAAAGCTGGGTGCCGCCCAGCGCCGACCACGAGCCAGAGGTGCAACTGACACTCGACATGAGAGAGGCGGCCGCCGTGACCGGAGGCCTGAGCGACGCCCAGGCCTATCACGGCGGCAAGATCATCTACGATGATCCGGCCGATCCCGTCGCGGCGAGGGGCCATGCCGTGAGAGAGACCGTGTTGGAGGTGCTGGGCCTCAGGCTCAAGACACTCCGCTTCCTCGCCAGCCTGAGCGACGACCAGTGGGGCGCGCTCGAATCAGAGGGCCTGCGCTGGGGCGAGGATCTGACCCCAGACCAGCAGGAGATGGAACTCCACAGCTACTTCGCTCCTTTTCCCAACGTGCTGCAGGAAGCCACTCTGCGCCTGGAGGCCGGCGGAGGCCTGCTCTACGATGTCGGTGGTCATCCTGCGGCAGCCGCAGAAGAGACTCTCACGCTGCTCATAGTCGTACCTGAAGGAACTGACCTCCCGTACGGGTCGGCCATCTCCTCGTCAGAAACAGGGAACTTCGACCACCACATCACACTGCCCAGGACCATCCGAGTGCCTATCGACCGGCCCGGACCCCTTCCGAGCATGACGACTGCGGACGCGAACGGGCCTCGATAGTCGCCTTGTCACGACCACAGCACACGTCCGCTCTCCGGGGCAAGCGTGGGGCCCAAGGCCACAGGACTGGGCGCGGCCGGAGAGAACTGCGCCACTGGAGGCATGTCACATGAACACGCTTGAGGCAATAGCGTCGCGCAGGAGCATCCGCCGGTTCAAGGACAAGCCGGTCTCCCGCGAGCTGGTCGAGCGCCTGCTTGGAGCGGCCATCCAGGCGCCCTCCGGGAAGAACCGCCAGCCCTGGCACTTCGTCGTTGTGCAGGGCGAGAAGCGAAGCGAGATGCTTGCCGTCATGCGCACGAGGCTTGCCGAACTGAAAAAGCAGGGCGTTGACCTCGGCAGCGCCGAGTGGTCGGCGAAGTGCATGGAGGAGGCCCCCGTGACGGTCTTCGTCTTCCGACCGAACGGGCCCGAGGAGTCCGGCGGCCCCATGGACGTGGTCGATGTCCAGTCCATCGGCGCGGCAATCCAGAACATGCTGCTGGCGGCGACGGACCTCGGGCTCGGCACGCTCTGGATCTGCGACGTGTTCTATGCCTATGACGAACTCCGCTCATGGCTCGGCCGCGACGACCAGATGATCGCGGCGGTGGCTATCGGCTACGCCGACGAGTCCCCAGACGCGCGGCCGCGCCGGCCGCTGAAAGATGTGACCACCTGGCTGGAGCGCTGACCAGCGAGATCACAGAAATCGAGGAGGAGTATCCGATATGAGCCTCGTCACAAAGACTGCGCCGGACTTCGAACTGCAGGGCGTCGCGAATGGCGAGTTCGCAACCGTCAAGCTGGCGGACTACAGAGGGAAGTGGCTGGTCTTGTTCTTCTATCCCCTCGACTTCACTTTTGTCTGCCCCACGGAAATCCGGGAGTTCAGCAAGCGTCTGCCCGAGTTCCGAGATGCCGGAGCCGACATCGTCACACTAAGCGTGGACAGCAAGTACTCTCACCTGGCGTGGCAGAAAGAGATCGGCGACATCGCCTACCCGATGCTCAGCGACATCACGAAAGAGGTCAGTAGGCAGTACGGCGTGCTGCTCGAGGATGAAGGCGTCGCCCTCCGAGGCCTCTTCATCATCGACCCCGAAGGGATCGTCCGCTATGAGCTGAGCCACGACCTAAGCGTGGGGCGAAACGTGAGCGAGACGCTCCGCGTGCTGAAGGCGCTCCAGACGGGCGAGCTGTGCCCGGTGGACTGGGAGCCCGGCGAGACGACGCTGGGCCCCGAATAGAGGTGCTTGGGTCCCATCGCAGGATATAACCAAGCGGTCTCCCGTCCTCCTCTCGTCGGCAGAGCAGCACACTTCGCGGACTCACAGTCTCGGAGCGGGTCCGCCGACTCAGGCAGAAGGTCCGAAGGCCTGTTGCAGGTAATACCGCCATGTAGCGTAGAGACATATGACCAAGAGGCAGGGAATGTGAAGCTGGTTGTCGGTGTCGACGGCGGCAGTACAAAGACGTTGGCCGTCGCGTCCGACCTAAGCGGCGACCTACGGGGGGTCGGCCGCGGTGGCTGTAGCAACTGGGAAGGCCCGGGGGTGGACGCCGCGGCTCAAGTTATCACCGAAGCCGCGAAGGAGGCCCTCCGGATGGCCGGCGCGACCTTCGCAGAGGTGGCCAATGCCCATATGGGTCTGGCCGGCGTTGACTGGCCGGAGGACTCAGATCGGCTGAGGGACGCGCTGGAGAAGGAGGGATGGACGTGCCCCCTCGCGATAGAGAACGACGCCTTCCTGACCATACGGACCTCCTCGCCGGAAGGGCACGGCGTCGGGGCCGCGGCGGGGAGCGGCGTCTGCTGTGGGATTATCCAGCCGAGCGGAGAGACCTACTTCTACGGAGCGTTCACAGACCTCGGGGGTGGGATCGACATCAACGGCAAGGTGATGCAGGCCGTGCTTCGGGAGGAGGACGGACGAGGCAGACCTACAGCTATGACGCCGGCTCTACTCGAGGCCACCGCACACGCTACAGTGACGGCGCTGGCCTATGACATCCATCGGCGAGGCAATTGGGTGGCGAAGAGAGTGACAGACCCTGTGCTCTTCACCTGCGCGGCCAAAGGAGACCCGACAGCAGTCGATATCGTTACGGACTTCGGGCGGGAGCTGGCGCTCTGCGCCACGAATCTGATTCAACGCTACGAGTTGGCCGAGGGCGAGCCGGCGGTGGTCGCCAGCGGATCCCTCTTCATGAAGACCGGACCGCTCATGTTCGGGGTCTTTCGCGCAGAGGTGCTCAAGGTGGCCCCGAAGGCCCGCCTCATCTTGTCCGATCACCCACCGGTGATGGGAGCGGTCCGCGCCGCGCTCGCCGGAGCGGGCCGAGGAGAAACTGACGCGTGGAGTCGAGCACAGCAAGCCGCCACGGAGCGCGGATGGTTCCGGCAGGACGTTGGCGAAGACTCGAGAGGAATGGCCGATGGCAAGTAGGTCAGCGACGAAGGTCGTGGTGATCGGCGGAGGGAGCAGCTATACGCCCGAGATAGTCGAGGGGCTGATCGGACGCGCACAGGAGCTGTCCCTCCGCGAGGTATGGCTCGTCGACATACCCGAGGGGCAGGAGAAGCTCGAGATCGTTGGCGAGCTGGCCAAGCGCATGGTGGCACAGAGCGGCCGGCCGTTCAGCGTCGACCTGACCACCGACCGCCGAGAGGCGCTCCCGGGAGCCGACTACGTCGTCACACAGATGCGGGTCGGCGGCATGCAAGCCCGGATCAAGGACGAGCGGGTACCTCTCCAACACGGCGTCATCGGTCAGGAGACGACCGGGCCCGGCGGCTTCGCCAAGGCTCTGCGGACGATACCCGTGATGCTCGACATCTGCCGCGATACCGAGGAGCTTGCCCCTGGCGCGTGGCTCGTGAACTTCACCAACCCGAGCGGCATTGTCACGGAGGCCGTGACTCGCCACACCAAGACGCAGATCATTGGGCTCTGCAACAACGCCATAAACATCGAGCGCTGGTTGGCGAGCGAGTTCGAGGCGGCCCCCGATGATGTCTATGTTGAGTTCGTCGGCTGCAATCATCTCCTGTGGGTGAGCCGCGTCTGGGTCCGCGGAACAGAGGTGACAGACGAGCTGCTCGAGAGAGTCGCCGGACAAGGCGAATGGCCGCGGGAGCTGATCGAGTCGCTCCGAGCAGTTCCGTGCGGCTACCACCACTACTACTACATGCCGGACGAGATGCTCGCTGCGGCGCAGAAGGCCAAGAAGACGCGTGGCGAGGAGATTATCGCGATCGAGAAGGAGCTGTTCGAGCTCTACCGGGACCCTCAGCTAAGTCAGAAGCCCGAAGCACTGTCCAAGCGTGGGGGCTCTCTCTACTCGGAGGCCGCAGTCCGGCTGATAGCCTCCATCCACAGCGA
>JALGXV010000235.1 GCA_029821885.1 Candidatus Hebobacteria bacterium
GTGCCCGTGGGTATGAGCGACCTGATTCCCCTGCGCCTCTGCAAGTTCGATCACCTCCTTCGCTAATTCCATGTAGGCCTCTGCCCCGCGGCTTCCCGGCGCGTAGTCGATGACAGGCTTCCCGTAGATGGGTGCCTCCGAGAGCTTCACACTCCGCGGGATGATGGTCCTGAAGACATGTCCTGGGAAGTGGGCTCTGACCTCGTCAGCGACCTCCGCGGAGAGGCGGGTCCGCGCGTCATACATTGTGAGGACGACGCCGAGCGTGCCGAGGGCCGGGTTGAGCATCTGCCGCACGAGCTCCAGAGTGCTCCGGAGCTGGCCCAGCCCATCGAGCGCGTAGTACTCACACTGGATCGGTATAAGAACGCAATCGGCCGCCGTCAGCGAGTTTACGGTGAGAAGGCCGAGCGAAGGCGGGCCGTCCACGAGGATGTAGTCGAATGCGTCCTCTGCGCCATTCAGCGCCGCCTTGAGTCGAGTCTCGCGTGCGAGCACGCTAACGAGTTCGACCTCGGCACCGGACAGGTCGACGTTCGCCGGCGCTATCGACAGGTTCTCCACGGCCGTATCCACAGCCACCGGGAGAAGCGAAGATCCGTCCTGGAGGCAGTCGTACACGGTGCGGGCGAGTGCGGACTTGTCCACACCCAGGCCACTCGTGGCGTTGCCCTGAGGATCCATATCCACAAGGAGTACTCGCCTGCCCAGCGCGGCCAGACAGGCTGCGAGGTTGATCGCGGTCGTCGTCTTGCCCACCCCGCCCTTCTGGTTGACCACGGCGATCGTCTGGCCCAATCTCACGTCCCTCCCGCAGCGCCTCATAGTAGGGCGGCGCGAGGTCTCTGTCAAGCAGAATGGCCCTTTTCGGCATAGGCAAATGCAGAAGCTATCCGCGGAGTGAAGACGGAGGGGGTGAGAATCAGGAGCGCGGCGTTCGGGGGGCCAGGGGTACTAGCCAGCGAGGGCTTGCCATGTCTCCAGGAACGCCTTGACGTTGCGCCACGACCGCGCCGTGTCGGCGCGGACGTTGTCCACGGGACAGACGATAAAGCGCCCGCTCGGACCCAGCGTCGCTATGGCCTCCTCAACAGCTCGTCTGACTTCGTCCGCGGATCCCTGCTCCACTGACAGCGGCCCACTGACCCCGCCCCAGAGGGCGACTCGACCGGCCAGCGACTCCTGCACGGCCGCCAGTGTCGTGTCCTTGCCTTCCCCGGGGTCGACGCCGACGATGACGTCGATGCCGGATTCGATGAGCGCCTCCGCGATGTGGATCATGCCCGTGGTGATGATGTAGCCATAGCGAGCGCCATATTGATGAGCAAGTGCGACCTCTCGACACAGCCCTGGCAGGATGAACTGCCGATACAGCGATGGAGACCAGAAGTCGGTTCCCTCGTACCAGGCGCGGCGGAGGACGAGATCGACGCCGGCCTCCAGGTGTATCTCGAGGCGAGCGGAATTCCACTCTTCGACGGCGCCTATGAGGACGGCGAGGAACTCCGGCTCATCATAGGCCCATAGCAGAGGCGCGGTGCCGCCGCAAAGCCACATGAGGGCGTCGACAACCGTGCCCGTTCCGCCGTTGGCCCCGATCAGGCCGGGGTCCTCTCCTGGCACAGTGCGGTGTGACTTCCATCCCGCCGCGAGCAGGAGGCCGTGCTGCTGAGCGAACTCGCGCCGCGCCCGCGCCTCTGTTCGAAAGGCCGCGATGTCGGCGTCAGTGGGCGGAACGAGAAGGTATCGGAGTGCCTCCAGGTCGCCGGGGCCTGTCACAGGCACCTTGACGGCGCGCGGTGTGACGTAGTCATCGAAGATGGGGAGCCGAGCCCCGTAAGGCCAGTCCTCCGCCTGCCTCACCGCAGCGGTTAGCTCGCCTGCTGGTGTGGAGTAGATGCGGTGCAGAAGAGCCGGGCCGTCGTCAAGGCCGGCCTCCACCCACTCGCGAATCGCCACCTCCGGAGAGAATCGAACGGGGAAGTCGTCGAGCTCCATGCGGACGTCGAGCCCCATGTCGAGCTGTCGCTGCGCGAACTCATACTCGTCTCGGCACTGCTGGCGCAGCGCCCGGAAGATCATGAAGCAGCACGGGACGGGCGCACCCGGCTCGCCGTCGATGGCAGCCAGCAATCGCTCTCGCGATGACGCCTTCTGTGTCATGTTCGAACTGCCGCTCTCCTAGTAAGCTCGTGACAAAGCAACGAACAGGCAGTAGCTGGACGACGCCGCGCTCAGGCGGCGACTACACACGATCGCGCATCACACCGAGTTCAGCAGCACGTAGCGTGCCGGGCAGTTTCCGACAGGGCCGCCCGGTCTCCTGCTCAGAAGGTGTTCTGGAGGGCAGGAACTCGACGGGGGCGGTGGGATTGGCGGGCAAGCGGCGAAGTAGAGCACGAAACTCGAGGAGCTGCGCGAAGTGAGCATAGGACGAACGCGGAGGGCCCAAGCATGGAACTGGCGGGCAAGCGAATCGGAATACTCATTGCGACGGGATACCACGAGCACGAGCTGCTGTACCCGTACTACCGCCTGAAGGAGGCCGGCGCCGATGTGGTGGTCGCAGGGCCGGAGGCCGGGACATCGCTGCTGGGGGAGGGGAGGCATGGGAAAGACGGGCTGGAGTTCACCGCCGAGGCCGCGATCTCTGACCTCTCCGCCGATGGGCTCGACGCCATCCATCTGCCGGGCGGCATCTTCGGCCCGCTGGAGCTGCGGGCGCGGGAGGACGCGTGTCGCCTCGTCAGGGATATGGTGGAGAGAGAGAAGGTCGTCGGCGCGATATGTCATGCGCCATGGATACTCATCTCGGCCGGTGTCGTCAGGGGCCGTAAGATCGCTTGTCCCGACGACATGGGGATCGATGTGGAGAACGCGGGCGGGACTCACGTTCGGGAGAAGACGGTGCGGGACGGGCCGCTCGTGACGAGCGTGTACTTCGGCTACCTGCCCGAGTACATGACCATGTTCATGGCGGCCGTCGCCGAGCAAGGGGAGGCGGCGGGCCGCTGAGGTCGAAAGCCTGGGCCTACTGCACGGCCTCTACTGCCGCTGCTACGTCAGGAGGAGCCCATGCCGCGATCGACACGGCCCATCCGCCCGGAAGACCATTACCGCCTGTCCACCATCTCGGACGCTCAGATCTCTCCCGACGGGGGATGGGTCGCGTGTGTGATCTCGAAGCCCGATCGAGGCAAGGACAGGGACCTCTCCGACATATGGCTGATCGCGACGAAGGGCCGTCGCCGAGTCCAACTTACGAACCGCTTCCACCGGGACAGCTCTCCTCGATGGTCGCCCGACGGCAAGAGCATTGCCTTCCTGGCGCCTGAGAAAGATGACGACAAGGCGAAGCACCAATTGTGGATCATCCCGGTCGGCGGCGGGGAGGCTCGCAGGCTGACAGGCCTCAAGCAGGGCCTTTCAGAGCCCGTCTGGTCTCCCAACGGCAAGACGCTAGCTTTCCTCGCTCGCGCGCCGAAGCCACAGGACGATGAGCGATACGAGAAGCGCCCCAAGTTCGAGGTCAAGAGGGGCCGCATCTACGCGATAGATGTGAAGGCGATCGACCGGATCCGCTATCGATCCTCGGATTTCCCGCCGAAGGACGAACGGCGGCACATCCATGTGGTCTCCGCGAACGGCGGCAAGCCGCGGAAGATAACGGATGGGGACTGCGATGATTCCCAGATCGCCTGGTCTCCCGACGGCAAGCACATCGCCTTCTCCTCCAACCGCGCTCGGGATCCCGACTGGGACCTGGTCGCAGACGTGTGGATCCTTCCGGCCCGCGGCGGCCGGCCGCGGCGACTCAGCAGGCTCGAAGGCGGGTCCGGTTCGCCGACGTGGTCTCCGGACGGCAAGTGGATCAGCTACCTCGGCGCGCGGAGCTATCACATCCCGTGGCTGGAGACGAAGCTGTGGGCGCAGCCAACCCGCGGGGGAGAAGAGCGGTGCCTGACGGAGTCTCTGGATCGGCTCCCGCACCCGCCGCAGTGGTCGCCCGACGGGCGGCGCATCTACTTCCAGTGCTCTGACGAGGGATTCGACTCGCTGTGGCAGGTGAGTCTCGACTGCGAGGTGCAGCGCGTCTTGCCGAAGGAGCGGTGCCTCCTCGGCCACTCTGTGGCGAAGGAGACCGGCGCGATTGCCTTCGTGCACTCGGACCCGGAGATTCCCGGCGACGTGTTCGTCTGCGATGCGGACGGCAGCGGCGAGCGACAGCTCACGCGGGAGAACCGCCGGGCGCTGGCACAGATTCGCCTGGGCGACACCGAGGCGTTCTGGTGCAAGTCGTTCGATGGTGAACGAATCCAGGCCTGGGTCATCAAGCCGCCGGGGTTCCGGGCGGGCCGGAAGTATCCCCTCGTGCTGAAGACACACGGAGGGCCCTACTGGGCCTTCTTCCAGAATTGGCGGTTCGAGGAGCAGGCGCTGGCCGCGCAGGGCTACGTGGTGGTCTATGCGAACTGCCGCGGGTCGATCGGTTACGGCAGCGAGTTCCAGAAGTCTGTGGTCAACAACTGGGGCGCAGAGGACTCCCGCGACTACCTCGCCGCGATGGACCACGTCATCCGCAGAGGATACGTCGATCGGCGTCGCCTCGGAGTGATGGGCGGGTCCTACGGGGGGTTCATGACGACGTGGCTGCTCGGCACGACCGACCGCTTCGCGGCCGGGGTCGCCGAGTGTGCGGCCACCGACGAGCCGATGATGTACTACAGCGCCGACCTGCCGCTCTGGTCCGAACAAGAAATCGGTGGGCCTCCGTGGGAGAAGCCGGCGGACTACCGCCGCCTCTCCTCCTCGACCCACGCGCACAAGATCAAGGCCCCGCTGCTGCTGCTTCACGCAGAGGACGACACGCGAGTGCCGATCTCCCATTCGGAGATCGTCTTCGCCACGATCAAGCGCATGGGCATCGAGGCCGAGTTCGTTCGCTACCCCTCGGGCGGCCACGGCTTCGCCTGGTCGTCACCGCGCTATCGATGTGATACACTCAATCGAACTATCGACTGGCTCGGCCGGCATCTCAAGCGCCCGAGGCACGGCCGGTAGGCGGGGCGGCGAGGCCATAGGGACGAGGACCCAAGCTTGGATCGACGCAGGAGAGGGGAGCCGATGAGATTCCTGA
>JALGXV010000236.1 GCA_029821885.1 Candidatus Hebobacteria bacterium
ACTGCTGTCGACGAACACGCCGACCCCGGTGAGGAACGGACCTACGTCGGCCATGATCTCGCCCGCCCTCTCGGGAGATATGCGGCGCGGGCTTTCGGCGAACATGAAACCGATTGCGTCCGCCCCGCACTCGGCGGCGTGCAGCGCGTCCTCCCGGCGAGTGATGCCGCAGATCTTGATTCGCGTCATGCCGCCCCCATCAGCTCCTCGATCTTCCGCGCGGGATCATCGGTCGCCATCAATGCCTCCCCCACCAGGATCGCGTCCACACCCGCGTCGGCCAGGCGACGCACATCGTCACCGGTACGGATTCCGCTCTCCGACACCACCGGGATTTCAGTTGGCACGCGAGGCCGCAGCGACAGCGTCGTGTCCAGCGACACTTCAAACGTCTTCAAGTCACGGTTGTTGATCCCAACGATCTCTGCCCCGGCCTCCAAGGCGCGGTCCAGCTCCTCCTCGTTGTGTGCTTCGACGAGCGCCGCCTGCCCGCAGCGCGCGGCCAGCTCGCGAAGCGAGCGGAGTTGGCTCGCATCAAGCGCGGCAGCAATCAGGAGCAGACAGTCCGGGCCATCTGCCCCTGACGACTCGGCGACTTGGCACGGGTCGATGATGAAGTCCTTCCGCAGCACTGGAAGGTCAGCCGTGCCTCGCGCGGCCAGCAAGTCCTCCATACTTCCCCCGAAGAATCGACCGTCCGTGAGCACTGACAGCCCGGCCGCCCCGCCATCCGAGTAGGCTCGCGCCACCCGCGTTGGATCCGCTCCGGCGTTGATGTCGCCGCGCGAGGGTGACCGCCTCTTGAACTCCGCGATGAGAGATATCCCGGCGCGCTGCAAGGCGGCCGCGAAGTCCCTGCGCGGAGGAGGGACAGCCGGCGGCGACCAGCCTTCGCATAGTGGGCGAAGGCCGGCGATCTCCGACCGCTTGTGCTCCAGGATCTCGTCGAGAATCATATCGCCTGTGAGTTCAGAAGGCCTGAAGCTGTCGGAGCTTCTCGGCGGCGGCGCCGGAGTCTATCGCCTCGGCCGCCACCGCGACGCCCTCTTTGATGGTATCTGCCAGACCGGCGGCTGCGACGGCCGCGGCCGCATTCAGCACCACGATGTCTCGTGCCGGCCCCTGCTTGCCGTCGAGTATCTCTGCCAGCAGGCGTGCATTCTCCTCCCGACTCGCCCCTTGGATGGCTTCAGGGCCGGGGGCACGCGTGAGTCCCACGTCTTCCGGCACGAGCTCATAGGTCTTGAGAGCCCCGTCCTTGAGTTCGGTCACCCGCGTCTCGCCCAGAGTCGACAGCTCGTCGAGGCCGCCCGCTCCGTGGACCACGAAGGCTCGACTTGACCCAAGGCTCCGGAGGACTCCACCGTGGAGCTCGGTGAGCTCGGGCGAGTATACTCCCAGCACCTGGGCATCTGCTCCGGCTGGGTTCGTGAGCGGCCCCAGCATGTTGAACATGGTACGCAGCCCCAGCTCGCGCCGGACGGGCATCGCGTGTTTCATGGCGGGATGATAGGAGGGGGCGAACATGAAGCCGATTCCGACCTCGTCGATCGCCTTCGCCGCCTCCTCCGGCGCAAGATCGAACCGCACTCCGAGCGCCTCCAGCACGTCGGCGCTGCCGCACTTGCTCGTCACGGATCGATTGCCGTGCTTGGCGATGGCGATTCCCGCGCCGGCCGCCACGAAGGCCGCGGCCGTCGAGATGTTGAAGGTCTTGATCGCGTCGCCGCCGGTGCCGCAGGTATCGACGAGCGGGCGTCTTGAGGGATGGACTTTGCGTACGTGCTCCCGCATGACACGGGCGAACTCGGTCACCTCTTCAACAGTCTCGCCCTTCATCCGCATCGCCACGAGGAAGGCCCCTATCTGAACCGGGCTGGCTTTCCCGGACATGACCGCGGTCATCGCCGCGTTGGCCTCTTCACTCGTCAAGTTGAATCCGTCTGCAGCCTTGCGAATGGCGTCGGCAATCATCGCCCTCTCCTCTCTCTCAGAGAGCCAGGAAGTTCCGAAGCAGATCCTTCCCGGCCTGCGTCAGGATCGACTCCGGGTGGAACTGCACCCCCTCGACAGCATGATGTTTGTGCCGCACCCCCATGATCTCCTCTTGGTCGGTCTCGGCCGTGATCTCGAGGCAATCCGGGAGCGTATCACGTTTGATGATCAGGGAGTGATAGCGCGTCGCCTCGAACGGGTTGGGCAGCCCTTGGAAGATCGTCTTGCCGTCGTGATGGATCATCGATGTTTTCCCGTGCATCAGACGGGGCGCGCGGACGACCTCTCCGCCGAACACGTGCCCAATGCACTGATGGCCCAGACAGACACCCAGGATGGGCACTCTGCCAGCGAAGCGCCCCAGGATCTCGTTCGAGACCCCGGCCTCGTTCGGCGTGCACGGGCCCGGCGATATCACAATGCGCTCCGGCCCCTGCTGCTCCACTTCGTCCACGGTGACCTGGTCGTTCCGGTAGACCTTAATCGCCTGGCCAAGCTCGCCCAGATACTGAACGAGGTTGTACGTGAAGGAATCATAGTTGTCTATCATCACGAGCATCACACCACCTCCGAGATTGACACAGCCTGCATGTCGGCCGCCGATGGCAGCCCAACGGCGGAAAGCGCCTTGCGCAAGGTTGTTGTGACGACCTGGCGGCCCTGAGCCGTCCCCGAGAGGAGCACCTCTCGCACCTGTTCGCGCCGCTGCTCCCACTCGGTTCGCCGCCCCTGGATCGGCTCCAGGAAGTCCAGGAGCACCTCTGCGAGATGCTCCTTCACGGCAACGTCTCCCACTCGGCCGGCGCGGTAGGCAGCCTTCAGATCGGACACACGATCTTGATCGGGATCGAACGCGTCGAGGTAGGCGAACACCGGATTGCCCTCGACATGCCCGGGATCGGTGGCCCGCTTCCGCGTGGGATCCGTGTACATCTTCATCACCTTTCCGCGCACGACCTCCGGCGGATCGCTCAGATTGATCGCATTCCCGAGGGATGCACCCATCTTCGAGCTGCCATCTGTACCCGGCAGGCGGGCGCCGAACGTCGGCGTCATGGGCTCAGGCATCACGAGCGTATCGCCGTAGATGGAGTTGAACCGCCGAACGATCTCACGGGTCTGCTCGACCACGGGCAGTTGATCCTCGCCCACAGGCACGAGGTCGGCCTCGAATCCCGTTATGTCGGCCGCCTGGCTCACAGGGTAGCAGAGGAATCCGGCTGGAACATTCGCCCCATAGCCCTTCTCGCGCATCTCATCCTTCACTGTGGGGTTGCGCTGCAGCCTCGCCAGCGTCACCAGGTTCAGGTATAGCTGGGTGAGCTCCGCCAGCTCCGGCACGCCTGACTGAAGCACGAAAGTTACCTGCTCCGGGTCGAGGCCGACCGCCAGATTGTCGAGGAGCACCTCCCATACTGCTTGGGACACTATCTCGGGCCGGTCGGAGTTGTCCGTCAGGGCCTGGAGATCCGCGATCAGGACGTAGGTGTGGTACTGCGACTGGAGCCGCACGCGGCTGGCGAGAGCGCCGGTGTAGTGGCCGAGATGGAGCGGCCCCGTCGGCCTGTCCCCTGTCAGGATCACCTTCCCTTTTGGCTCCATGTTGCCCTACTCCAACCCCGCCTCGGCCATCTCGATGGCCCGCAGCAGAGCTCCGCCCTTGAGCTTGACGCACTCGTCGTACTCCCGCGACGGCACCGAGTCTGCCACAATGCCGGCGCCGACCTGCATGTGAGCGGCGCCATTCGTGCAGACGATAGTGCGGATCGTGATGGCCGTGTCCATGTTGCCCGAGAAGCTGAAGTATCCGATCGCGCCCCCATAGGGGCCGCGCCGCGTCGGCTCCAGCTCCTCGATGATCTCCATTGCGCGCACCTTCGGCGCGCCCGAGAGGGTGCCGGCCGGGAAGCAGGCCCGCAGCACATCGAACTGATCGCGGTCGTCCCTCAACTCGCCGCGAACATTCGAGGCGATGTGCTGGACGTGCGAGTACTTCTCAATGATCATCTGCTCGTCGACGCGCACGGTGCCATACCGGCATACTCGGCCGATGTCGTTGCGGCCCAGGTCGAGGAGCATGATATGCTCCGCCCGCTCCTTCTCGTCGGCCAGCAGTTCCTGTGCCAGCGCCTCATCTTCCTCGGCCGTCTCGCCACGCGGCCGGGAGCCCGCGATGGGACGTGTGACCACCTCGGTGCCCTCCACGGAAACGAGCCGCTCGGGGGAGCTTCCCACGATGCGGAGGTCGCCGTAGGTCAGATAGTACATGTACGGCGACGGGTTCAGCGACCGCAGCGCGCGGTAGATGTCGAACGCGTTGGCGCCCACCTCACGCGTGAGCCGCTGCGACAAGACGACCTGGATGATGTCCCCGGCCGAGATGTAGTCCTTCGCCGCGCCGACGATCCGCTCGTACTCCTCCCGCGTCAGGTTCGTCTTCAGAGTCGTGTCCTTGGGGCGCGGGGCGGGCGCGGGAACCGCGGGCGCCGGCGCGGCCAGCCGCGCACAGAGTGCGTCGATCTTCCGAACCGCCTCGTCGTAGGCCGCCTCCGGATCGCCGTTGACGATGGCGTTCGACACGACCTTTCCGCGGTGGTAGGCGTGGTCGAATATCACACACGTGTCGGTCAGCACGAGTACGCAGTCCGGAAGGGCGAGGTCGTCGATCGTCTGCTCGGGCAGCTTCTCGAAGAACCTCACCGCGTCATACCCGATGAACCCGACTGCGCCGCCGCAGAACTTCGGCAGGCCCTCCACCGGCACGAACGTGTACTCGGCAAGGAGCGCCTCGAGCGCACGCAACGGATCTTCGCCCTCCGCGAGCTGGCGACTCTGCTCCCGGCCGTCCCGCATGACCGTCACCGTGTCGCCTTTAGAGGTGAGAACGGCGAAGGGCTCTGACCCAAGGAACGAATGCCGGCCGACACTCTCGCCACCTTCGACGCTTTCCAGCAGGAAGGCGTACTGGCTGTTGCCTAGCTTGCGGAACGCGGACACCGGCGTTTCCGTGTCCAGAAGGACCTCCTTCCAAACGGGGATGAGGTTGCCTTTGCGCGCCTTCTCTCTGAACTCCGCCTTGCTCGGGTAGTACATTGCCTTGCACCTCGCTTGTGAGATCCGATCAGACCAAGAAAGACCAG
>JALGXV010000237.1 GCA_029821885.1 Candidatus Hebobacteria bacterium
GCTGAGTGCGGCCGCAGAACGGACGCAAACACGTCTGAGCGTAGCGTCGGTGGGAGTGGCGGAAGGCAGATCAACACTTCTCAGGCGGGTGGAGGCGATTATGCGAGGGCCGAGGCTAGACCGAATGAGCGGGCCTGTGTGGGTGGCACTGATCTGCGCGGTGCTGGTTTCAGCGGGGGCGTTCGGCGCGGTGCAGGTGTGCGAGTCGCCTCGCGAAGAACCGCCACCACTTGCCCACCCCTCGCCCGAGCCGCCCGCGGAGCAAAGCCCCGCTGCTCCACAGACGACCACCGTGATCCACGGCCTCCTCAGAACCCCCGACGGGAGACCGGCTTCTGGCGTTACGGTGCACATGGAGGGCTCTTCGTTCGATTCCCACCGTCCCGAGACGCACCCCACGCAGGCGGTCACTGGGGATGAAGGCCGCTTCGAGATTGTCCTGAAGTCAGGCGCGGGGAAGCGGACCGTCTGGGTACTGGACGACCAGTTCTACGCCATGCTGGCTCGCGACATCCAGAGCCGGACGGGCGGGAAACTGACGCTGCCTCCAGTCACCCTCCAGCGGACCGGGCGGATCGAAGGCCGAGTGCTCGACGCGGTCGGAGGAGAGCCCATCTCTGGTGTCAGAGTCCTCTGTTCTCCCCTCCTGAAGCACGGCGTGATCCCGTCCCACGCGCACGCCGAAGCCGAAACCTCATCTGACGGCAGATACGCTGTCACCGCACCTCCAGGCGAAGCCCACCTCTCGGCGATCGCGCCCGCGGGCCTCACGTGGAGTCACGTCGTCGAGGAGAGAAGGTACCGAGATGGAACGGTTCTGGGGGTGCGGGAGAGGCCTGACATGCCCGCCCATCGAACACTTTCAGTCCGTCCTGGGGAGACCTCTGCCGACGTGAACCTATTCCTCCAGCGCGCTCTCGAGCTGCGAGGGCGCGTGCTGGCGCCGGACGGCACGCCGTGGAAGCATAGCAGGTTCATCTACGCCGTAGCGCAGCCGGGTCGTGTGGAAGCCAGCTACCACATCAGCAGCATCGGTGCGATTTCGACGGACGGAGTCTTTCAGATTGGTGGGCTCATGTCCGACGTACCCACCGTGATCTTCGTCCTTGACGAGGAGCGTAGTCAGGGGGGAGCCGTACTCGTGACACCCTCCGCTTCCCACAAGCAGGATGTGGCGGTCAAGGTCGAGTCGCTTGCGTTGTTGAAGGGGCGGGTGTTGCTGCCCGATGGGATCCCCGCCGCCGGCGCTGCGCTGAAAGTAGACGGTCTATTCAGGGGGATACTCACACGCAAGCCGCCACCACCTGTCCGATCAGGGCCGGACGGGACTTTCGAGTTCCGGCAGGGCATCGTTGGTGTGCCCTGGCGCGTCGAAGCAGAGCTTCCACCATGGACTGCGGGGGGGCCCTATCCAAAGTACTACGGTTCAAGCGAGTCGTTCGAGGTCGCACCGGGGCAAGGGACGCTCGAGATCGGCGACATCGTCCTCGAGCCGTACGAGCCGCCGAAGACGAGCGGGCGCATCAGCGATACCATCGACCTCCAGCATATGGATGCTGTGTACATCGCCTGGCTCTTTGGCAAGGGCGACCTTTCCATAGTCGACGACGTGCGGATGCCGGGCGTTGATGCGAATGCGGTCGCCATTGAGGGCAAGGGGGCCCTTGAGCACCTGCTGCCGGAGGGGATCGCCGGCCTCGCTCCCACGGGCGGCTTCTCGACGCAGCTCACCGTGCTTGGAACCCCCGAGGCGATCGCGGACCTCCGAGAGACCATCAAGACACTGGACCACAGGCCGCAGGAAGTCATCATTGAAGCCACCATGTACCGAGGTCTCCCCGTCACCCTCGACGAGTCCAAGCTCGGCGCCGCCTCGTCTGAAGAGGGAGACCTGCTCTGTCTCCCTCTGCCGGCCGAAGACGCTCGGCCCCCCAACGGAACCGAGGTGGACGGCTTCCGCGTCGCGACATACAATCTGATGTCGGCGACCAACATTGTGACCACCCAGGCGCCAGGCGAGAGCGAATCCTCGCAGTTGCTGGTGGTCACGCCCCAAATCAACGGCGACGGGACCATCACGCTCTATGTGCAGCTCCGCCGGACCATACGGGAGCGGAGGGAGGAACCGGAACGAACGGGAGAGGTGCTGACGAGCGTGCATACGGTGACCACAACGGTGAACGTCGAGGACGGGGAGCCCCTTCCGCTCATTGTGCGGGCAAGAGATGCCTATGCCACGCTGATAGTAACCGCGCGGGTAGCCGGGACGGGCAGCTAGGAGCGGGTCACCGCAGTGCTACACTCGCGAAGCTCACGCACGACTGCGTCTGCGGTTCGGTCGCCTGCTTGTAGGAGAGCAGGCGGCCTTCCTTTACGGGGAGCGCTTGCAGAAGAGCGTAGATGCAGGGGAAGCCGCAGACGTTGTAGCGGTCCTGCACTTCGGCAACGGTAAAGTACAGGTTCTCTGTGTCGCCGCGCTGAGCCCTGTCCAGAATCGCCATGTCGTGCCTGCGTGCCAGGTCGAGATGCGCCTGGGTGAGGGGAGGGGGCTGGCCGAAGCGCGCCCCGATATGGCTCAGGTCGGCCGAGGCGATGAGGGCGATGCGGCGCTCGTCTCCCCCGAGGGCCTCGCGCAGCGCTTCGAGGAAGCCGTTGACGGGACCCTCATCTGCTGGGTCGACGAACTCACCATTCCGTCGATGATAGCCACCGCAGAGGATGGGCACGATCTTCGGTGGCTCCTCGGCCTCGTGATACAGGAAGTGGAGCAGCACGGCCTGGAACTCGATTGAATGCTCGTCGCGATGGATGAATTCGTCGGCGAAGATATCGAAGCTGGCGGCCTCTGCGAGCCTGTCGATGATCACCGCGTCGGTCTCGAGCGCCCCGAGAGGCGTCTCGAACGGCTTCCGCGTGAGGATGAAGGGCGACTCGCGGCCGCTGTGTGCGGTGCCCAGGATCACCACCACGTCCGGCTGGGGCGCATTCTGAAGCAGCTTGTAGGCGACGGCGTAGGCCTCGGCCGCGTTGTTCATGTCGTAGTGCGGTGCAATGAGCGCGGGTCGCCGCTGATCGAGCGCGAAATCTCCGGGAATGCTCGCCGCCTGCAGCCTCGGCGCCCACGCCTGAATGAGAGCGGCCGCGCCCTCCTCGTAGGAGCGTCCAGCATGGGCCGCGGCGCGGGTGGGCCGGGAGCGGAATTCGGCCTCGATCTCGGCCGCGAACTTCCGGAACCGGTCGGTGTCTAACAAGAGAGCATCATCGAGCTGCCGCAGAAGCTGGTTGATCCTGTTGGTGGTTATCAGCGAGCCGAAGCGGCGCACATAGCTGACCTGGGCCTCCCGGACCGTGTGGGTCCCGTCGAACTGAGCGATGAGGAAGGCGATGTCCGCCGGGACCGCGATTTCGCTCTCGGCGAGGCGCAGCGGGTCACGCAGCAGGACGCGCTGGCCTGCAGGCGTCTGCAGCGGGAGCATGTCGAGAGGTCTCAGTTTCGGCCGTTCGTCTGGCATGGTCGGAGCATGGTTGCTGCACTGATTTGCACTAGATATACGACAGAGGCTGGGCGCTTTCCCTCGTGCGCACATCCCCCTGCACGCGTTGACACGGACGCAAGTCGTGTGATATCGTCGGGCTTGGGCCGGCGTGGCTCAGTGGTAGAGCAGCGGTTTCGTAAACCGCAGGTCGTCGGTTCGAATCCGACCGCCGGCTGTCCTCGTCGACCCAGCACGCCGCCGCGCAGGAGAGGAACAGAGAGGAAGGGCGCCCGATGGCCTGTCGCGTCAGGCCATTGCCTATGAGGAGGACAGGCGCGGAATGGGCAAGGTAAACTCGGCGTACGGTAACGCCCGGGCGGTGGAAATCCCCCGGATCGACTTGAGGGAGCAGCACCGCGCTCTCCAGCACAAGATCAACGCGGCGCTGCGCCAGGTATTCGACAGCACCGCGTTCGTCAACGGTCCGAACGTGCGGGCCTTCGAAGAGGAGATGGCGTCCTTCCTGGATGTGAAGCACGCGGTCGGCGTCGCCTCCGGCACCGATGCCCTCAACCTGTCTCTCGATGCTCTCGGGATCAAGCCGGGCGACGAGGTGCTCGTCCCGTCTTTCACCTATGCCGCCACGGCGGCCGCGATCAGCCACCACGGCGCCACGCCAGTTTTCGTGGACTCGCTGCCGGGTGGGTTCAATCTGGATCCCGAAGACGCGGCTCGGCGGGTTACCCCCAGGACCCGCGCCATGATCCCGGTGCACCTCTATGGCGAGGCCGCTCCCATGGCCGAGATCATGGAGCTGGCGAAGGCGCACGACCTCCTTGTCGTGGAGGATGTCGCGCAGGCCGTCGGTGGATACTGGAATGGTCGCCGGCTCGGGTCGATCGGCCACACGGGGTGCTTCAGCTTCTATCCGACGAAGAACCTCGCCGCCTGCGGTGACGCGGGGATGATAACAACCAACGACGACGAGGTGGCGGACCGCGTCCGATTGCTGAGGCAGCAGGCGGACGCGTCCGTTCTGGGCGGGCAGAAGTACACGCATCCAGCCGTCGGCTACAATAGCAGGCTCGACGAGATACAGGCCGCAATCCTGCGGGTGAAGCTGCCTCATCTCGATTCATGGAACCGACTTCGACAGAGGCACGCGGAGCGCTATCTGTCGCACCTCAGGGACTCCGGGATCCTCCTTCCTGAGGCGAGTCGCAATGGCTCGCACGTCTACTGCCTCTACACGATCCGGTGCGAACGGCGGGACGAGCTCCGGCAGTGGCTGCAGGCCTGCGGCGTGGGCTTCGAGCTCTATTACCCGTTGCCGCTGCACCTGCAGGAGGCATATCGCGACCTCGGCTACCGGGAAGGTGGTTTGCCCTGGGCCGAGCGCCTGTCGAGAGAATGCCTGTCCATACCCCTCTATCCGGAGTTGACCGGTGAACAGGTCGATCGGGTGGCGGAGGTGATACTGGAGTTCGCGGAAGGCAAGGCCGGGGTTCAGGCGGAGGAGGCGGTTGGGCGTGAGCTTTGACGTCAAGGACGTATCCCTGGCGGAGGCGGGCGGCCTCAGAATCGAGTACGCCGCGCAGCACATGCCCGTGCTGCGCGGCATCAGCGACCGGTTCAGCAAGGAGC
>JALGXV010000238.1 GCA_029821885.1 Candidatus Hebobacteria bacterium
CGATGAAGCCGCGCGCGACTGCATGGATTGTCTGCCGGTCCGGCGGTATGGAGACCACGCTTACAGAGGCGGCCATCACGCGGTTGACATCGTTCCAGGTGATCTCCCTATTGGCACGCGCGAGTTGGACCTCCCCGCGGGAATTGAGGCACGAGAGGTGCTGGCCCGTGACGCCCACCCAGGCCGAGTCGAGCTCCACGCCGGCCATCCGCTGAGCCTTCGTGACGGCCTCCTGGACGGCTCGCGTGGTGGCGCCGACGTCCACGACGCTCCCGCGGCGGATGCCCGTGGACGGTACCGAGGCCGCCCCCAGGATCCTGACCTCAGGACCGGGAGTGCCGATGACGGCGGCCACCTTGGTGGTGCCGATGTCCAGTCCCAGCAGCGACTCCCTCCCCGGCATCTCGCTCCCTCGGTCCGCGGCTAGTCAGACGACGCAGGCATCCCGGCCCGCCTCGCCTCAAGACGTGCGGTGACAAGCAGGGCCCGGGTGCGCCCCAGGTTGTTAAAGATGCGAATGCCCAGTGCCACCACTACTGCCAAGTAGAGGTCCACGCCGAGCTTGTCCCCAAAGAACGCAAGCAGCGCCGCGAGCGCCATGTTCACGAAGAATCCGCTGATGAATATCGCTTCGTCGAATCGTCTCTCGAGCCAGTTGCGAGCGGCCCCTACGAAGGCGTCCAGGCCTGCGATGATAGCGATCGCTACGTAGTCGGCCCAGCGGGGCGGGACCGGCGGGACCAGAACGTAGACGGCCAGGAATCCCATGACGAGAGCGGCGAACGGAATCGCTATCATTGTTTGCTCTCCCTCTCGACAGGTTGGGCGTATATGTGCTTCGGAGTCACCGAGAGTGGCGGTATCGTTATCTCGTCGTTCGTCGTCAGCTTCACCGGGAACTCCAACAAGCGGAGGCCGTCAAGCACGCCGCCGCGGATGTTAAGCGCTGAAACCAACTTGTCCTTGTCGCCGATCGCCTGAAAGAGGAATGGGCTCGCGATGGCCACCCCGTTCACCTCGATGAGGCGGGCGGAGCACGCGATCGAGCTCCCTGTAACGAGACGTTGGCCGTTCAACGCCACGGCTTCTGCCCCGGCGGCCCAGAGCTCGTTGGCGACCTGGAGAAGATCGGCATCGTGGATCACGTAGAGGTCCTCCGCGCCGATGCCGCCGATCGATCTCCTGGTGCTGTCGGCAAGCTCGAGTTCGATTCCCGGCCCCCTGACAGCAACGGCCCCCAGGGCAATGCGGCTGGCCTGCAGTTCCTCCCTCATGACTCTGACGAGGCCCCGCTCGCTGGCCGCCTCTTCCTCGTACTGGGCCAGCAGCGCCCTGAGTCGCCCGGTCTCCTCCCTCTGTTGCTCGAGCTGGGCCTCCGTCCTCGTTAGCATCCCGACCAGTGCGCTTGTCTGCCGCCCCACCTGCATTTCGCCTCGCTCCTTTTGGCTGCGCACCTGAATGCCCAGCATGCCGCCAAGCACTATGCAGACGGCCGTCAGAGGCAGGAGCCAATGCCTTGCGCCAGACTTCAATCCAGCCATCTCCTCTCACCCCGCGGGGAAGGGCCCGACGCCATCCACGGGTTCCCAGGAGGCGGCCTCCGGCTCGGCCAGATCGATGCGAGCGATTCGCTCGGCGCCAATCTGGTCCAGAGTGGCCGCCAGCAGCTTCACCTTTGCCGCGAGCTGTTCTCTCGTGCCCATGCTCACTCTCGTGCCTGAGTCGAGCAAGATCCCTATCGTTCCGTCGGCGCCAAGCTGCAGCCGAGTTGGGCGAATCCCGGGATCATTCCCGAGAGCGCGCAGGACCCTCAGCAGCAGCGCCACCTCTCTTGCGGCCTCATCCCCGGCTACGTCCCCGGACTCGATGTGCGATGCCACGAGTTCCGGCAGGCCCCAACCCCATTCCTCCGGCAGAGCGAATACAATCCCTTCCCGATCCACGAGCATGGCCTGCTCCTCTCGCCTGATAACGGCCACCGGCTCCCGGCGCTCTAGTGTGAGGACAAGCCGGGCGGGAAAGGAGCGTTCCACACGAGCTTCTCTGACCGCGGGGACGGCCTCCGCCTGGCGCTTCACTTCTGCCAGGGGCGCGGAGACCATGTTTGTGTTCGGCGGCAGGCTGACCGCCTTCACGACCTCGCGCGCGAGGTCGGCATCTCCTCGCACGAGCACCTCGCGCACGGCAAACCGCGGGGAGGCGAGCACGATGTATGTGAGCTCGACGGCGAGGAGCGCGAAGGTGAGAGCGACTGCAACGTGCAGTCGGCGCAGGGGGCCTCGGGCTGAACCGGGCGGGACTGCTCTGAGACCCGGCCTATGAAGCGCGTCGAGGCCCGCCACCCGGCCTTCCCTCCAATGCCAGTTCGATGAGGCGGTTGACGAGCTCTGGGAAGCTGGTGCCCTCGGCCTCGGCCGCCCGCGGGACCAGGCTGGTGTCGGTCAAACCTGGGATAGTGTTCACCTCGAGCACGTAAACTTCTGTCGGGGTCGCGATCATATCGACCCGGGAAATGCCTCTGCACCCAAGCGCGTGATGGGCGCGCAGGGTGAGCTCGCGCGCTCGCGCGGCCGTCGCCTCCGGCACTCGGGCGGGCACGATCTCCTCGGTCGCGCCGGGCGTGTACTTGGCCTTGTAGTCATAGAAGCCGCTGCCCGGAACGATCTCAACCAGCGGCAGGGCTCTCGCATCGTCGTTGCCGACGACCGGGCCGGTGATCTCCGTTCCTTCGAGGAACTCCTCGACAACGGCCTCCGGGCCGTAGTCGAATGCGGTGTCCAGCGCCTCCTCCAGGTCGGCCTCTGTCTTGACGATCGTCACCCCGATCGTCGATCCCTCGCATGCCGGCTTCACGATGCACGGGAGGCATATCCGTTCGAGAACGGCCTCGGCGGCGGCGCTACCGGACCTGCGAACCGGCACCCATTTGGGCGTCGGGATACCCTCCCGCTCGAAGATCTTCTTGGCCATTATCTTGTTCATGGCGAGAGCGCTGGCCAGCACCCCCGATCCGGTATAGGGAAGGCCGATCAGTTCGAGCAGGCCCTGGACGGTGCCGTTCTCTCCCATTCCGCCATGCAGTGCGATGAACACGACATCCGGCATGCCGTCGGGCGAGGTCTCCTCCGACGGCCGATCGTGTGTGTCGTCGTTCCGAGAGAAGAGCAGGCGCGCGAGGTCCGCCGCCCGCTCGCCCGTGATTGCCGCGAGATCGACGCACCTGGCCTCGTAACGCGCCGGGTCGAGGGCGCCCATGACCTTCCGGCCGCTCATCCAGCACACTTCTCGCTCGGACGAGGTACCCCCCGTGAGCACGGCCACCCGAAGCTTGCCCATCTGACTAGCGCTCTCCTATTAGCTCTATCTCAAGCTCGAGATCTATGCCGTAACGTGCCAGCCCGAGGTCATGCGCCCAGGCGATAAGCTCGCGCATCGCCGCGGCCGTGGCGTGTCCTCTGTTGATGAGGAAGTTGGCGTGCTTGCGAGAGACCTCGGCATCGTCGACGCGATGGCCCTTTGCCCCGGCGCGGTCGAGCACCTTGCCGGCCGCCACTGCGCGCGGGTTTTTGAAGACGCTTCCCGCCGACCACGCGCGCAAGGGCTGTCGGCCCGACCGCTTCTGCCTGAGCCGGTCCACCTTAGCGAGAACGTCGTCCTTCGCGGCCGGTTCGAGCTTCAAGTGGGCGCGTATCACGGTTGCCCGCGAAGAGCCGAGATTGCTGTGGCGATACCGATAGGCGAACTGCTCGGCCGTCCATTGGCGCAGTTCCCCGTCGTGGTCGAGCACAGTTGCGCCTACGACCAGGTCCCCGATCGAACCGGTATCTGTCCCCGCATTCGTTGCGAGCGCACCGCCCAGCGTCCCGGGAATCCCCACCGTCGACTCCAGGCCGCTCAGCCCCACCTCACACGCCTGCTTCACGAGTGTCGCCAGCCGAGCGCCCGCGCCGACGTGGGCCCCATCCTCAAGCCACTCCACGTCCGCAAGCCTTGGCGCAAGGCGGACGACTACACCTCGGATTCCCCCGTCGCTGACGAGAAGGTTGCTGCCGTTGCCGATCACCTTGCACGGGAATCCCTTGTCCCGCGCAAAGCGGAGCGTGGTAGCGAGATCCTCTTCGTCGTGAGGCTGCACGAATAGGTCGGCGGCGCCGCCGATGCGGAAGGTGGTATGCCGCGCCATTGGTTCGCCCACGCGAACGCGGCCGCGGAGAAGCGTAGTGAGCTCAGCTCCGGCCAGTTCGATCTGGCGGCGCGACTGTACTACGAGCGGTGCTGCGATACAGGTCTGCTGTCCGGTGTTCATTGCTTCGCGACGACCTCTTGGTCTGGGCTGGGGCTGCCCCCGAGGCGATGGGCCAACGCGCGGGCCTCTCGGCCGATGTCGCCGGCCCCCATCGAGAGGATGACATCTCCCGCCCGAACGTGCGCCGGAAGCTCAGTTGTTAGGCTCTCTTTCGCCACCTCCAGCACCGCGTCCTCTCCCGTTACTTGGCGGAGTCGCCCCGCGATGAGAGCAGAGGTTATACCAGGAATGGCTTGCTCCCGAGCGGGATAGATCTCCGTAAGAACGGTCACGTCCGCGCGGCTGAGCGCCCGAGCGAACTGCTCGGCGAAGTCTCGCGTCCGCGAGTAGAGATGAGGCTGGAACAGTGCCACGATTCGACGGCCCGGGAAGGCGGTTCGGGCGGCGGCTATGGTGGCGGCGACCTCCGTTGGATGGTGGGCATAGTCGTCGACGACGGTGACGTCGCGCGGCTCCCCTACGACCTCGAAACGACGGCCGACGCCGTGGAACTCTTGGAGTGCCTGCTGGCAGGCGGGGAACGGTGCGCCAGCGGCGAGAGCCGCGGCCGCCGCGCCCAGGGCGTTCAGGATATTGTGTACGCCCGGCGTGTTAATGGAGATCGAGCCCAATGAGCGGCCGTGCGCCGTGACCCTACATCCCCCCGTGCGGCCGCAGAGGTGGATGTCAGCGCCCCGAATCTCCGCCTCGGCGCTCTCGCCGTACCAGATGACCCGACGCTCCGGCGGCAGAGGGAGGTCGCGCAGCTCGGCCCGGTCGGCGCACAGCACGA
>JALGXV010000029.1 GCA_029821885.1 Candidatus Hebobacteria bacterium
GCCGGACAACGGCTGAACCTGGGCAGAGGTGTCTACGCGGACGTCCTCAACCCGCCTGAGGTGCGGCTCAGCGATACGGGCTCAGACCTCAACGACAACTCAGTGGTGCTGCGACTGGTGTACGGCGCTGTGAGCGTCTTGCTCGCGGCCGACATCGACGAGGTCGGCGCCTACCGCATGGCCTGGCTGGGAGAGGCCGTCGACTCGACGATACTCAAGGTCCCACATCACGGCGCACCGGACCCGGCCGTTCCCGAGTTCATTGATGCGGCGAGTCCCGACTTGTCCATCATCACTGTTGGGTATGACAGTCCACACGGCCATCCCAGCGACGAGATGCTGCGGGAGCTGGCGCGTGTCGGGTCGAAGATCATGAGCACAGACCGCAGTGGGGCTATCACGGTCAAGATACGGCCACCGGAGTGGTGGGCCGTCGGATCGTCTCGGCGTGCTCCCACACACGTCGGCTCGGCTGGGATCGCTCCAACTGCAGGTGCGGGAGTGAGATGAGGAAACAGACACTGAGGGCACGGCTGCTGAATTCGCTGGCTCGGGACGAGGCGATTGCCGAGCTGCATGCCCGCGGCTCAGATAAGAGCGCGGTGGAGCTGAGCGTTGCACGCGGCCTAGGGCGCGCCATGATCGTGGGGCCGCTGGCGCTGCAGGATGCTCAGGAGGTACGCAACGCGGCCAAGGAGTCTGGCGCCTTCGCGGTCCTCGCCAAGCTGGCCGGCCGAGCCGATCCCTCCCGGGCGGACATCCTCATAATGGGTTCCGCCGGCCAGCTGACAGCAGTCGCCGCCGCGATTGGGGCCGAGGTCGGGGAACGCATGGAGGGCGCCCTGGCGAGCTTCAACGCGCCGCCGGCGCGAGTTCTGCGCTGTCGGGGGCGCGAACTTGAGCTGGGCGGAAGAACGCTCATCATGGGCATCGTCAACGTCACCCCCGACTCCTTTTCGGGCGACGGCCTTGGGACGGACGCGGAAGCAGCGGTCGCCCAAGGTAGGCAGATGGTGGCCGAGGGCGCGGATATCCTCGACATAGGAGGCGAGTCCACTCGGCCGGGTTCCGAGCCAGTGCCTGAGGAGGAGGAACTGCGCCGCGTCTTACCCGTCATTGAGGGCCTCGCAGCCGAGGTGGATGTTCCCATTTCCATCGACACCTACAAGTCGTCTGTCGCCGCGATCGCCTTGGAGAAAGGCGCTCACATCGTCAATGATATCAGCGGGCTGCACGCCGACGGGCAGTTGGCTCAGGTCGCCGCCGAAGCCCAGGCGGCAGTCGTCATCATGCATATTCAGGGCACACCGCGGGACATGCAGAAGGACCCCAAGTACGCGGACGTCATCGGGCAGATCAGCGACTACCTCGAGGAAGGCATCGCTGCGGCCGCCCAGGCCGGGCTGAGCCGCGACCAGGTCGTCCTGGATCCGGGGATCGGCTTCGGCAAGAAGCTGGAGCACAATCTCGAGATACTTCGTCGGCTGCGGGAATTCCGCAACCTGGGCTGCCCGCTTCTTGTCGGCACCTCCCGAAAGTCCATGATCGGGGCCATAGTCGATCTGCCGGTTGAGGAGAGGTTGGAGGGGACGGCGGCCACCGTCGCACTCGCCGTCGCTGGCGGCGCTGACATCGTGCGAGTCCATGACGTTAAAGAGATGTCCCGGGTCGCGAAGGTCGCCGACGCCATCTGCCGCGTCACACATGAGCTCCAGGAGAGCGAGCACACCTGGGCCGACCGCCCGAAGAAGGAGTGACATGCCCCGCCGCGTCTTCCTCGGACTCGGCACCAATCTGGGAGACCGCGAGCAGAACCTCCGTGAGGCCATCGCGCGCCTCAAAGCGGCCGAGGGCGTGAACCTCCTGCGCCAATCCCGCGTCTATCAGACAGAGCCCATGCACATCGCCGACCAGCCCCAGTTCCTCAATATGGTCGTCGAGGTCGAGGTGTATGACGAGATGCCCGCGCGCGGCCTGCTCACGCTTGTCAAGGGCATCGAAGAGGAGATCGGCCGGAAGCACCGCGAGCGCTGGGGCCCGCGCGAGATCGACATCGACATCCTCCTCTTCGGGGACGAGCAGATCGTTGAGGATGACTTCGAGGTCCCGCATCCGCGGATGTGGGAGCGGGGGTTTGTACTCGCACCACTCGCCGACCTGACACCTGATCTGGTGAGTCCTAGTGGGGAGATTATCTCCGCCGCGGCGAACCGACTCAGCATGGAGCAGGGCGTCCATGCCCACCTTCACCTATGAAGTGAAAGAAGAGGACGGGAACGTCCAGCGCGGGGTGCTCGAAGGCGAGTCCGCGGACGCAGTTGCGCGTCAACTCAAGGCTCAAGGCTACTTCGTCGTTTCCATAGAGCCGGGAGGGGAGACTCGCACAGGAGTCGCTCCGAGCGTGGAGCGCCAGGTGCTCGCGCCGGTCTTCTATCCTGTGAGCAGCAAGCACCGCGCGTTGTTCTTCTCCTCCCTGCGCGTGCTCATGTCCGCTGGCATGGGTGTTAGCGAGGCGATGCGCACCCTGTCACTCCGCACGCAGAACCGCGTCCTCTCGCAGGCGGCGGCTGAGATGGCGGAGGAGGCGATCGCGGGACGGCCCATGTCGACGGTCATGCGGAAGTATCCGGCCGCTTTCCCCCAGGTGACGCTGGCCGTGATGGAAGCGGGCGAGGAGTCGGGGCTCATCGAGCAAACCGCGGAGCGCCTGGCCAGCTACTTCGATCGGACCTTCCAGCTCGAGCAGGCCTACCGGTGGCACACCTTCTACCCGAAGCTGCTCCTGATCGCCCTCATGGTGATACCGACGGTGCCGCTGCTCCTCCTGGGCACCTTCAGTCAATGGCTGCGGGTCGTGCTCAGTCGCAGTCTCCCAGTCCTCGTTCTGGCCATGGGACTCTGGTATGGATGGCGTTTCGTTGCACGCGTTCCAGGCCTGAAGCGTGCCCTCGACGGCATCAAGCTTGCGCTCCCGTGGTTCGGCAGCCTGAGTCGCCGTCTATCCGTCGCGCGCTGGGCGCGAGCGTTGTCTATGCTCCTCTCCGCCGGCGTGTCCGTCCATCGCTCACTCGTGGCGGCCGCTTCGGCCTCTGGCAACGCGGCCATGGAAGAGGCACTCTTGCGCGAGGCGGAGGGGGTCATGCAGGGGAAGATGGTGGGGGAAGTGTTGGCCGCAAGCGGACAGATACCGGACATGGCTCTCGACATGATCAGCACTGCGGAGCGGTCCGGCTCGATAGAGGACGCGCTCGAGAAGGTCGCGGACTACTACGAGTCCGAGACCGATGTCGGCGGCAAGCAGACCGCGGTGGCGGTCGGGCTTGTGTTCTATCTGCTTGTCGCGGCCGCCATTGCCGCGGTCGCCATTCAATTCTGGACCGGCTACTTCGGTCAGTACAACAAGTACCTGGGCCCTTAGGAACATGTCAGACCTGGTGAGGACGGAAAAGGACGTCCGCCGCGCGGTCGCAGCCGCGCGCGGCCAGGGGAAGTCGGTGGGCCTCGTCCCCACGATGGGGGCGCTTCACGAGGGCCACCTTGCGGTCTTCGAGCGCGCGCGGCAGGAGTGCGGCTATGTCGTCGCGAGCATCTTCGTCAACCCGACGCAGTTTCCGCCCGGGACCGACTTCGAGACCTACCCGCGTGACCTCGAGAGCGATGTGAAGAGGGCGCAGAGCGCAGGGGTCGATCTCGTGTTCTCCCCGTCGGTAGAGGAGATGTATCCGCCCGGAGACCGCACGTTCGTCGAAGTGACGGGGCCGCTGGTGGAATGCCTTTGCGGGCCGCATCGCCCCGGCCACTTCCGGGGTCTCACGACCGTCTGCGCGCGGCTGTTCAACATCGTTCAGCCCGACAGGGCCTACTTCGGTGAGAAGGACTACCAGCAGCTGTTGATCATCAAGCAGATGGTGCGGGATCTGCACTTTCCGCTGGAGATCATTCGCGTGGCCACGGTCAGGGAGCCAGACGGCCTCGCCATGAGCTCGCGGAACCGGTATCTGGACCCTCGCGAGAGAGAGGCCGCGCGCGTCCTCTCGCAGGCGCTCTTCGAGGCGAGAGACCGCTTTACGTCGGGCGAGCGCAATGCCGACTCGCTGGTAGATGCTGCGACCCGGGCAGTGGCGGCCGAGCCGCTCGTGTCCCTGCAATACCTTGAACTGAGAGACGCGGCAACGCTGGAAGAACTGCACGAAGTAGGCCGACCCGCCCTCTTGGCCGTGGCAGCCTTCGTCGGAGAGGCGCGCCTCATCGACAACGTCTTGCTGGTGCCCCGCTAAGAGGCCGCTTCCCCTCCCGCTCCGCTGTGCCGTGCCCGCGCCCGGTAGCTCCGGGCGAGTTCTGAGTACGACTGGAGTTCCTCTCCACCTCGGGCAGTGAGCGCGTAGACCGCGCGGTCGATCCGCTCGAACCACCCGTAGAAGTCGCTGTAGAGGATCGAGAGGGTCTTGGGTCCCGTGCCAAGGGCGCGAAGCTGCTTGGGCGACATCGGGCCGAGCACGTCGAGGTAGCACGCTATCTGGATGGCGTTCTCCCGGTAGGCCGTGACGAGCTTACGCTGGCAGCTCCCGGCCGTGTTGAAGTCCTCTGACCTCTGTGACATCTCGCGGAGAACTGCCCGGCGGGCCCGCTTACGCTTCTGCCGCTGGAACGGAACGGGATGGAAGACCACTTCTACGCGGGGGGCACGCCGGCCATTGAGCGACACGAGTATGAGGCCGAGTTCGAGGCGGCGGAGCAGGTGCCTGAGATCGCTGCGCGCCTTCGGGCGGGTGGGGCGCGGCAGGGCAACATACACAGAGTCAGTAATGCGCTGGCGCTTCGTCGCCTGCACCAGCAGGGCCGTGCTGAAGTTCCGCTTCAGTTCCACGATGATCAGATCATCGCCCTTGGTAGCCGTGATGTCGCAATCGTGCACCTCGCTGCGCACGGTGTAGCCCTGCTCCTGCAGATAGCGGCATACGGGAAGCGAGAGTTCTGTCTCGGTGATCTTCGGGCACTTGCGGCTCGGCATCGCTGCGCCTCCGTCCGGCACTCGCTCTGTGGCGGAGTAGCCGCCACTCTCCGCATACTAGTGCCACATCCGGGCGGGTGGCGTCTGCCAGCGAGCGGCAGCGCCGTGTCTCGCCGGTCGCACCGAGCGGTTTGACAGGCCGTCGCGCGCAATGCCATAATGTCGGCGGCGCAGGGCCATTGGCTTCATGTCTGCCGCGCTTTGGCGGGACTAGCGCGGCGCCGCTACACACAGGTGCACACCACCTGCGCGATCCGACAACGACGATCAGGATGCCAGATGACGGGCGTCGCTGCCGATCCGAGAACCGAGCTGACCGAACGAATCGCCAGGCTGAAGCGTGAGCGGCAAGCCGTCATTCTCGCCCACAACTACCAACTCGGCGAGGTGCAGGACATCGCGGACTTCGTAGGGGACTCGCTAGAGCTGAGCCAGCGCGCAGTTAATGTCGAGGCCGACGTGATTGTGTTCTGCGGCGTAACGTTCATGGCCGAAACGGCGAAGATTCTAAATCCGGAGCGGACAGTCCTGATCCCCGATCCTCTCGCCGGGTGCCCAATGTGCGAAATGTCTCCCGTGGAGGAGGTACGGAAGAGGATAGCTGACCTTCCGGGCGTTCCGGTGGTCGCTTACGTGAACACGACTGCGGCTGTGAAGGCCGAGGTTGACATCTGCTGCACGTCCGCCAACGCCATCAAGGTTGTGGAGAGCCTTCCGGACGAGCGAGTGCTCTTTGTACCGGACAAGAACCTTGGGCACTGGGTCCAGAGGCACACGAGCAAGGAGATCATCCTCTGGGAGGGCCACTGCCCGACGCACCAGCGTATCACCGTGCAGGATGTGCGACGGCTGAAGGAAGAGCATCCTCAGGCTGTGGTCATAGTCCATCCCGAGTGCACGCCGGACGTGATCGACTCCGGCGACCACGTGCTCAGCACCGGGCAGATGGTGCGTTGGGCGCGTGAGAGCGACGCGGGCGAGGTCATCGTCGGCACGGAGGTCGGGCTTATCCATCGGCTCAAGAAGGAGAGCCCCGAGAAGACCTTCTATCCCATCAGCAAGCTCACCACGTGCCCCAACATGAAGCGCATCACGCTGGAGAAGGTGGCGTGGGCGCTGGAGGACATGCAGTACGGAATCTCCGTGCCCGAGGAGGTCGCGGCCGGGGCCCGCCGCGCGATCGAGCGGATGCTCGAGGTGGTCTGATGGTATCGGAGCTGCCGGAGAGGGTCGTCAGAGACATAGTCGCGCGGGCGCTGGCCGAAGACGTGGGACCCGGCGATTTGACCACGCTCGCGACCATCGATGCGGACGCCCAATGCCAGGCCAGCGTCGAGGCCCGAGCCGGCGGCGTCATTGCAGGCATACCAGTCGCCCGACACGCGTTCCTCGCCGTCGATTCGCAGATCGCCTTCGACGCGCTTGTGCATGATGGCGACGGCGTTTCGGCCGGCAGAGATGTGGCGCAGTTGGCCGGCAGCACTCGAGCAGTGCTCACCGCGGAGCGCACCGCACTGAACTTCCTGCAGCGCCTCTCCGGCATCGCCACGCTGACGAGAGCCTACGTCGAGGCCGTGACGGGGACCAGTGCGCGGATCGTCGACACGAGGAAGACCGCACCAGGGCTGCGACTGCTCGACAAGTACGCGGTGAGAATGGGGGGCGGCTCGAACCACCGCGTGGGCCTCTTCGACGGCATTCTGATCAAGGACAATCACCTGCGGGCCGCGGGAGGCGTCAGCGAGGCCGTGAGACGCGCCAGAGCGGCCGCTCATCACCTGGTGAGGGTGGAGGTCGAAGTGCAGACACTCGATGAGGTCGAAGAGGCGATCGAGGCGAGGGCTGATGCCGTCCTCCTCGACAACATGGAGCTGACCGACGTAAGGGAGGCCGTGGGCCTCGTGGCCGGTCGCTGCGAGGTCGAGGTATCCGGCGGCGTGACTCTGGACACTGTCAGAGAGCTGGCGGAGTGCGGCGTCGATTACATTTCGGTGGGCGCGCTGACTCACTCGGCGCCGGCGCTGGACCTCGCCCTGGAGATAGCAGATGACTAGCTTGGGCGCCGAGCGCGTGTCGGCGGAAGCTCTGCTGGCCCACCTGCGCACATCATGGATCGGCCGCTCTCTGCGCGTGCTCGAAGTGACCGCATCCACGATTGACGAGGCATGGCAATGGCTGCGGGACGGCGCCCCGAATGGCGCGGTCGTGCTAGCAGAGTGTCAGACGGCCGGCCGGGGGCGCCGCGGCCGAACCTGGGCCTCCCCTCACGGCGGCCTCTGGGTGTCGGTGATTGTCCGTGCGAAGATACCAGCCGAAGCAGGCGGGCGGCTCGGCGCAGCACTCGCCCTGGCCACCGCGCAGTCCGTGTCCCGGGAGACCGACGCTCACGTGGCAGTCACATGGCCCAATGATCTGACCATCGGCGGCAGGAAGGTCGGGGGAGTGCTTGTTGAGACGGAGACATCGGGGCCGGAGATAGTGGCCGCCGTGTTGAGTGTCGGTCTCAATGTGAATCTGCACACGAGTGAACTGCCGGGAGAGGTGCGGGCGATCGCCACCACGCTCTGCGAGGAGACCGGCCGGACGTTCTCGCTCTGCTGCCTGGCGGCGCGACTGCTCGAGGCGCTGGAGGAGATGTGGCCTGCCGTGATGGGAGACGGTCGGGCTCTGGCGGCGGCGTGGGCCCGCAGGGATGGTCTGCAGGGACGAGAGGTGAGAGTCGAGACTGCGGGGAATGCCGTCTCGGGACTCGGTGAAGGGATCGACGAATGGGGCAACCTGAGGCTTGTTGTGAACGGCGCCGAGTCGGTAATCCCGGCGGGGGAAGTCGTGCTTGTCGAAGAGGCGAAGCGATGAAAGTTCGGAGGGCGACCTTCGGCGATCTGCCGGATGTGGTCAGGATCGAGAGAGCTTCCTTCGCTGGGAAGGGATGTAGCGTCACGACCTTCCTTGCGCACGTGCTTCGGGACCGGAAGGGCCTCCTCGTCGGGGAGGATGATACGGGGCGTGTCATCGGGTATGCGCTGGCCCGGGTGGGGCTGCGGTGGCTCGGCGTCCGGCGGGGCGGCGTCACGTCCATCGCGGTCGACCCTCAGCATCGCCGGCGCGGTATTGGCCGCGCGCTCATGGCGGCTGCGCTGGAGCATCTAAGGTCGCAGGGGGTGGCAGAGGCCGACTTGGAGGTAAGCGTGGCGAACCGCGCCGCACAATCCCTCTACGAGGCCTTCGGGTTCGTGCAGTGCCAGCTGCTTCCTCACTACTACGGCCCCAACGCCGACGGCATCAAAATGGCGCTTAACATGAGAGACGCCACCATCTCGGGCCGAGCTGCTGGCGCCAGAGGCGCGCAGCGCAGTTCCAGTTCCTAGGCCGCCCGAAGTCCCATGAGACGTGCCTCCGCCAGCGACCTTCTTTTTGACACACACTGCCATCTGAACCACCCGCGGTTGCTGCAACAGCTACCGGCTGTCGTCGACCGCGCACGCGGCGCCGGCGTCTCGCGGATGATGGTTGTGGGCTATGACCTGCCCAGCAGCCGCCGGGCCGCGGGGATCGCGGCCGAAACGACTGGGGTCTGGTCAGCCGTAGGCGTGCATCCACACGAGGCAGAGAGCGTGGGAGACGGCGATTTCGCCGAGCTGAGAGTCCTCGCCGCGCTGGGGGGAGTCCTCGCCATAGGGGAAACCGGGCTCGACTTCTATCGGAACCTATCGAGTCGGGAGGCGCAGCACAGAGCGCTCGAGCGACACCTCGACCTCGCGGAGGATCTCGGGCTTCCCGTCATTCTACACTGCCGGAGTGCGCAGGACGAGATGCTCGGGGTGATCGCGGCGCGGCGGCCCTCGTCAGTTATCTGGCACGCTTTCGACGGGAGCGAGGCGCACGCCCGGAGGGCCGCCGACTTGGGCCTGCTCTGCGGCTTTGGCGGTCTGCTCACTCGCAAGGGAGGGGAAGGGCTCAGGCAGGTGGTACGAGCACTTCCCGCCGACCGAATCCTGCTCGAGACGGACTCTCCGTACCTGCTCCCGAGAGGTGCGTCAGGAAGAGACAACGAGCCGGCGAATCTTCCCATGATAGCCCAGATCGTGGCGGAGGCGCGGGATGAGGCCGTCACCGAGGTGGCGGAGACTACGGCGACGAATGCATGTGGCGTCTTCCGCCTGTGTGAAGGCAGTTAGGGCCATGGGGATGTGAGGCGGAAGCGAGTTCTAATGGAGGTGATGCCGATGGCTGAGTGCATCTTCTGCGGGGTCGCGGCTGGTGAGGTATCCGCCGAGAAGGTGTACGAAGACGACGCGGTCGTGGCTTTTCGAGACATAAACCCAGGGGCACCAACTCACGTTCTGCTCATCCCACGCAAGCATGTACCGTCACTCAACAAGCTTGTGGCAGAAGACGACGAGGCCGTGGGGCATCTCGTTCGAGTCGCGACGCAGATTGCAGAACAGGAGCACATCGCTGAAAGCGGCTACCGCCTCGTCGCCAATTGCGGCAGCCACGCGGGGCAATCCGTCGACCATGTGCACTTCCACTTGCTTGGCGGCCGCGCCATGGGCTGGCCCCCGGGGTAGCCGGATGGCGCCGTCTGGCCGCCGACGGCAGCGGCTGCGGGGCGTCGAACAGGTTCGTTTGACAGGTCCCCGGCGGGGCTGCTATAATGGGCTCATAGGGACACCGCAGCGCGGGGCTCTTCCCCGCGTTGTGTGGCCTTATCTGAACCAGCACCACCGAAGACTTCTTTGGGACAGACGGGGACTCTCCACTCCCGATGTAGTCTGGTGGCAGGAAAGGGGGGAGAGTATGGCGATACGCATCCGCGAGAATGAGTCACTGGAGAGCGCTCTCAAGCGCTTCAAGCGTGAGCTTCACCAGCACGGCGTGCTGGAAGCGGCTCGTCGCAAGGAGCGCTACGAGAAGCCCAGCGACAGGCGACGCCGGTTGCAGGCGGCGGCGATACGGCGCGCCCGCAGGGCCGCGCGCCGCCGCGGAGAACGGTAGCCGCTAGGTGAGACGTACAGCCAGTTCGCTGGCGACAGATCCTCTGAAGATCCCAAGGGCCGCTCGCTCCGCCGGAGTCGGGCGGCCTGGGCATTAGGAAGGCGACCCGAGGCGACTCAGGGCGAGCCGTGGACGAGGTGTCAGAAGGCAAGCTGGTGGTGGCTGATAACGAGGAAGCCGCCGCGCTTGCAGGCAGCCAGGACCGAAACCTGCGCCTGATCGAGCGGGCAGTCGGCGCGCGAATCGGGGCACGGGGCAACGAGATCCGCGTCAGCGGCACCACGGAACAGGTCGGCCGGGCAACGGAGCTGCTGGGCGAGCTGGTCAAGCTGGTCCGCCTGGGGCATCCGATCACCGAGGGAGAGGTCGAGTACGCTGCGCGCATGGTGGGCGGAGGTCAAACCGACGCGGCTGACGCGGTCTTCTCCGATGTGGTCTTGGTGACGGACCGAGGCAAGCCCGTGAAGCCGCACACACAGACTCAGCGCGACTACGTAGCGGCGATCGCGCGCGCGGACATGACCTTTGCGGTGGGGCCCGCCGGAACCGGCAAGACGTACCTCGGGATGGCGATGGCGGTGGGCGCATTGCGGGAGAGCAAGGCTTCGCGGCTGATCTTGACGCGGCCCGCGCTGGAGGCCGGAGAGAGGCTGGGGTTCCTGCCCGGCGACATCCAGGCCAAAGTGGACCCGTACCTCCGTCCCTTGTTCGATGCGCTCTATGATATGATGGACCTGGAGAAGGCGCAACGCCTGATACAGCAGGGGGTGATCGAGGTGGCGCCGCTGGCCTTCATGCGGGGACGCACGCTCAATGACGCCTTCGTCATCCTTGATGAGGCCCAGAACACGACGCCGGAACAGATGAAGATGTTTCTCACCCGGTTTGGATTCGGCTCCAAGGCTGTGGTAACGGGGGACATCACTCAGACGGACCTCCCTCGCGGGCAGAAATCGGGTCTTAATCACGTGCGAGAGATACTTCCGGGGATACCGGGAGTGGCCTTCGTACACTTCTCAGACCAGGATGTCGTGCGGCACGAGCTGGTGCAACGCATCATCCAAGCATACGAGCAGCACGAAACTAGGGAATAGAGGCAACGTGAGGCTCGGATGAGGAGACTGCACACTCCTCGCGGTGCGAACGGCGAGGGCGAGAGAAGCTGGCCGCGCTGGGATGGGGTGGCGCGCGGACTCATCGGAGTCCTCACCTGGGCGGCACTCTGTCTCATACTGCTGGGCTACGACCTGTTCCCCGGGCGGGTATCCCTACAAGTCGGCGAAGTCAGCTCCGCCCTTGTTCGAGCCCCCCGCATGGCGCGGTATGTCGATGACGACGCGACCAAACGTCTGCGCGACGAGGCCGAGAGCAGGGTCCCGCCCCAGTACAGTCCTCTTCCCTACGCCCGAGCTGACGTGGAGACCCGTGTCAGTCAGGACTTCGCGGCCTTGAGAGAAGCCAAGGCCGCGGCGAAGTCGCCAGATGACCTGCGAGCCAAGGTGGCATGGCTGTCGACGCGGGGCGCGGAGTGGCTCTTCCAGAACCCGGTGTCAGCGCTGAGCCAGCTCGAAGAAGAGGCGAGGGCCGTTGTCCGCGAGGCCATGCTGAAGGAGATCAGGGAGGGGACGGCCGATCTGAAGGCCGCCCGAGACGCCGCCGAGGAAGCCGCGCGAGCGCGCGTCTCACATCCTGGAGCCGCCGTCGTGTCCGCGGTTGCGAAACGCCAGACAGCAGTCAACCGTCGGCTCGATACTGTATTGACGCTGGCGGCAAAAGAAGACGCCCGCAACCGCGTCCAAGAAGTCGTCCGGACCGTCGATGCGGATCAGGCCATCATCTTCGAAGGCGAGCGGGTGACGCGGGAGCATCTTGACATGCTGCGCGCGGTCGGTCTCGCGAGCCCCAAGCTGGACTACCGCAAGCTCGTGTCAGTGCTCCTCATCGTAGGGCTCATCGTGCTCTTGCTCGGGCTGCACGTCCGCCACTGGGCGCCGGCGGTCTATGGAAGAACAGCGTGGCTCGTGCTGCTCTCCTCGCTCGCCGTGGCCTCGCTGTTTACGGTCAATCTCCTGGCGCTTGCGCTCCCGAACGTCTGGATGTTGATCGTGCCTGCGGCCGCTCTCATGGCGGCCGCCCTCCTCGCAGATACGATCGCGATGGCCCTTGCGCTCGCGCTGAGCCTGCTCGTCGGACTGATGGCCAATGCGGGCCTCCCGGCAACACTGCTCTCACTCGGCAGCGCGGCAACTGCGCTTGCCTTCTCGACCCAGTTGTGGCCGCTGTCTCGCCTCCGGGTGGTGATTGGGGCCTTGGCTGGGGCCAATCTCGTGCTCGTGGCTGCGGTGGGGATGATGGCGGCTCAACAGCCGGCGATACTGATGCGAGAGGCCATCCTGGCGGGCCTCTACGCGCCTGGCGCAGCGGTGCTCGCCCTGGGTGGGATCTACGCGCTGCAGAGGCCGTTTGGCATCACCACACACCTGGGACTGTTGGAACTGCTGAACCCACAGGCGCCTCTGCTGAAGAGGCTGCAGGCCGAGGCCCCCGGCACCTACCACCACTCGATGATGGTGGCGAGCCTGTCCGAGGCCGCGGCGGAGGCCATCGAAGCCGATGCTCTTCTGACACGCGTTGGGGCCCTCTACCACGACATAGGGAAGCTCTACCGGCCGACGTTCTTCGCCGAGAACCAGGCCCTTCTTGGCCTGGACAATGTGCACGATCACCTCTCCTCGTCGCTCTCGAGCCTCATCATCGTGTCGCATGTGAAGGACGGTGTGGCACTCGCCAGGAAGCACCGCCTCTCTCCTGAGGTGGTCGACATAATCGAGCAGCACCACGGCTCTACGACCGTCAGCTACTTCTACCAGCAGGCACTGAGCGGCTCGCGGCCCGAGGACGTCTCCGAGGACCAGTTCCGCTACCCCGGGCCCTTGCCGGGAACGAAGGAAGCGGCGCTCGTGATGCTCGCGGATGGCGTTCACGCAGCGGCCAAGTCGATCGCGTCGCCGACGCCCCAGCGAGTGCAGCAGATGGTGAAGGAGCTAGTCCGGGAGCGTGTGCTCGGCCGGCGGCAGCTCGAGCGATGTGATCTGACCTTCGGAGAGGTAACCATCGCCGAAGAGGTCATGAACCGCGTCCTCACGGCATCGTTGTGCCGAACACGCATCGCCTACCCGGAGCCTGTGGAACGCGGAGTAGGAATGTGAGGTCTCGTGACCGTACATGTGATCAGCAGACAGAAACGGCGAATCTGGCGGAGGTGGCTGGCGCGTGTTGGCGAAGCGGTGATGGCAGCGGAGGGCTGTCACCCCGAGGCCGAGCTGACCGTCGTAATCGGTGATAATCGATGGATTCAGGCACTGAATCGGAAGTACCGTCGGAAGAACGACCCCACAGACGTGCTGGCCTTTCCTCAAGGCGTGAGCCCGGGGGGAGGCGCGCTGCTACTGGGCGACGTAGCGATATCGGCGCAGACGGCGGTTCGCCAGGCGGCGGAGATGAGACACAGCCTCCACCGGGAGCTGGCTCTTCTCCTGGCGCACGGGATTCTCCATCTGACCGGCTGGGAGGACGAGACGCCGGCGAAGCGCCGCCGCATGCTGCAACGGGGCGAGGAAGTCACCATGGCAGCCCTGGCGCGCCTCAGACGCTGAGAGCACGGGGGCTCCTCGAGAGCTCGCAGAATGCGGTCCAGGGTCTGCTGCATGTGCTGCGGCAGGACTGGCATATGCGCTTCATCTGCCTCATCGGCGCGCTGATGATGCTGGTCAGTGCGCTGCTCCGATTGACCCGTGTGGACGTCCTCCTTCTGCTCGTCGCTATCAGCATGGTTGTGCTCGCGGAGGTCGTCAATCGGGCGATAGAGGTGGTCGTGGACCTTGTGAGCCCCGGCTTCCACCCGTTGGCAAAGACCGCCAAGGACATTGGCGGGGCCGGCGTCCTCGTCGCCGCGATAATGGGAAGCGTCATCGCGCTGGGAGTGTTCGTCAGTGCCGACGTCGTGAAGAGCCTGCAGGGGATTCCGACGCGGCCCGAGCCTCACTTCCTCCACGTCGGTCTAGTGGGCATCGTCACCGTCGTGGCCGCGGTCATATTGGGGAAGCTCTGGGGGGGGCATGGGACGCTGACCCGGGGCGGACTGGTGAGCGCTCACAGCGCGCTTGCCTTCTTCTGCTTCATCAGCATCTGCTTCCTGACCAGGGACATCATCGTGTCCTCCCTCGCCTTCGCGCTTGCTTTTCTGGTCGCACAAAGCCGGCTGGACGCGGGCATCCATACGCTTCGAGAGGTCGCCATAGGGATCGTGGTAGCGCTGGTTGTGGGTTCCGGGCTCTACTGGCTGCTGTGGATGAAGGCGGGCAACTGACATGTCACCAGGTGACTTACGCCCTCTCATCGCGATCGGGATTCTGCTCCTCGTCTCGGGGCTGTTCTCGGCGGCCGAACTCAGCTTCCTCGCGATGGGACGGCGGCGCTTCCGTCGGGCGGTGAGAGGGCGGGTGGCGCTTCTGCTGGAGAAGCTGCTGGCCAACCCAGGCGCCACTCTGGGCGCCATTCTCGTGGCGATCACTGCCGTCAACTACACCGCGGAGGCGATCGCGGCCAACTGGGTCATCACGGTCCTCGGCCTGCCTGTGTGGGTCGCGATTATAGGCATGGCCGTGCTCATCCTCATCTTCGCCGAGGTGGTCCCGATCAGCTACGCGGCGGCCAACCCGGAGCGGGTCGCCAGCGCGGTCTTCGTGCCAGTGTGGGTGGTGACAGGTATTCTGTCGCCGGTCGCCCGTCTGGTAGGTTTCATTGCGGAGGGCCTCACGCGGCTGCTGGGAGGAGGCACCCGGGCGGACACGCCTGTTACTGAGGGAGAGATTCGTGCCATCGTCGACCTCCAGGCCGAGACCGGCGCCCTGGAGGAAGAAGAGAAGGTGATGATCCACCAGATATTCGAGTTCGGCGACAAGGTCGCCCGCGAGGTCATGGTCCCCCGCACAGACGTGGTGGCGATCCCCGACACCGCGACCGCGGCCGAAGCGGGCGAGGCCGCCACCGAGCATCGAATATCGCGGATGCCTGTATACAGGGAGAGCCTGGACGATCTCATCGGCACGGTGCACGTGAAAGATGTAATCCCCCTGCTGGCGACGGGGAGAGGCGAGGCCCCGGTCACCTCCGTCATGTTGGAGCCCCTGCGAGTGCCGGAGACCAAGAACCTCGGCGATCTGCTGACTGAATTCCGTCGAAGGCGACGTACGCTCGCAATCGTGCTCGACGAGTACGGCGGCACCGCCGGTCTGGTGACGCTGGAAGACCTCCTGGAGGAAGTCGTAGGCGACATCTACGATGAGTACGATGTTGTGCGGCCGGCGATCGAGCGCACGGCGGGCGGTGGTCTCGTCTTGGATGGCAGAATCAGCGTTGCCGAGGCCTCGGAGGCGCTCGGCGTGGCACTTGCTGAGGGCGAGTACGATTCACTGGCAGGGCTGCTCTATGCCTATCTGGGTGTCGTGCCCCGGATCGGCGACGAGGTGGAGTTGGACGGTGTGACGCTGGTCGTCGAGGAGCTGGACGGACACAGGATCGTGCGCGTTCGGGCGTTGCTCGGGCGGAAGCCGGAGGAGGAACCTGCAGCCGAGGGAGGTGGGTAACCGGGTCTGCACGACGCAGATCTTCTGATTGACAATGAACGACCCTTCATCAGCTTCGCTGGCAAGTGAACTCGGTAGGTTCGGCGGGCAGATTGCGGCTGTCGTATTCTGCTGGGTGCTGCTGGGATTCAGTTCGTTGTCCGAGGCGGCGTTAGTGCGCCTGGAGATTGTGCGGGCGCGTCAGCTCGCCCAGGAGAGGGGGTGGTTGGGAGAGAGGCTCCTCGAACTCGTGGAGAGCCGGCAGGAGGTGCTGAGCACGCTGATCCTGCTGATAAACCTCGCCATCATAGTCGCCTCCGCCTACACCACCGAGATCACCATTCGGCTCAGCGGCGGCAATGAACGCTGGATACTTGGCGCCTCCTTCATGATGATCACTTTCCTCGTGATCTTCTGTGAGGTTACGCCCAAGACGTACGGCGTGCGACGGGCCGAGAAGGTGGGTCTCGCCGTCGTGCCCGTCCTGTTCTTCGTTCACAAAGTCGTCGGCCCGGTCGGCCGACTGCTCCATCTGGCGGGAATGGCGATTATCCGTCGCGTGTTGATTCCCGTGATTGGCGGAGAGGCGCTCGCCGGCCTGCCCGTGTACTCCGACCAGGAGGTCCTGGAGATGGTCGCAGAGGGGCAGGTGAACGGCGACATCGAGCAGGAGGAACGGCAGCTGATCGCCGGCGTGATCGAGTTCGCCGACAAGGTGACGCGTGAGGTGATGACTCCGAGGACCGACATGGTCTGGATTCATGCCGATGACTCCCTCACCCGGGCAGCACAGATAAGCGAGAGCACGGGGTACTCTCGCCTGCCGGTGTGCGTGGAGGACGTCGACCACGTCGTCGGCATACTCTACATGAAGGACGTCATCTCCGCGCTGGGCGCCGAAGACCCGCAGCTAACGGCGGGCCACGTGGCCCGCAAGCCGGTGTCGATGGTGCCAGAGAGCAGGAGAGTTGCGCAGGTGTTGAATCTGATGCAGCGCAAGCGTCTGCACATGGCGATAGTCATCGACGAGTACGGTGGCACAGCAGGACTCGTCACTATCGAGGACCTGCTGGAGGAGATATTCGGGGAGATACGTGACGAGCACGACTTCGAGGTCGAACCGATTAACCGGGTAGACGAGCACACGGCGGTGGTCGATGCACGGGTGAGTGTGGACGAGGTGGAGGAGCTGTTCGGGGTGGAACCGCCGGAGGGAGAGTTCGACAGCGTCGGCGGTTTCATACTCGATCAGCTCGGCCATCTCCCCTCGGCCGGGGAGAGCACATCGTGGCGGACCCTCCAGTTCATCGTCGAAGCTGTTTCGGAGAACCGGATTCACCGGGTGCGGGTCATCCACTCGCCGGCGGCGACCCACGAGGAGGAAGAAGGTGAAGAGGCGCAGTGAAGGGGGCCCCTTGATCGCGGCCGCCCGTCAGGCCGCCGCCAGCGCCTATGCGCCCTATTCCAAGCTCCGCGTCGGAGCCGCGCTCGAGGCGCAAGGAGGTGCGGTCTACCGCGGATGCAACGTGGAGAATTCATCCCTCGGCCTGACCGTGTGCGCAGAGCGCGCTGCTCTCTGCGCGGCTATTTCGGCGGGCGAGCGATCCTTCAGCCGGCTCGTCCTCTACACGCCGGACGCCGGGCCTCTCTCGCCCTGCGGCGCGTGTCGGCAGGCGCTGGCGGAGTTCTGCGGCGATCTTCCGATCATCTCCATTGGCCGGGGAGACCGGCAGCGCCGATTCGAGTTGGCCGATCTCCTCCCCGAGGCCTTTGGCTGGCCGGCCGAGGAGACCCGCGGCGAACAGGAAGTCTGAGGCATCCGGCCTACTTCGCCTCCGGATAGGAGCCGAGAACGCGGAGAACCAACGTGTGGTCGCGCAGTTCCCTCAGCGCCGCAGAGAGCTGTGCGTCGCTCTGGTGACCTTCAACGTCTACGAAGAACATGTACTCCCACGGCGTCTGCTTCGTCGGATGTGACTGGATGAAGGTCATGTTTATCTCGTGACTGCTCAGGACCCCGAGAGCCGAGTGCAGTGCGCCCGCCTTGTGCGGCACCGAGAACAGAAGCGACGTCTTGTCGGCCCCGCTCGGCGATGCGGCGAGGCGACCCACGACGACGAAGCGGGTCCGATTGTCGGCCTGATCCTGGATCTTGGCGCGCAGTATGGGGATGTCGTTGAGTTCCGCCGCGAGGGCCGGTCCAATGGCAGCGGAGTCGGGCTCACCGCCGGCGAGTTCGGCGGCCCGGGCCGTGCTGCCGACAGGGATGAGCTCCGCGGTCGGGAGGTTCGCCCGAAGCCATACTCGGCACTGAGCGAGGGCCGAGGGGTGGGAGTAGACACGCGCGATCGCCTCCAGGGCCGTCGCGTGGGAGAGCAAGTTATGCTCGATGTCGACGTAGATCTCCGCGCAGACCGTGAGCTTCGACTCCATGAAGGCGTCGAGAGTGAGAGGGACGACGCCGGCGGTTGTGTTCTCGACCGGCACCACGCCGAAGTCGGCGTCCTTCTTCTCGACGGCCAGGAACACGTCCCCGATGGTATCGGCCGGCCGCAGTTCGGCGGAGCCGCCGAACTTCCCGCGAGCAGCGATGTGGGTGAAGGTTCCGGCGGGTCCGTAGTAGGCGACGGCAAGCTGCTTCTCGAGCAGCCGGTTGGCCGCGAAAATGGTGCCGTAGATCTCGCGAAGGGCTCCCGGCGGCAGAGGTCCCTTGCCGGCCGCCTCCAACCGGCCGAGAATCTGACGTTCCCGAGATGGATCGAAAACCTCTCGGTCGGCCTGTTTCTTGGCCCGGCCGATCTCGATAGCCTTCTCGGCCCGCCGGTTGAGCAACTCGAGGATGGCGTCGTCGAGCTCGTCTATCTCACGCCGGAGATTGTCGATGTCCATGCAGGCCCTCGCAGGATGTTGACCGGCCAGGCCAGTAGTTTCTACGGAAGAGAGGGCGCGCCCTCTAGCGTGCCCCGTGGGGGTTGGCTGTGAGCCAGTACCGGCCGGCAGACAACGGACCTGGCGCCGAGGCGGTGCCCGAGGGGCTGTGGACGAAGTGCCGCCAGTGCGGCAACATGCTCTACCAGCCGGAGGTGAGAGACGACCTCTACGTCTGTCGCCACTGTGGACACCACAGCAGGCTGACTGCTCGTCAGCGGGTCGGCATCACGGCCGACCAGGGTTCGTTCCGCGAGCGCGACGCGGCCATGAGGACCAGCGATCCCCTGAACTTCCCAGGATACGCTGAGAAGCTCCGCGACGACGAGGTGAAAGGCGGCCTCCGGGACGCTATGATATGGGGCGAGTGCGCCATCGACGGCATTCCGGTGTCGCTCGCGGTGATGGACTTCAGCTTCCGCGGCGGCAGCATGGGCGCGGTGGTCGGGGAGAAGTTCGTCCGCGCGGCGGAGCACGCCATCGAAGCCCGGGCTCCGCTCTTGGTCTTCGCCTGCTCGGGCGGCGCGCGCATGCAGGAGGGCATCGTCTCGCTCCTCCAGATGGCCAAGACTACGGCCGCCGTCGGACTCATGGAACGCGGAGGTGTCCCCTTCATAGTGGTCTACACAGACCCGCTCACGGCAGGTGTCTTCGCCAGCTTTGCATCGGTGGCCGATATCACGATCGCTGAGCAGCAAAGCCTGGTCGGCTTCGCCGGCCCCCGGGTGATCGAGAGAGCGTTCAATATCAAGCTGCCTGCGGTTGGTGCGCGTCCTCCGACTGGTGTCGCCGCGCCGGGAGGCAGATGCGGAGTGAGTCGGTGGCTTGACTTCGATAGGCGGCTGCGGGAAGTGGACGAAGATATCCAGAAGCTCGAGCGGCTGCTGGCCGCCCCGAGCATAAGTGAAGAGCGAAGGGCCCAGGTGAGGGCGCAGATCGCTAAGATCCGCCTTCGCGAGGAACAGATCGCGCGAGAGGTCTTCTCGCATCTGACAGCCTGGGACAACGTCCTCCTTGCCCGACATGCCGACCGGCCCTATACGCTGGACTACATCGGAGCCATCTTCGATGACTTCGTCGAGCTGCACGGCGATCGGCGATTTGGCGACGATCCGGCCGTCGTCGCCGGGCTGGGGGCGCTGGAAGGACGGACCGTCGCCGTCGTCGGTCACCAGAAGGGCCGGGATGTCAAGGAGCGCCAGTTCAGGAACTTCGGCAGTGCCCGCCCGGAGGGATATCGAAAGGCGGGCCGGGTGATGCGCCTCGCCGAAAGGCTTGGCTATCCGGTGGTGACCTTCATCGACACGCCCGCGGCCGAATCCCGCCTCGAGGCGGAGGAGCGCGGTATCGCCAATGCGATAGCAGAGAACATGCTTCTCATGTCTTCCCTCGCCACCCCCATCGTGGCAGTGATCATTGGCGAGGGCGGGAGCGGTGGCGCCATCGGCATCGCGGTCGCCGATCACGTGATGATGCTGGAGCACGCCATCTATTCAGTCATCCCGCCGGAGTCCTGCGCGGTCATACTAGAGGCATTTGGGCGCGATCCGAAGCGAGGGCCGGAAGCGGCCGAGGCACTGCGCCTGTCCGCGCAGCGGACCCTCGATCTCGGTGCCGTCGATGATGTCATCCCTGAGCCGCCCGGTGGTGCTCATCGTGATCCGGCGCGCGCCGCCCGTCGCGTTAAGAGGGCCATTGTCGAGGCAATCCAGCGCCTAGTGGACGTTCCGACGGAAGCGTTGGCGGCGGCCCGCTACGCGAAGCTGCGCAACCTGCGGCACTACGAGGAGTAGAGGCCGCGCCAGGAGGCCGAAGCGACGACGCGCGAAGCGGAACTCGACCGGTTCCGCGGCGAACGCGGTGGCGGCATGCGGGCGTCAGAGAACTGTGGCCGGCCGCGAGGGAGGGAAGGCTGCCGGGGCGGCAGGTCGAAACAGCGGGCGGACGCCGAGGTGGGTCATAGGAATGGTCGTGGTGGGGCGGTGGCCGCTGAGCGGAGAGTCCCGTCGAGGCCGGCCACCGTCTTCGGAGAAGATCACTGCCGGTGGAGGGAGTCGAACCCCCACGGGCTTGCGCCCACCTGATTTTGAGTCAGGCGCGTCTGCCATTCCGCCACACCGGCGCGCCCCGGAAGTATATGGTGGGCAGACCGCATGTGTCAAGGCGCGTCATTCGCGCGTGCCGGGAGGATGATGATGACAGAGCAGCCGCCGAGCCAACCTTACCAACCGCCGCCTGCGCCCCCGCCGCCAACCTACCCGCCTCCGACGAGCTACCAGCCGCCGCGACGCAGCCCCGCGTGGCAGTGGGGGTGCGGCATCGGCCTCGCAGGCTGTCTGCTTGCGACCATGCTCGGCATTCTGCTGCTGTTGGGTGCCGTCATGGCGGCCGTCGGCGGCATCGACGGCTTCGAGAGTGCAGGCGAACACGTCGCACTTATCCGCATAGAGGGAGTGATCGTAGCTGGACAGTCAGGCTTCTCGTTTCTCGGTGGGGCCGCAACCGGGTCGGACGATATCGTGGAGCAGCTAGATGAGGCCATAGAGGATGAGAACGCGAAGGCGATACTGCTCCGGATCAATAGCCCCGGCGGATCGGCGGCCGGGGCGCAGGAAACGTACAGCGCAATCAAGCGCGCCACGGAGGCGGGCAAGCCGGTAGTTGTCTCCATGGCCGACGTGGCTGCCTCCGGCGGCTACTACGTGGCCGCGCCCGCCATGTCCGGGCTGTTCGACAAGCTCGGCATTGACGCGGAAGTGATCAAGAGCGGTGAGCTAAAGGACATGTTCAACCCAACAGAGCCCTTGAGCCCAGAGGCGCGAGAGGTCGTAACGGCGCTGGTCGAAGAGGTCTTCGGCCAGTTCGTGACGGCGGTGGCCGAAGGAAGGGGAATGGCCGAAGCCGACGTGCTCGCGCTCGCGGACGGCCGTATCTACACCGGTCAGCAGGCGATAGACAACGGCCTCATCGATCAGCTCGGCGGGATGCATGAGGCGCTCGCGGAGGCCGGGAGCAGGGCCGGCATCAAGGGGAAGCCGGAGATGAGGCAGTACGGCGCCCCCTCCTTCCTTCGATGGCTGTTTGGGGACAGCTCGGCCAAGCAGCGTTCAGTGACGGTGACGGGCGGGCTGCTCTACGACGGGTTTGCGGCGCGGTTCGTCTGCGGCACGCTGTGGCCCGAGGATGCCGCCGCTCCCGCGCTCGAGCCAAGGGAAAGGTGACCCAACCGGAAGCCGGCAATCGGACGCGCCGGGGCGGACTGGTCCTCATAGATGGCAACAGTCTGCTGTACCGCGCGTTCTTCGCTCTGCCGCACCTCACAAATGCTCTGGGCGAGGTCACGAACGCGGCCTACGGGTTCACGACCATGCTCTTCAAGGTCATCGATGAAGAGCAGCCCGAGATGATCGCGGTCGCCTTCGATCTGCCCGGGCCCACCTTCCGACACGAGATCTTCCAGGACTACAAAGCCACTCGGGCGGCCATGCCGGATGAGCTCTCGCCGCAGATCGACATGGTGCGCGAGGTCCTGGAGGCCATGGCCATACCCGTCTATGAGGCGGAGGGATATGAGGCGGATGACGTCATCGGCACCCTCGCAGCCGAGGCCGAACGCCGCGGTACCAAGGTCCTGATCGTCACCGGCGACCTCGATGAGCTCCAGCTCGTGTCCGACAAGGTGTCGGTCATGGTCACGCGCCGGGGCGTCTCCGATACGCGGGTCTACGACCGAGAGGCCGTGCGGGAGCGGTACGGCCTCGATCCGAAGCAGCTGGTTGACTTCCGGGCGCTCCGCGGAGACACCAGCGACAACATCCCGGGCGTCCCCGGAATAGGGGAGAAGACGGCGGCCAAGCTGGTGGGAGAGTTCGGCTCGCTCGAGGCGATGCTGGAGAACGTAGAGCGGGTGAAGCCGGCGCGCTTTGCGGCCGCACTGGAAGCTCATGCCGAAGTGGCTCGCCGGGCGAAGGAGCTGTCTGCCATCGTCCGCGACCTCCCCATCGAGTTCGCCGAGAGCGAGTTGGAAGTCAGTTCTCCAGACGAGGACAGGCTCGGCGAGATCTTCCGACGGCTTGATTTCCGCTCTCTCTTGAGGCGACTCGAGGGAGCGGCCCCCACCCCATCCGGTGACCACAGCGTCGCGACTTCCGTGCGCGGCGTGACGTCGCTCGCCGATGAACTGGAGGGCGGCGGCCACCTCGTCATCCACCCGCTTGCGCCAGGGGGCCGGAGCCTTGGGGGGTCGCTCCTCGGCATGGCCTTCATGGGGAACGGCGAACCCGCGGTGGTGCTCGCGGACGAGACAGACATCTCCAGTCTCCTGGCACCGATCAAGCCCCTGCTGGAATCGCCGGAGATGCCTAAGGTAGGACACGATCTCAAGCGATCCGCGTTGCTGCTCGCGCGCCGTGGCATCTGCCTGCAGGGCTTGGCCTTCGATGTGATGATAGCGGCCCACCTCTCGAATCCGAATCGGCGGGCCCACGAGCTCTCCTCCGTAGTGTCGGACTACCTCCAGGAGGAGCTGCCGGATCCCATCACCGCAGGGAAGGCCGACGCGTCTGCCGCGGCAGTCGCCGCCAGGCATCTCGCCTCCCTCAAGGGCGTTCTGG
>JALGXV010000239.1 GCA_029821885.1 Candidatus Hebobacteria bacterium
TCCCGGGAGGTCTGGAAGAGCTTTGTGTACTCGCCCAAGGTGCACCCCGTCGCCTCCACATAGGCCGCGGCCTGCTCCAGCGCGAGCGGCAGGTCGCCCACCTCTTCCGCCACCGCGTCCGCGCCCTCCGTCTTGCCGGTGCGCTTCTTCAGGAAGGCGATCGACTCAGGGCGCGGGAACTCGGGCACGTCTACCGTCGTCGCCACCTCCCCGAGGGCCTGGCTGCGAGAGGTGATGAGCACATGCCCATCCCCGCCGCGGGGCAGGTAGTCGTAGACGGCCTTCGCATCAGGCACGTTGTCGAGGATGAGCAGCCAGCCGGAGTTCTGCTCCAACCATCCCCGCGCGGCGGCGACGATCTCGCGCTGGTCAGGAACATCCGCGCCGATGAGCCCGAGCTTCACCGCGAGCCCGCCGTAGTCGGCGGCCAGCTCCGGACCCTCCGACCGCACCCACCACACCACCTGGTAGTCCTCGCGATGGCGATAGGCGTATTCGAGCGCGAGCTGTGTCTTGCCCACCCCGCCGAGGCCCACGATCGCCTGCGTCAGTGCCGCAGCCTCGCCGCCCTCCAACGCCTCCCGCACCGCCTTGAGCAACGACTCCCGGCCGGTGAAGTTCGGGTTGCGCGCATACGGGACGGAGAAGATGGGGAGGATCGCATCCGGACTGACGGCGGCGGCAGGCAGCGGCTTCGCCGGAGCGGTGACGGGGGGAGACGGGGCCATTTCCTCCTCAGGCGTCCTCCTGCGCCTGCGCCACTCAGCAACGGCGCGGAACGCGCCGCATACGTAGCCCAGTATGGTGAGGATGGCAACGATGAGGCCAGCGATGATAGCTACCGTGGCCAGGTCCATGTGGACGTCTCCCTCTTCACCGCCATTCTACCCGCCTCCCGGGCAGGAGGCAAGCTCCTGCCCAACGGGAGAGGAGTCTGGCTTAGTGAGAGCAGCCGAGCCCAGGCGGCCGAGAGATGGGGCAGGAGGCCTGGCCCACAGGGACGAGGCAGGAGGCAAGCTCCTGCCCAACATCTGGCCCCGGGGGCTCGGGGGCCGGCAGGCCCCCGACGGCTTCCGCCCGAGAGTATACTCTCGGGCATCCCCCCTCCGCTTGCGCGCATCAGCCCATCCTCTCGCCGTGGGGAGGGGGAAGAATCGAGGGGGGAGGGTGTCCCTCCCCCTCTCGAAGCGCATTCACCGTTCCGACGACCACTCGCAAGAGGGGGGAGTGTGGGGGGACGAATCGCTGGTCGTCCCCCCACAGAGGGCTTCGCCCGGCAGGTATCTGCCGGACGTGTTGTGGCGCCCCGCAGGGTCCTCACCTTGACTTTTCGTGTGCGGGCGGGTTAGAATCGCGGTGGTCTCGCGCATGAAAGGCGCCGGCCCGGCGCTCGAAGATGTCGGGCGAGGCGGCCTGCCCGCACTCAACGGGCGGGCCGTTCACGCGACACGGGCGGCCGGTGAGTCCAGCCGCCGTCGGTGCAGACCGGGCGGGGCGCCTGTGCGAGAGGAAAGGAACCGCGGCCATGCCCACGCGCAGACCGCTGGCGAGCCTCACCACTATCCTTATATTAGGGGCGGCACTGAGCTGGCTGCTGGGCGGCTGTGCCCGAGAGAAGCCGGAGGTGATCGCCCGCGTTAACCAGAAGCCGATCACCCAGCGCGACCTCTGGGAGAGCATGGAGCAGGCGAACGACGGGGAGTTTGCCCGCGAGATCCTCGACTCGTTGATCACCCGCCATCTGATACGGCAGGAGGCGCAGAAGCGCAACGTCGAGCTGACCCAGCAGGAGATCCAGATCCGCATGGACGGGCTGAAGGACTACGTCCTCGCCAGCACCGGCAAGGACTTCGAGGTCTGGCTCGCCGATAAGGAGCTGACCGAAGAAGACATGCTGGAGAGGCTGAGCCTTCAGATGCTCACCGCGCGGCTGGTTCTCACCGACGACGCGGTGAAGAAGTACTTCGAGGCGAACAAGGAGCGCCTTGCCGATCTCCCTCACAACAACGACTCGGTGATTTTCCGCGCGATTACCGTGGCTACGGAGGAGGAGGCGCAGGCGGTTCGCAACGAGCTGCTGGCCGACTCCGCCGATGGGAAGATCACGGGCGAGAAGTTCGCGGCCGTGGCCAAGGACCGCAGCCTGGACTACATCGGCCGCCACCGCGGCGGGATGGTCGGCTGGATGGCGAAGGGGAAGAGCCCGTACCCGGCGATCGAGACGGTGTTGTTCGAGCTGGCGCCCGGCGAGGTGAGCGAGCCGGTAGCACAGCCGGTGCCCGGCGGGCCGGAGGAGGAGAGTCCGGAGGGAGAGCCGCCGCAGGAGCTCTGGCAGGTCTTCATGGTGGAGAAGCGGATCACGGGCGGCGAGATCACGCTGGAGCGCAACCGCGACGTCATCGAGGACTGGATGCTGGAGGAGCCTCAGCACCAGTACGAGCTCACCCAGTTCGTGCAGAACTTGAAGGCCAGGGCCGATGTCGAGGTGCTCGCACCGCGCCATCGCCTCCTGGACGAGGCCTATCGCGAGGCTCGGGAGGCCAGGGAGAGGAGGCTGGCGCAGCCCGCCGGCGTTCCGCCGGGCGCTCCCGTTCTGCCCGAGGGCATGCAGCTGCCGGGCGGCGAGGCCCCGCACGCGCATACTCACGAAGGCGAATGAGGGAGAGTCCGCAGGCGGCGGCCCCGGGCGCGGATCGCCGCGCGGCCCCTCGCTGTGGGCTGGTTAGACCGATGGGCAAGGATAGCTCGTCCGCCGACAAGTCACCCTTCGTCGAACTGGTCGAGATCATGGCTCGGCTGCGCAGCCGCACCGGCTGCCCCTGGGACCGGAAGCAGGACCACCGGTCTCTGCGGCCGTGTCTGCTGGAAGAGACCTACGAGGTGTTGGAGGCGATCGACCGCGGCGACTCGAAGGCGCTGCGCCAGGAGCTGGGCGACCTGCTGCTGCAGGTGGTCTTCCACGCGCAGCTCACGGCCGAGGCGGGCGAGTTCGATATAGATGATGTCGTGAAGGGCCTGCGCGATAAGCTGGTGGCGCGCCACCCCCACGTGTTCGGCGATAGCTCGGCCGAGACGCCGGAGGAGGTGCTGCACCAGTGGGACGACCTCAAGCGGCGCGAGCGCGGCGAGGCCGACGACAGCACGAGCCCGATGACCGAGGTGCCGAAAACGCTGCCGGCGCTCTCCCGGGCCCAGGTCGTCGAGCGCCGCGCCGCCCGGGCCGGGCGCGGCCGCGCCGTCGAAGACGTGTGCGCCTCGGCCTGCGCGGCCCTGGGCGTCCTCACCGGGCAGAAGCTCGACGCAGAGGAGTCACAGAAGGTCGTCGGCGAGCTGCTGCTGGCGGCGGTGGAGCTTGCTCGCATCGCCGGCCTCGACGCGGAGCAGGTGCTGCGGGAGCGGGTGAACGAGCGCATATCCGAGCTGAGCGACCGCGCTGACTCTCCGGACGCTCCCACAGGAGCCGGGCGCGATTGAGGGCGTCCGCGGCGACATCGAGGCAAACGCGTATCCCAGAGGGACAATGGTCCCCTTCACTCATGGGTAGAACTAGAGAGTTGAGCGACTGAAAGGAGCTGTCTGACCGTGCCTAGGAAGTCTGCGAAGAAGAAGGCTGCAAAGAAGAAGACCGCGAAGCGAGTATACCTCTTCCATCAGGGCAGCAGGGAGATGCGCGATCTGCTCGGAGGCAAGGGCGCGAACCTCGCCGAGATGAGCAACATCGGCATCCCCGTCCCCTCCGGATTCACCATCACCACCGAGGCCTGTATCGATTACCTGGGGGCGAAGCGCATGCCGGCCGGGATGATGGACGAAGTCAAGGCCGCCATGAAGAAGGTCGAGAAGGAGACCGGCAAGGGCTTCGGCGATCCGAAGAACCCGCTGCTGGTGTCGGTGCGTTCGGGCGCGAAGATGTCCATGCCCGGCATGATGGAGACTATCCTCAACCTCGGCCTCAACGACGATACCCTCCAGAGCATCATCGATCTCACCGGCAACGAGCGGTTCGCTTATGACGCCTACCGCCGCTTCATCATGATGTTCTCCTCGGTGGCGCTGCATATCGAGCGCGCCAACTTCGAGAAGATGCTCGACGCGATGAAGAAGAAGCGCCGCGTCAAGCAGGACACCGAGCTCACCGCCGCCGACCTGAAGACGTTGGTCAAGCAGTACAAAGCCTTCTTCAAGCGCCGCATGAAGCGCGACTTCCCCACCGACCCCATGGAGCAGCTCGAGACCGCCATCCGCGCCGTCTTCGGTTCCTGGAACATCCCCCGCGCCGTCGCCTACCGCAACTTCTATAAGATCCCGCACGACCTGGGCACGGCCGTCAACGTCCAGACGATGGTGTTCGGGAACATGGGCGAGGACTCCGGCACCGGCGTCGCCTTCACCCGCGACGTCGCCACCGGCGAGAAGAAGATCTACGGCGAGTTCCTCATGAACGCGCAGGGCGAGGACGTCGTCGCGGGTGTCCGCACGCCCATCGAGATCGCGCAGCTCAAGAAACAGAACCCGAAGATCTACAACCAGTTCGTCCGCCTCGCCACCCGCATCGAGAAGCACTACAAGGACGCGATGGACATCGAGTTCACCATCGAGCGCGGCAAGCTCTACATCCTCCAGTGCCGCGTCGGCAAGCGCACCGCCCGGGCGGCCGTGCGCATCGCGGTGGAGATGGTGAAGGAGCGGCTCATTACTAAGGAAGAGGCCGTCATGCGGGTGGAGCCGGACCAGATCAACCAGCTTCTGCTGCCCGCCTTCGACCCGAAGGAGAAGGACTTCGCCGCGAAGGAAGGCCGGCTGCTCGCCAAGGGCCTCAACGCCTCCCCGGGCGCGGCCAGCGGGGCCGCCGTCTTCACCGCCGACCGCGCCGAGGAGCACGGTCAGGCCGGCACCGTGGTGGTGCTGGTCCGACCCGAAACCACTCCCGACGACGTGCACGGCATGCTCGCCTCCAAGGGTATCGTCACCGCCCGCGGCGGGTCCACCAGCCACGCGGACGTGGTCGCCCGCGGTTTGGGGCTGCCATGTGTCGCCGGATGTGAGGCGATCCGAGTG
>JALGXV010000240.1 GCA_029821885.1 Candidatus Hebobacteria bacterium
GGGGAAGAGGCCGGAAGACCCCACGACCTTCATCTGCCTCAAGCCGCCGGCCCCTTGAGGGCCGCTGAGCGGCGAAGAGGTCGAAGCCCGCGGCTGCGGAAGGTGGACCCGGCTTGGCGAGAGCGGCGGAAGAGGAGGTCACACATGCGCGGCAGGGCCAAATGGCGGGAACGGAGGTCGAGCCTGGCCGCCTTCGCGGGGCGGCTGGCCGGTCTCATCGCCGGGATGATTGTGCTGTCGAACGTCTCGTGCGGCGCCGGCGAGCCGGTGACACGGGCGGGGGAGGAGGCGAATGCAATGGGGACGAGATCACCCATGCTCGCAGGCGAGGTGTTGGACCGATGACGAGCCCTACGATGGCCAGGCCTGGGAAGAGACGCACATGTACCGGGCGCTGCAGGTGCCGGGGGTCGAGTACGTGATAGCGAAGGTCGAGAGAATCCAATGGGGCCAGACGCACGAGGGATCGATCAAGCATGCCCGCTGGGTGGCCGAGCTGGCGCTGTCCCATAAGGAGATCGTCGCCCTCTATCTCAACGACTTCTACGACGAGATCGAGGAGGGTCGCCGAACGCTCGATCAATGGCGCGAGATCATCGCGGCCGCCAAGGAGGTCAACCCCGATCTCGCCATCATCGTCCCGCACTACCCGCACCGCGGCAATGTGGAGCGGGCCTACGACTTCGATCACGACGCGGTCATCTTCAACCTCTGGCACCACGGCGACATCTCGCGGGTGGAGGAGCACCTGGCGCAGGCCGAGCGGCAGCACGGGGACAAGCCGCTCCTCACCGGGCTCTACCTGAACAGCGGCAGCGGCCGCGGCGGGGGCCACTGGCTCACCGAGGAGGAGTTCAAGGGCATGCTGCGCTTGTTCGTCGATCACGCCAACGCCGGGAAGACGGCGGGAGTTCGGATCTTCTGCGCCTGCCAGCTCGAACAGCGCCCGGAGTACGTGGAGTGGGCGAAGGAAGTGCTGAAGGACCTGGAGGTTGCGGGGGCGGGGTGAGCGTTCGCGCACGCTCGACGTGTCGTCCCCGTGTATTGTTCCGCCGCGCGGCAGGGGTGAGGGTGCGGGGTGTCCAACGCGGCCCATGATGTGAGGAGGTAGGTTGATGAGGTTCGTGATTGCAGTGGCGTTGGCGGTGTGTTTGCCCATGGCCGGGGCGGCCTGCGCGGAGGAGCCGGCGGCGGCTCAAGAGGCGGTCGACCTGGCGTGGAAGTTCGTGGCCGGCCAGACGCTCGTCTATGAGGTGACCATGTCCGGCTCCGGCACGCAGAGCATGGGGGAAGAGGCCATGCCGGTGGAGATCTCGACCAAGCTCGATCTGGCGCAGCGGGTGGTGAAGGTGCACCCGGACGGATCGGCCGACGTGGAGATGAGCAGCGATGTGATGAACGTGGAGATGAGCATCGAGCAGGCCGGTCAGGCCCGAGACGTGAAGATCCGGGTGACGAAGGAGGAGGTGACGGTCGAGACTTCGATGGGCACCCGAAGGCTCAGCCCGGAGGAGGCCGGCATGGGAGCCATGCCGCCGGTCATCGCGCCCCTGAGGATGACGATGGGCACGCGGGGCGAGGTGCTGGCGTGCTCCAGCGCGGGGATGGGCACGCTGTCGCAGGTCCTGCAGGGCATGGATTGCTCCCGAATGATGCGGCCGGCGGAGACGGCGTTTCCGGGCCGGGCGGTGGCGCCGGGCGAGAGCTGGGAATACACCCGGAAGATCCCGCTTCCCGGCACGGAGTCGGAGGTGCAGGCCGCGGTGACGGCCACGCTGAACCGCGTCGAGGATATGAACGGCACGCGTACGGCGGTGATCTCGCATCGGGGCGCGGTGGATGTGTCCGACATCGCCGGCGAAGTTCTCGGCGCGGAGGGCAGTCCTCCTGCCTCTGTGACGTTCGAGAAGATGGCGCAGGCCACGCAGGGGGCGATTGAATTCGCGCTCGAGGAGGGCCGCCTCACGAAAGCGACGTACGAGACCGACATGTCGATGGAGATGAGGGTGCCCGTGCGCGAGGCGCCCGGCGTCTTCCGGAAGATCGGGTCGCAGATGAAGATGCGGGTCGAGATGAAGCTCAAGGAGGTGCGGGGGTAGGGCCGGCGGCCGCGCGACAGGAGGCGGTGGTACAGTGGCGAGGGCTATGACATGTGAGGGGAGAGTCGCGCTCGTAACCGGCGCGGCCGGGAAGGGCATGGGCCGCAGCATCGCGTTGACGCTGGCGCGGGAGGGCGCGAAGGTCGTCGTCAACTACCGCACGAGCGAGGAGAGCGCCCGGGCGATCGCTGCCCACGTTGAGGATCGCGGTGGAAGTGCGATCGCGGTGAAGGGCGATGTGTTCGAGGCCGAGGGCTGCGAGAAGCTGGTCGATGCGGCACTCGAGCGGTTCGGCCAAGTCGATATCTGCATCGTCGGCCCTGGCGGCGGCTGGCACATGGAGCCACTCCACGAACTCGACGCGGCGGCCGCGCTGGCGGACGCTCGCCAGGAGCTTGCGCCGATCTACCACCTGCTGCCGCTGGTGCTGCCGGGGATGTACGAGCGGGAGTGGGGGCGGCTCATCGCGCTTGGCTTGGGGCCGCCGTACGGTTCGCCGGCCTACGCCTACAATGTGGGCAAGGCGTCCCGCGCGCACGCCTTCCTGCTTGCGTGGGAGAAGGCGTGGGAGCACGGCGTCACCATGAACACCATCGGGCCGGGCCCCGTTCCCCAGATCGCGAGCCTCGCGGAAGCGATTGAGCTGTGCGACCACGGACCGGCCTGGCAGAACCGTGCCAACATCACCGGGCAGGATATTGCAGAGGGAGTGGCCTTCCTCTGCTCTGAGGCGGGCCGCTTCATCACCGGGTGTGTACTGCCCTTTGCCTATCACGGGTAGCCGCGGGAGTGAGGCGGCGAGTCGCGCGGCTACGCTCCTTCGGAGGGAGAGGCAGATGGACCAGAACTTGATCGGGGCCTACGGGCCCTTCGCGACGGAGATCCTGGGCGAGGGGCCGGCGGAGCTCTCGTTTCGGAACGAGCGGTTCGCGGACGTGGAGGCCTGGCGGGCGGAGGCGAAGGCGAAGACGCTGGAGCTGCTCGCGCAGCCGGACACCGGCGGCACGCCTGAAGCGAAGACGCTCGGCCGGGCTATCGTGGATGGGGTGGAGGTGGAGCGCCTGCGGTGGCGGCTGCCCTACGGCCCACCCACGGAGGCGGTGTTCCTGAAGCCGGAGGGAGAGCGGGGGCCGCTGCCGGGGATCGTCGCCCTGCACGATCACGGCGGGCTGAAGTACTTCGGCTGGCGGAAGATCGCGGAGGCCGGCGGTCCGGTCCATCCGATGATGCTTCGGCATCGTGAGGACTACTACAGCGGCAAGGCCTGGGCGAACGAAATCGCCAAGCGCGGCTATGCGGTGCTCTGCCACGACACCTTCACCTTCGGCTCGCGGCGGGTGATGGTCGCGGACGTGCCGCCCGAGATTCGATGGAACGAGGCGGCCGACGTGAGCGAAGAGGAGCCCGAGGACGAGATCAACGCCTACAACGCGTGGGCGGGGAACCACGAGCACGTGATGGCGAAGAGCCTCTTCTGCGCGGGCACCACCTGGCCGGGCATCTATCTGTCGGAGGATCAGCGGGCCCTCGATGTGCTCTGCGCGAGGGAGGAGGTGGACGCCGAGCGGGTGGGCTGCGCCGGGCTATCGGGCGGCGGCATGCGCACGGTGTTCCTGGGCGGCCTCGATGAGCGGGTGAAGTGCGCGGTCTGTGTCGGCCTGATGACGACGTGGCGGGACTGCCTGCTGCAGAAGAGCTGGACACATACCTGGATGATGTACGTTCCCCTGCTGCCGAAGCACCTCGACTGGCCGGAGATCCTGGGGCTGCGCGTGCCGGCCGCGACGATGGTGCTCAACGATGAGGAGGACAGCCTCTTCACGCTGCCGGAGATGAGGCGGGCCGACGACATCCTGCGGGAGGTGTACGAGAAGGCGAGCGCGGGTGATCGCTATGTCTGCAACTTCCACCCCGGCCCGCACAAGTTCGACCGGGCGATGCAGGCGGAGGCCTTCGACTGGCTCGACCGCTGGCTGAGGTGAGGCAGCCGGACTATCCGCCCTGAGCTCGACCAGCTCGGCTCGGCCCCGCCCCGGGGGTACGCGTTCGGCAGCGACGTTTCGGCCCTTGCAGGCGTCTAATAGGTGAGCGATACTCCCTGCCTGGCCTGCGGTGCCGGCTGGAAGGAGCCGTCAGATGTCTGCTCGCAACAGGAAAGTCCTCGCCTCACTGCTGCTCATCTCCCTGGGCGCAGCCTCCCTCGGCCTCATCGGGTGCGACAGCCGGGGGGCCGCCATTGCCGCGGACCTCTCAGCGACCGCCCCCGCCCCGCCCGAACCTGGGGAACTCGATCGCGCCGAACTCGACGCGCTCTTCGAGCACATGGACGAGAACGGCGCGGACGTGCGCTCCGGCCACCTAGTCGTGATCACCCGGACGACACATCGCAGTCTGGCCCATCCGCCCTGGAAGGGCGAGCAACGGGAGGAGATGTGGTTCGACGGGAGGCGGGTGCGAATCGAGAAACGGGAGACCACCCCGCGCGGGCGCATGTGGCGCGACACCATTGTCTTCGACGGCGACCGGCTCACCACGGTTTCAGAGGACTCGTCGGGCCGCGTGTCGGCCAGCGTCTCCGAGTCGGCCGACCTGGAGCGGGTGGCTTACGAAACTGGCTTCGGAGTCGGCGATATGCTGATGCGCTGGCCGTTGAACGCGGCGGCCTGGGGCGGCCAGCCGCACGGGTCGCGGCTGGCCGGCCGGGAGGTGTGGCTGCCGAGGCTGATCGGCGAGGAGCAGATCGGGGGACTGGCCTGCACCCGGCTCGCCCTCCTGCTAAAGCACCAGGATCCCGAGACGACGACCTATGAGTCGCTGTGGGTGGCGCCCAACCGAGGGCATGCGGCTGCGAGATACGAGCGCCACACCATCTATCCTGCTGAGGGACGTTCGGGAGCCTATGGCGAGGTGTGGCAGGTGGCGGAATGGCTGCATCCGACCGAGGGCCTGTGGCTGCCATCGGTCGTGACACATCGCAGATACGAGCAGCCCGCCACCTCCGGCTACTCGAGCCTGATCGAGTGGCGCGCCGAGATCGTCAGCAGCGAGTTCAACGCGCCCATCCCGGACGATGTCTTCCACATCGAGATTCCTCCCGAGGCCGAGCTTGTGCCGGAGCGGCAGCTCGGGCGCCCGCCGCGAAGCACGGGAGCTTCGAGGGGAGGCTGAGACCTCCGGCGGCTTCGCGCCCGCGGCCGGCCTCGTGCTAGAATGGC
>JALGXV010000241.1 GCA_029821885.1 Candidatus Hebobacteria bacterium
ACGGGCTGCTCGTGAAAGTGAGCCGGTAGCGGCCGGCCCTACTCCATACTTCGGATGCGGACGTCGATGTCGGCTTCGTCGGCGAGGAGCTGCACGAGTTCGGCCGTGTCGGTGTTGCCGAAGTGATAGGGATACAGAATCTTCGGGCGGAATGCCCTCGCCGCCTGCGCCACCATCTCGGGAGTCATCGTGTAGGGCAGGTTCATCGGCAGGAAGGCGATGTCGATGTGCTTCAGCGCCTTCATCTCCGGGATGTTCTCCGTGTCGCCCGCGACGTACACCCGCGTGTCGCCGAAGGTGATGACATATCCGTTTCCGTCGCCCCGCGGATGGTACGGCTGGCCCGGACTGCGCATGTGCACGAGGTTGTAGGCCGGCACGGCTTCGACCTCCAGCCCGGCCACGGTCTCGACGTCGCCGTTCGCCATCACCGTCGCGCCCGAGACCGCCTCGGCACACTTCTGCGTGAGGACAACGGTCGTCCCCTCCTGGCGCACCGCGGCGATGGCGGCGGGATCGAGATGGTCTCCGTGCTCGTGGGTGACCAGGATCAGGTCGGCTTCTGGCATCCCGCTGTAGTCAGCTTCGCGCGATACCGGATCAACGTGCACGATGGTATCCCCGAAGGCGAACAGCAGCGTTCCGTGGCCCACAAACGTGATCTTCAGATCTCCCGCTGAGGTCGCAACCACGTCCGTCTCGAACATTGAGGACCTCCTGTTGAGCTCTGTCGCTCCACCGCAGCTCGCGAGCACGGCAAAAGAAGTGACGAATGCTCCCAGGGCCCGCAAGGTGCCCATGATTCCTCCCCGGCGGCATGGATTTCCAGGGCCATCGCTGGGCATCCCGTTGGGGCCGGATTCGCTCATCATCGTAGTTTCCCCCTCCTGCAAGTACGGCGCGGCACGAGCAAAGTCGCCTCCCGGGTAGAGATTGGACCAGGGCCGCGACGCTCCTCTTGCCCGGCCTAGGCCTTCAATTTCAACAGGAGGAGGTACTGCCTGGCGGCGGCGTCATCGGAAAGGTCGGCGAAGGGCTCCCACATCGCCTTGACCGCCTCGCCGTGGTGGCCCTGACGTTGACTGATGACTCCCTCCTTGAAGCTCTCGTTGCATCTCTCGCTCATCACCTCAAACCCCAGCCTCAGGTAAGAGTCCACGCCAAGGCACCCGATCCATGACGTGAGAGGCGGTATGCCACGGCTCGCGCTGGAATGGATCTCCTCCCATCCCTCGGCCCGCGCCCATTCGATCAGCTTCTTCAGCATCCCCGTGGCGATTCCCCGGCCCCGGTAGGCCGAGGTCCCGGCTTCGGCCGCCTCCTCGTGGCCGTCGGCAACCTGATAGCAGAAGGTGCGCAGCGCCTTGGGCGAGAGAGACTCCTTCGGCACGAGCGATTCCGTATCGAGGGCGGCGATCGCCCGCACCTGCGGGGCCTGCTGGAGACACGGGTCCTCGTCGAGACTCTCAAAGATGTGCTTTGGGTAGAATCGCACTTTGCCGACCACCTTATCGCCGTCGATGGCCAGCACCGCGCAGGAGCCATACACGCGGCAGAGAGCGCCGAGGAACTTCGCCACCGACCCCGGCGCCACGCCGGCCTCCGACTCGATGCCGACAGGCGCGTCGCCCCGCATCTCCTCCATGGCGACCGGCCCGTCGTGCACACACCGACAAAGCAGCCTCGTCTCGTCCATCATTCGATACTCGATCATCTTGCCTCCTCCGCGTGTGTTGGGATAGCGGGCCGCCGCCGGACGGCTGTCCCAGGTCTGCTCAGCCTCCGCGGCGCGCCCGGGCGAACTCGAAGCTGAACGCGCGGGCCGCCTGCAGCTCAAAGGCGAGCTGTACTTCCTTTCCCACCAGCGCGCGCAGGCTCCCTTCCCTCCAGCGGCAGGGGCCGGAGAGTACATCTGCCCGAATCGGCACGGCCTGATCGAGGGAGAGGAGGCCCGCGCTTCCTCCTGCTTCGAAAAGGCCCGCCCGCACCTGACCGCCGCGCGCATCGGCGTTGATCCGGAGATCGTCGGAGGTCACCTTCACCGGGTGCGTCACCACGAGGCCGGGCGCGCCGGCAGAAGAGGGTTGGAAGGCCGCGAATCTGTCGGGCCGCAGCCGGGCGAGGCACAAGAACCCATCGCGCCAGCTGGTATGGGGGCCGTTGCTGCCGCCATAGTAGAGGCGGATCTCGTCGTCTTCGAAGACGGGCGCGGCGGCGTAGGCGCAGCCACTGTCGGGCGAGCCCGCCGGGCCCAACGCGACCACGGGCGATCCCGCGTCGATGCGTTCCCAACGGACCGTGTCAGGGCTCCAGGCCAATTCGGTCTGAACGGTGTCGGTGGGCACATGGAAGATGGTGACCAGCCCGAGGAAGACGCCTTCATGCTCGAAGATCGGCATGGAGTAGGGCTGGCTGTCCGGGCTGCGCGGATCGGCGCGCATCACCTCCAGGGCTTTGGTCCAGTTCACGAAGTCGGAGCTTTCGGTGCGGGCCACCAGACGCTGCTCCGCGGGATGGTCCCACAGACGAGTGATGCCCACGTATTTGCCGAGGGACGAGACCCACATCGCGTTGTTGTGCGTGTCGCCCTCGGCCTCGATTTCAGGGAACCGAACCGCTTCGCTCCATCGCTTTCCGTCGGGCGAGAACGCCCCGGAGATGTCGCCGTCGCCGTCGCAGTCCGCATAGAACATCTTGTAGCGACGGGCGGCCTCGGTCTCACGCGGATCGAAATACACACCGGCCCCGTGAGGCCCGCGCGCCACAAGGTTGTTGTTCTTCGAGCCTTCGAACTCGACCAGGCCGAGTTCCGGCTTGGTCCATGTGATCCCGTCGCGCGACTCCGCGTAGCACACGCCCATTTCGCGTCTTCCGGGCTCGTATGTCGTCTTCGACCTGTCGGCGACGGGCGTGCTGCGAGTCGCCTCATCGACGATGAACGGGCTGTACCAGCACTGATAGCGCCCGCTTGAAGGGTCGCGCCGAACGTTGGGATAGAGGTTGTCGTAGCGGACCTCCCACGGCTTGTCCTCCTTGAGCAGAGGACTCCCGGCGTCCTTCTCCGCCTGGCAGACTCGCAGCGTGGCGTTCTCCACGCGATCGACGATTCGCTGGTCGAGGAGAAGATAGCGGCGCCTCTGCACGGCCTTCGAATGCTTCTGCGGATCTACCATTGACCCAATCCCATAGCAGCTACCAGTCACTATGTCAGTCCCGTACACGGGGACGGCACCTCGGGCTGGCTTCCCTCCGTGGGTGAAGCTGGGGCTCGTTGCTGGGCCGGCCCCCGCCTCACACCTCGATCCACTCGCGCTGGGCGACGGCGGGCTGCTGGGTGGCGATTTGGTGCTGCGCGGCCGGGTGGCCGAAGCAGGCCGAGGCGGGTATCTCCGGGAATAGGTCCTCCCCCACCCCCTCCCGCAGGAAGACGGCGTTGAAGCAGAGCCGTTCGCATCCCACCAGACGGTATCCTTTCCTTTTCCCGAGCTTTACGAACGCTGGAAGGGAGGCGCCGGCGTAGTCGAACCCGCCGGCGACGTGCTCGCCCACGAAGTCTGGCCGGTAGGGAACGGTGACGGCCCGCTCCGCGCCCCAGACGGTGCGGTATTCCAGCACCACCACCCGCGGGGAGATGCAGTCCAGGGCGTCCCACACCCAGTAGTCGTTACCATCGATATCGAGGGAGAGCAGATCGACTTCCCCGCGGAAGCCCGCGCCCCCGACCACCTCGTTGACATTCTCCTTAGTAAGCCAGGCGTGCACGAACGCCGGCGGATGGCCCGTCGTGTCGGGATGCTCCGAGTAGAACCGGCGGCCCTCCTCCACCTCCGCCTCCGAGCCGTCCACCAGCAGCGCCGTCCAGCCGTGGTTGATGATCAGGTTGGCCGTGTTGCAGCTGGTGCCGTTGCCGGCGCCAAGCTCGACCGATCGCTTGTTGGTGGTGCCGAGAAGAGAGAAGAGATAGAGCAGAATGCCGTCCTCGCCATTCTGAGAGAAGGCTCGGAAGTGCACGTCGTCAGAGCTCGGCAGCGGCGCTCGCTCGTGGAGCAGGTGGCGGTAGTGCAGCGACAACATGAGCTGGGTCGCCTGCTCGACGCCCGGGATCTGCTCCAGCCGGCGGGGATCGACGCGGCCGAACAGCTGCCGCCCCAACCGTCCCAGGAATCTGCTCGCCCATCGCTTCACCGCGGAGGTCCCTCCCATGGCGCCCTCGCGCCTCCCCCCTGTTTCGGTGCCGCGACGGCCACGTCATCCTCAGCGCAACGAAGGATCTTGCTCCCGGCCCCATGCTGCCGTTCTGAGCGCAGCCGAACGGGGACCCCGCCTCTCGTAACCGCAGCCCTTCGCTGCCGCGCTGTAGGGCGGAGATGCGCCGCAGGTCGCCGTCAGTGGGCGATCCTGCGCATGAGCTCCTCGAGGGAGGTTAGGCCCTCGGCCGCCTTCTGCACGCCGACCGCGAAGCTGGAGGGCTGACCCTCCTCGCGAACGAGTCCGGTGAACTCCTCGACCGGCGCGCCTCGCAGGAAGGCCGCCTTGAGCGCCGAGGTGAAGGTGAAGCATTCGTGTATCGCGAAGCGGCCGGCATACCCCTCTCCCTGGCAGGACTCACATCCCACGGGAACATGGAACACGGCCGAGTCCGGGATCCGATATCCCCCTGCCTCGGCGGAGGTTCTGATCTCCTCCAGCAAGCCCTCCTCGGGGGCGTGCTCTGCCTTGCACGCGTCGCAGAGCCGTCGCAGTATCCGGAGGTTCACGATGCCGATGATGTAGGCCGTAAGCACGGACCGCTTCACCCCCGACTCCAGGAACTCATAGAGGGGAGAGATGCTGTCGTAGGCGTGCTGACAGGTCAGCACCAGATACCCACTTTCCGCCGCCACTGCGACGCGCTGGGCGAGTTCGGGGTCACCCTTCAGTTCCCCGACGATAATGACGTCGGGGTCTTGTCCCAGCACCGCCTGTACGCCCTCGGCGCAGGTGAAGTTCTTCACCTTCAACTGGGCCACGCCCGGCGGGAACATGTAGGTGACGTCATCCTCCACC
>JALGXV010000030.1 GCA_029821885.1 Candidatus Hebobacteria bacterium
CTCGCAAGCGGACTCGCGTCGGCGGAGGCGGTGGTGCTGGAGTACCGGCCGAGCGTCGGCCAGACGGCCAGCTACAAGGTGCAGTTCGCTGGCCGAATGCAGCGCTCCGTCGAGGGGGAGGAGCCCTTCGCCACCTCCAAGCGCTACCAGGCGACGGTGGCCCTGACTTACACCACGGAAGTCGTGTCGCAGACGGACGATGGGACCGTCGTCCAGATCCGCATGCAGGAGGGACAGGCCGACGTCACGGCCGGCGATGTCTCTGAGACCGTTAACCTCGGCACGCTCGAGGCCAGGACGCCGGTTGACCGCCGGCGCCTCAGCACGGACGCCGAGTTGAGTGCCGAGCAGGATCTGACGGAGGTTTCTCCCGGGGTCGTGGACACGCTGGCGAGCCTCGGTCTCCTCGGAGGGGAGTGGCTGTCGCTGGTAGATGTGATCTACCTCCCGGAGGCGGAGGTGGAGCCGGGCGCAGTGTGGTTCTACGAGGACGCACCCGGGGAGGGGGCTCCGGGCGTCACTATTCGTGTCGAGTTCCGCCTCCTCCAACTCACCACGCGGGACGGCCGCAAGTGCGCCAAGATCTCAGCCTCCTGGAGCGCACCCTTCTCGGAGTCATCGCCATTGCCTGGTGAGGAGGGTGCCGAGGGCACCGCGACGGGTGTCCTGAGCGGCGAGTACGTCGTGTACTACGACTACGAGAACTGCCTCGAGCTGTACGTGGAGGGGTCCGTTGGAACGAGCATCACCATGGGGGTGTCGGGGGTGCCTGTCAGTGCTACCCAGAAGCAGCAGGTCAACGTCAAAGCCAGGCTCGTCGAGTGAGGCGCACAGGTCCATGAGAGCCCGGCATCCGGCTCCGCTCCTCGTCTTCCTTGCCGTCACCGTCCTCTTGGCATGCGGCCAGCAGGCCGCGCGCTCGGCCGAGCCGCTCATCCCGCGCTCCCAGATGCTGGCAGTGGACGACATTCGACCGGGCATGAAGGGCGTCGGCAAGAGCGTCTTCGAAGGGACCAGGGTAGAGAGCTTCGGGGTAACTGTCATCGGTGTGCTGCGGCGCGTCGACTTCGACGCAGACATCATCCTGGTGCGTATCGACTCCGGGGCGCCGGTCACAAAGGGCTTTGGGGTCGTCTCCGGGATGAGCGGTAGTCCCATCTACATCGATGGGAAGATCGTGGGCGCCCTCGCCTATGCCTGGTCGTTCGCCAAGACTCCTATCGCCGGAGTGACGCCGATCGCGCAGATGCTTGAGGCCTACCAGCCCGGCTCGTCTCCGGTCCGGCGGGAAGGGACGCTGCGGGCAACGCAGCCCTTCCGGATCGACGGGCGCGTGGTGAACGACGTCGTGGTGGGACCAAGTGTTTCCGTCCCACCGCCAGTTGGGGCCGCGACGCCTTCCCTAGTGCCAATATCCACACCGCTGCTGATCAGCGGGCTCAGTTCGGCTCTGATCGACGGCCTGGGAGAGGCCCTCCGTCCCTATGGCATCATGCCCGTCGCGGGTTCCGGCGCAGCCGGCCACGTCGCGACGCGCATGATTCCCGGGCAGGCCGTAGGGGCCCGCTTGGTCGGGGGCGACCTGGACGTGACCGCCATCGGCACAGTCACCTACGTCAAGGACGATGTCGTACTTGCCTTCGGACACCCCATGGCCAGCCTTGGCACAACCGACATGCCTCTCGTCGCCGCCTATGTGCATGGTGTCATGCCGTCCAGCAATCTCTCCTTCAAGCTGGCGTCCGGGGGGCAGGTGCTTGGACACTTCACGGAGGACCGTGCTTGGTGTGTGGGCGGCCGGCTTGGGGGCGGCTCCGAGCTAGTGCGCGTGGCCCTCAGCGTAAGTGATCTCGACCGCGCTGTCGCGCGGGACTACTCCGTGGATGTCATCCGCAACCGGTCTCTCACATCGGTATTGCTGAGGACAGTGCTCGCCGGCGCAATCGACAGCGTGGGACTACCCCTCGAGGGCACGACGCGAGCGAAGTTCGCGCTCGATGTTGATGGACTTCCGCAGCTGGAGCGCGAGAACACCTACACGATGGAAGGAGGCGACGGGATCCTGGCCCTTCTGCTGGGCGCGATGGGCGGACCCGAATCCGCAACATCGGAGCTCTCGCAGATCCTGCAGGTGCTGCAGAACAGTGAGTTCGGTGAGGCGCGCCTCGACCGCTTGGCGGTCGAGGTTCAGGTGAGCAAGGTCCGACAGCTCGCGCGCCTGGAGGACGCACAGGTCTTAACGCCGGTCGTGCGCGCGGGCGAAGACATCCCCCTGGTCATAACACTCCGGGCCTCCGACGGAGGCATCTCGCACGTCAGGCGGACGGTACGCATCCCGGAGACGTGTCCGCCCGGCCGGGTACAGATCGGAGTGGCCGGGGGACGCAACGCCGAACTCCTCCGGGCTCGGCTCGACATATCAGAGCCGACCCCTGTGTCGCTGGGGCAGATGGTTGGGCAGATGCTGGGGCGGCCCAGCAACGACGACCTCGTGGTCGAGGTAGCCCTGCCCACGGTCGGCATCGAGGCGCGCGGGTACGCCTTCAGCGACCTGCCCCCGGCGGCGCTCCATCTCCTCCGCTCGGCGACTGCTCGTCGGCTGCGCCTGCTGCGCGACTATGTGGAGCATCGCTGGAAGACGGGCTGGGTCGTGTCCGGGACAACTGTGCTGACTGTGACCGTGGAGGGGAAGGAGAAGGACAAGGCGGGCCGGCTGCCGTCGCCCGAGTACGGGCCGCCTCGCTACGAAGAGATCGCGGGCGGCTTCGGAGGTATCTTCTCAAGCTTGGGCCTCGGCGCGAGCACCCGCGCGCGCCCCACGGGCGCCGCCGATGATGACATAGATATCGATGCCCCGCCCCCGATGCCCACATGGGAGGAGGTCGAGACAGTAGGGGAGCGCGAGCTTGCCGTGCCCTCCCTCAGCGGGGACCGCGGGGAGGCGGCCACCCCGCGAGGCAAAGCAGTGGGGCGCGTCGCGTCGGTCTGGCGGCTGGCCGACCCGAAGCAACTACTCGAAGGGGAGGCCCTCGGCACCGCCATTCTGAGCCGCGGCGGTCTGACGCTTGCGCCCACTCCAGAGGAACTGGTGGCGGTGGAGGAGCGCTGTCTCTGGCCCGTGGCTGTGGCGGCCGACGGCGCCGTCTACGTCGGCTCTTGGGTGGACGGGGCCGTCCGCAGAATCACGCCACAGGGGGAAGCGCGAGTCGAGCTCGAGACTTCTCACGCGGGAGTGCAGGCCCTGGCGGCAGCGCCGGGGGGCGCGATCTATGCGGCCGGCGTGCCGGGCGGCACCATCTACCGCCTTGAGCCTGGCGAGGAGCCGGCCCAAGTGTGCCATCTCGGCGTTCAGAACGTGTGGGCTCTTGCGGTCGCCGACACGGGGCATCTCTGGGCGGCCACGGGTGGGAAAGGCGAGCTGTACACGATCTCCCCCGACGGGGGCCATTCCGTTGCGTTCACTGCGGCCGATCGGCACATCACCTCTCTCGCTGTCGGCGTTGACGGCACGCTTTACCTCGGGACCTCGCCGAGGGGCAAGGTCTATGCGCTGCTCCCCGACGGAACTCCTCGGGCCATCTGTGAGATCGACGCGGCCGTGCAGAGCCTTGCCGTCGATGCCGAGGGAAACGTGTATGTCGGCACCTCGCCCAAGGCCCGTGTCTTGAAGATCACGAGGGATGGATCTCTGCGGGAGATACTGAAGGTCAATGCCAGACACGTTCTTGCGCTCATGGTGGGATCGGATGGCGTCCTGTATGCGGCCCCCGGGCCAGCGGCGAAAGTGATCGCGGTCTACCCGGACGACACAACGGCCCTTGTCTACGACGCGAAGACTGCCTACATCGCCGCGCTGACGGGCGACGGCGCGGGGAACGTCTACGCAACAGCGGCCGACAGCGGTCGGCTGGTCCGGCTGACAACCACGGGGCATCGGTCCGGGAGCTATCTCTCGGCTGTGCATGATGCCGCCGCGGCCGCTCGCTGGGGGGCCGTGCGGTGGCGCGGAGACGTTCCCGACGGCACGGAACTCAGCATCCTCACGAGGAGTGGCCACACGGCATACCCTGACGACACCTGGAGCGAGTGGACACAAGTGCCGCGGGTGGCCGGGGCGCGCGTGGCAAGTCCGCCTGGCCGCTATCTCCAGTGCCGGCTCGAGTTCGGCGCCGAGGGTGCCGCCGTGCCGACCGTCGACGCGGTCGAATTCGTGTATCTTCCGGCAAACCGGGCCCCGGAAGTCAGAATCACCGCCCCGAAAGGAGACGAAGTCTGGTCCGGAAGCCAGACAATCCGGTGGTCGGGGCGCGATGCCGATGGCGACGAGCTGGAGTACGTAGTCTACTGTTCGTCAGACCGAGGGGCGACGTGGCGCGCGATCGAATCGGGGGAGGAGATGGAGGCAGACGGGGAGGAGTTCCCTGAAGATGAGCAGGAGGCGGCCCCCGAAGCCGAGGTGGCGGGGGAGGGCGAAGCCATGATCTCGATTCCGCCCTCGGCTGACGCGCCTGGAGGCGGAGCGACCGCGGCCGGGCCAGTAGGTATGCGTCACATGGGAGAGTATGAGGGTCCCCCTGAGCAGGACGAGGTGTTGGAGGCCCTTGGCGATGAGATGCTCGAGCAGGAAGCAGAGCTCGAGGGGGAGTTGGCGGAGGAGGGAGAGGCCGCTGGGCCCCGGCCGACCGGCCCGCCTTCCCGCGCCACCTCACGGAAGTGGGACACGGCGGAGGTTCCCGATGGCGTCTACTGGTTGAGGGTCGTTGTCAGCGACGAGAAGGCCAACCCCGCGGAGCCGCGCGAGGGGGAGGCCGTGTCGCGTTCCTTCCTGATAGATAACACGCCGCCGGAGCTCATCCTCGATCGGCGCAGGAGGGATGATGATCCGCCGCCCCGTTCAGTCACAGTATTCGATGGATCCAGCTACGTCACGAGCGCCGAGCTCAAGGTGGATGACGGGGAGTGGCTTGCCGCCATGCCCGAGGACGGTCTTTTCGACGGGCAGTTCGAAGCGGTGCTGCTGGATGTGGATCGCCTCCCTGAGGGCGCTCACGAAGTCGCGGTCAGGGCGCGCGATGCGGCCGGCAACGTGGCAAGTGAGACGCTCCGCTATCGACGATAGCGGAGCGTCTGACCCGAACAGTCTTATCCTCCGCATCTCTCCTACCGCATGCTCAAGAACATCTTGAAGTCCTGAGGGTTGCTGGCCACGGCCATGGCGATCTGCGGGACCACCTTTCCCTGCTGTACCAGTGCCTTGAGTGCCTGATCCAGTGTCTGCATCCCGTCGGCAGCGCTCGACTGAAGCACGGAGGGCATCTGGTGCGTCTTGCCCTCACGGATGAGGTTCCGGATCGCCGAGGTCGCCACCAGGATTTCCTGCGCGCAGGTCCGTCCCTTGCCATCGGCCAGGGGCATCAGCGTCTGGCAGATGATGCCTTCGAGTGTGGTGGAGAGCTGGACCCTGATCTGCTCCTGCTGGTGGGGCGGGAACACGTCGATGATGCGGTCGAGGGTCTGGGCAGCACTCGTCGTGTGTAGTGTTGCCAGCACCAGGTGGCCGGTCTCGGCCGCGGTTATGGCGGCGCTGATGGTCTCGAGGTCTCGCATCTCGCCGATCAGTATCACGTCGGGATCCTGGCGCAGCACGTGCCGCAGCGCGAGGGTGAAAGACTTCGTGTCGCTCCCGACCTCGCGCTGGATGATGATGCTCTTCTCGTTCCGGTGGAGGAACTCGATGGGGTCCTCCACCGTGACAATGTGCCGCCGCCGCAAGACGTTTATCTCGCGGATCATCGCGGCCAGGGTCGTGGACTTACCCGAACCAGTCGGTCCCGTCACGAGCACGAGTCCGCGAGGACGTGCGGCGAGCTTCTTCAGGACCTCCGGCATTCCGAGGCCGTCCAGTGATGGGGGATCGACGGGGACGGCCCGGAAGACGGCGCCCACCGTGCCGCGCTGGCGATGCACGTTCACCCTGAATCTGGAGAGCCCCCGAACGCTGTAGGCGAAGTCCAGCTCCCACGTCTCCTCGAACTCGCTGATCTGCTCGTCGCTCAAGATCGAGTAGACCAGCTCGTTCATCCGTGTCGGGGTCAGCTTCTCGGCGTCCATACCGGAAAGCTCGCCGTCGACGCGGAGCATGGGGGCCGTCCCAACGCTGAGGTGGAGGTCTGAGGCCCTGCCCTCGTGCATGACTCGGAGCAGGTCGTCGATGTGCAGGATCTCGTCGGAGCTCTGCTCCTCGACCTCGACCTTCGCTTCGACCGCCGCTGCCGTGTCGGGGCGCTGCCCGCGGTTGAATTCGGCGTAGAACTTGTCTATGGCGGTTCGCACATCCCTCTCGGTCGCAACCAGCGGCTCAATGCGCATGCCGGTCCGGGCCTGGATGAGGTCACACGCGAGGCTGTCCAGCGGATTCACCATGGCGAGGTGGATGGTGTTGTCCAGTTGGGAGACCGGCACGACGCCAAACCGTCTCGCCATCGACTCCGGGAGCGCCTGCATTGCCCCCGCGTTATACGACACCTTGGTGAGATCGACCGTCTTGAGACCCAGGTGGGTGCTGAGTACCTGTACGATCTCCTCTGGACCCACCGCGCCGAGCCCCACGAGCACGCTGCCCAGCCAGCGCCCCTGGGTCTGCTGAATAGCTTTCGCCCGCTCCAACATATGGCGGTCAACCACAGACGCGGAGAGGAGGATCTCGGCCAGCTGATCGCTGTCCGACTTGGAGATGGGGGACTTTCCGTCACCCTTGCTGTCAGTCTGAACTGCGGACATATCGTTTCCTCTTGCAGGTCATGTGTCTGGTGGAATCGGCGCGGCGCTCAATCAGCCCCAGCCGACCGGGACATGCAGGCTGTCGCTGCTGTCAGAAGCCGTGTGTGCCCGGTCCTGCTCGACCGCTCGCCTGGAAGAAGGGCGTTCGGGTCGGCCTTCGCCGATCACCGAGCACAGGGCGTTCACCGCAACGGGATCGTAGAGCCTGCTGGCGTACTGCCGAAGATGCGCCAACACCTCTTGTTCGCTCATGGCCGGTTGGTAGGGACGATCTGCGATCATCGCGTCGTAGCTGTCCGCGACCTGCAGGAGTCGCGCCAGCTGCGGGATATCTTCGCCGGCCAACCCGTCCGGATAGCCGCTGCCGTCCCAGGACTCATGGTGGTTTCGCACCATCCCCAGGGCATGGCGACTGGGCCGGAGCGGCCGCAGAATCTGTTCGCCAATGACACAGTGCTCTCGGCAGAGGAGACGCTCCTCGTCTGAGAGCGGCCCGGACTTCATGAGGATAGCATCGCCTATGCCGATCTTGCCGACATCGTGCAGGGGGCCGAAGACCTCGACGTCCCGGATCATGCTGTCGGGCAGCCCCAGATACTCGCCCATGCTTATTGCCAGGGCGGCAACGCGTTCGCTGTGCGAGGCCGTGTAGTTGTCGCGCGCGTTGAGGGAGTTCACCAGCGAGCGGACAGTCGCAAGGTAGCTCTGTCGCAGCTCCTCGTGAAGCTGGGCGTTCTCCAGCGCCTTCGCCGCCATGTTTGCCAGGGTCATCAGAATGCGGAGGTCGTCCCGTGCGAAGGAACGCTCTTTCGGCCCACGTGCGCCGAGCACCCCTACGAGCCCGGTGGTCAGGCGCAGCGTCGCGCGCATGGTCGTGCGGCCCCGGTTCCAGTGTTCGATTCTGGCCTCGAACTCCTCCGCATCCATCGGCGCCATCGGGAGGAAGTCAGACCAGCCGATCTCCGGGTCGAGGGAGAAGTCCGGACTGGCCCCGCTCACCGTCGGACAGGAACGGGCATACACCGGCTTGGCCGTCTGCGGGTCGACGAGGATGAGATAGGATGTCTCAGCGTTGAGAGCGCCGACCACGGACTCGACCACGGCATGGGTGGCATGGTCGAGATCGAGGGAGCCGGCCAGCTCCGCGCTGGCCGAGCAGAGCCCGTTGAGCTGGTCGACCCGCTCGTCGAGGCTCTCTACCGCGCCCCTGAGTTGCGTCACCAGCGACTGGTTGGCCGCTCTCTGCTCCCGCTCTCGCGCCCCGAGGTAAAGGATCGTACAGAAGACCAGCAGGCCGAGACCGGTCAGCAGGACGACCTCGTCATAGGTTACTCCCGCGATCAACGGCTGATAGCCGAAGATCAACACCACCGAGAGCCAGCTCGCCAGGATCACGATGAAGCTGATCGCGATCCAGACGATCTCACGTCGCTTCTCGTCCGGGTCCTTCAGGTCCCGGAAAGGCGGCAGTGGCACCTCGCCCTCCAAGGCTCTGGACTCAACGTCTGCTACCTACACCCAAGGCAAGCCTGGCCGCTGCCCCCGGCGGCCAGGCGGCGAGTCGTCCTATTCACTTCTTCCGTATTCGGGCTCCCTATCTACACGCGCTTTGCCATCGCCGCGGCGCGCTAGAGATAGAGGACCTGCCACGAGACGGGGGCCCACTGCGTCTTGCCGATGCCCGGCAGCGGAAGGCCCTTCCACACGTCGCGGTAGTGGATCTCAATCGAGCCGTTCGTGCCCACCATGTCGGAGACGACGGCGCCGTAGATGGTCGTGTTACCCGACGCGGTCGTGCTCGCGTCGTCGATCACGCTGTGCGCGTAGATGAGGCCGTGGATGGTCGAGTTCCCGACAAGTTTCACCGCCTTAGGGCTCATCAGCACCAGGGTGTCGGTATCCGGGCTGGCGGTGGTGACATCGCCGGCCACCGTGATCGTCTTCGTGGCCACGATGACGGCCTGCCCGGTGTAGCTGCCGGCGAGCATCACGTTACCCTTGACGAAGATGACGCCCGACAGCCCCTGCATGTCAGCACTGCTCCAGTTCTGATTGCCGTTGAAGGTGGTGGTGGCGATGCTCTGGTAGTAGTCGATGTCGATAACCGGCATGACCAGGGGAGCCACGCCCTCGTGGACGTGGGTCGCTGGCACTTCGTCGGGGACCCAGTTGGTCGTACCCGTCGTGTAGATCGAGCCATCGGCAGTCATGGTGAAGTCCGTGCCGTTGAAGTAGATATCGCCGTTGGCGTAGATGTCGCCGCCCTCACCATCGGCGTCGGGATAGACGCCGCCCGCCCCGTTAAGTGTCAGCGGACTGTCGCAGAAGATCGCTCCCTCGAAGACGCGGCTCGTGTCGCTCTGGTAGGCCGCGACCACTCGGATTCGTGCCTGGTGGCCGGCCCACGTGGTGGCGTCCGCCACGATCAGGCACGACTCAGCGATTCCAGCATAGGGGGCCGTCACGGTGTAGTTGACGGTGCCTTGTGTGAGCGAGAAGGAGTCCGAGTACGTGCCGCTGGCTATGAGGGTGGCGTTGATGTCGTCGTAGTCCTCATAGAGCTTGGTGATGGCCATGTCGATGCCGGATTCGGCGAGCGAGAAGACCTCGACTTGCCGCCGGTCATTGGACGCCCAACTCAGACCCTGGACGGCGGTCTGTACCAGGGAACTGCCCAGCAAGAGCAGCGTGATCAGGGCGACCATCGCCAGCAGAAACACACTGCCGCGCCGCGTCACCAGACGACGGTGAGAGTTCCTGATAAAGCCCCAATTCGTGATTCGCCTCATGTCTGCACCCCTTTAGTTGTTGCGCAGGGCGAGTTCTGCGTTCATCGTCCTGATCGCCGAGCGGTTTCCCCGCTCTTCCTCCACGGTCACCGTCACCTCGACCGAACGGAGGCGGTAGATGTCGGGCCAGTAGATGAACATCGCCTTTGGGCTGCCGGTTCCATCGTCGGGATTGTCTATGATGTGGTCCGCGATCACCTGCTGCTTCAGTGTCGTGCCGTCCGAGCCGCGCACGTAGCGGCGCCATATCCTGTCACCGTGTACGGCGATGTTCCCGTACTCGTCGCCCCGGTAATACACGGCCCAGTCGCCCGCTATCAGATAGGGCTTCCCATCGGTGTCCGTGCCCACCTGATTGAGATGGACTCCCTCGCCGCTGTCGTAGGTCGTCGCCGGGAGGCGGACGGCGATACAGACCTCGTCGTAGGGCGAGCTCGCGGCGGTCACGCTCATGCCCTGCTGGAGGTCCGGGGCCATGCGCTGCACGGCCCAAGTGGCCTTCTGCTCGGCGTAGGTTTCAGCTGCGCCCCGGTACCAGGTCTGCATTGCCGTCATGTAGATGGCGGTGACGGACCCCGCGATGACGGAAAGGACCATGATGGACGCCAGCACCTCGGGTAGAGTGACGCCATACCTCGTTCGGCTCAGTCTTCGCCTCATCGTCTCGCCTCCAGGTTGAGTCACGGACGATTAGCAACCAGGGTCCGAAAGGTCGTGGTCCCGCCGGTCGGCTTGCCGCCGGTCCACGTGACGGTCACGGTTAGGTCTTTTAGGTTGGGATAAGTGCCGCTCCCGGTGTCGTAGAAGGCGATGTCGATGGTGCCTTGCCCGTTGGGCAGGTCCGCGACGGCGAAGCTGATCTGCCCGGTGCTGTCGTCGTTCTGCTGGACGATGGTGTAGCCGTCGCTGGACCTGAAGATGTCGGGGTCCACGCTACACCCGGAGAAGCCGGCGCTTCGGAGGCGCTCTACCTGCTGCTGAACTGCGTTGGTCGCTGCACTCAGCCGCTCCGCCTTGCGCCCTGAGACGAGGCCGGCGACGAAGAGGGCGCTGACGCAGGTCAGGCCGACGGCCAGGATGAAGACGACGGCCAGCATCTCTATGAGTGTGAAACCTCTGACTCTGCTTCTCATCGGCTTCTCGACCCCTCAGTCAAATTGGGGGGGATAGCAGAAGCCGCCCTTTCTGGTAGGAGCACTTCTGCTATCCCCGTTCAAGTCAAGTGATCGCTGCTGCGACGTGTGGTGTGCTTACCAGGTGCTGTAGGCCTCGCCGTTGATCGCTGTCAAGGTCGAACCACTCTGGATGTGACCTGTGCTGGCAGTGTAGGCCCAAGTCGTAGCGCTATCGGTGAACGGATCCTTGCACAGGTTGTTGTCCGCTGTGCGCAGGTACGGGCCCTGCCAACCATTGACGTCCAGGGCAATGCCCGTGCCGCCGGTCGTGCCGGCAGCAGGCTGTGTCATCAGCTGCGAAGAGGCGGAAGGATAGTCGCCACAGTCGGCCTCGAACTGCTGGATGGAGTTCCGAAGCTGGTGCAAGTCGCCGCGAAGCGTGGCCTCCTTAGCCTTACGGCCGGCGCCCAGCAATCGCGGAATCACGATCAACGCCAGAATGGCGATGACCACGATCACGATGAGCATCTCGATCAGCGTGAAACCCTTGCTCTTACGGTTAACCATTCGACTCATCATCTCGCTGAGATACCTCCCTTAAGGGTAATCTTCCAAGTTTTGGATATCCCTGGCGCGCTAGGCTGCCAGGCCCGGCACACGGCTTGCGCCATCTTGCCGGGTGTAGTTCCGAGGGGGTTATTCCACAGTCGCCATGGAAATCTGAGATGCAAAGGCCCCGCCGCTTGTCGGCGGGGCCAGACTGGTCGATTGTCCTCAGAGAGGCGCTGCTGGGCTCAGCCGACGGCCTGCTGGGGGCGCCCCTTGGCCGGCGTGATGCGTTCGGCCCGGAGAGAGCAATTGCCCCCCTGCCTCCTCGCCTCGCCCAGAGCTTCCTCGGCCATCGTGAGAAGTTCCTCGGTGGTACGTCCATTGGTGGGAAACACGGCAAAGCCGACGCTGACGGTCAATGGGCCGTGGCCGCACGAGAGGCGGCTGGCGACCATCCGGCAGACCCGCTCGCTCAGCACGGACGCTTCGCGGCCGGTGTGGGGGAGGAGGAGGCCGAACCGGGTGCGGCCCATCCGCGCCACCAGGTCGATGCTGCGGCAGTTCGCCCGGAGGAGCTTGGCCAGCTCGACCAGCGCTTCCGCGTCGAGTTTGCCGATGTCCGGCTCGACGAGGACGACGGAGAACTGCTGGGGGTACCGGCTAGCTCTCATCACTTCCTGGTCGGCTCGCTCCACAAGGCAGCCATCGGTCGCGACTTTCGTGACGGGGTCAGTGGGGGCGGGGCGCATCGAGATCGAGTAGGCGCTGACGGGGGGGGAGGGCCGGTCCTCCTGCTCCAGGCTGGCGGCATACTCCTGCGCCTCGAAGGCCTTCTTAAGCTTGGCGATGGCCCCTCGAAGAAGATATGACGCGTAGTTGACGGAAATGCCGAGCTTGCGAGCGATCTCCGTCTGGTTGAGGTCGAGATAGTAGAAGTTATGGACGACCTTGCGCTCCAGGGTCTTCAGGCGCGCCATAGCCTCGCGCAGAAAGATGCGATCCTCAATCAGAAGATGGGCGGAATCCGGGTCGTCTGTTCGTAGCTTCTCCGGGTCGACGGCCGGCCGCTGATCGTCGTCTTCGCCGCGGGCGGCATCGAGAGACGTCACCCTGCTGCGCTCGCGGGCGTCGAGCATGCGGGTGACGTTCGCAGGGGTCGTTCCTACTCTCTCCGCAATCTCCTCCGGGTTGGGAGGTCGGTTGAGTTCCTGGGTGAGGGCCTCACTGGCCTTGATAATCTTGGTGGTCAACTCCTGCACCCATGCCGGCTGCTTGATGAGCTTGCCGCGGTCCCTCAGGTAGTGGCGGATCTGACCTTCCACCAGGTGCGTCGCATAGGTGGAGAACTGCACGCCGCGATCCGGATCATAGAGTTCCACCGCGTTCACGAGACCCATCGCGCCTTCCTGGAGAAGATCATCGTGTGACTCACCCAGGCCGGCGAACTTGCGCGCGGCCGTCTGGACCAGATAGAGATGCTTAGCGATCAGTTTGTCACGAAGACTCGCGTCTTGGGTGCGCCGGTACTCGCGAATGAGAGCATCCACCTCATCTCGGTCCGGCGCCTTCCTCTTAGCCTTTGTCATGTCGCCTGGCGGCCGCGCGGCAACGATGCCGCGCGGCCTGTCGCCTCCTTGTGTGTTTGCGCTCTCGCTCGCGCCGGGCTTACCCCCCCAGCGATCCCACCAGTTCGTAGATGGGCGATATCACGGATACCGCGATGAAGCCCACGATCAAGCCGAGCCCGACGATCATGATCGGCTCGATGAGAGAAGTGAGGCTCTTGAGCGTGTTGTCCACCTCGTCGTCGTAGAAGTTGGCCACCTTCGTGAGCATCTGATCAAGCCTACCCGTTTCCTCACCAATGGCGATCATCTGGGTGACCATCACTGGAAAGATCTTGCTCCCGAAGAGGGGTGTGCTGATCTTCTCGCCTTCCTTGATGGCGGTCCGCGCCCTGACCACGGTCTCGGCCACGACGCGGTTGCCCGCCGTTTCGGAGACAATGTCCAGCGCCCGAAGCACGGGGACGCCGCTGGTAATGAGAGTGCCGAAGGTCCGGGCGAAGCGCGAGACACAGGTCTTGAGTATCAGGTCACCGAAGATGGGCAGCTTGAGCTTCGCCGCGTCGATGGCGTACTTGCCGCGCTCGGTCCGCGCGAAGGCCTTGATCATGATCACCGTGCCCACCAGCACAACGAGGCCGATATACCAGTAGCTTTTCACATAGTCGGATGAGTTCAGCAGTATCTTCGTCGTCAGCGGCAGCTCGAGGCCCATCGTCTCGAAGATGCCCTTGAACTTCGGCAGGACGAAGAACAGAAGGCCCAGGAGCATCAGACACGCGAAGCAGAAGACGACGGCCGGGTAGGTCATCGCCGACTTGATCTTGTTCCGCGTTTCCTGTTCCTTCTCGAGGAACGTCGCGAGCCGGTCGAGCACCTGGTCGAGGATGCCGCCGGCCTCGGCCGAGCGAATCATGTTGACGAAGAGAGGAGTAAAGATCCGAGGGTGTTTCTGCAGAGCCTCTGTGAGGCTCATCCCACCGGCCACGTCGCGCTTGACTTCACCGGCGACCTCTTTCATCTTGGGGTTGCGCGCCTGCTTCTGGAGGATGTCCAGGCACTTCACGACACTCAGCCCGGCATCGATCATGGTGGCGAACTGCCGGCTGAAGACAACCAGGTCACGCAGCTTCACGCGCTGCATGCCCGCGAACGCCTGCTGGAAGCTGCTGCCGCCCTTGGCCTGCTTGATGCTCAAGACGTGATAGCTCAGATCGGAGAGCTTGGCCCTGACAAGCTCGAAGCTATCCGCCTCCAGCGTGCCGGTGACGGTGCGCCCGCTCTGATCCATGGCGCTATATCTGTAAGTGGGCACGGATATCCCTCCTTGCGGCCGCCGACAGCGGCCGTCGTACACCTCTCTATTCCGTGTTTTCGGCTGACCTTACAGAGTGGCGAGCCAGCGCCTGTAGTTGTCGTCGTCGATGGCGCGTGCCGCCGCCTCATTGTCGGCGATCTGCCCCTGGCGCACGAGCACGGCCAGGGCCCGGTCCATGGTCTGCATTCCCTCGTCGCCGCCGGTCTCGACCATGGAGTATATCTGGTGCGTCTTCCCCTCGCGAATAAGGTTGCGAATGCCGGCCGTCACGACGAGCACCTCCACCGCCGCCACCCGGCCCACGCCGCTGATCTTCGGCAGCAGCTGCTGTGCGATGACGGCCTCTAGTGCGCCGGCCAGGAGGACGCGGATCTGCTCTTGATGGTGTGGGGGAAAGACGTCGATGATCCGGTCCACGCTCTGCGGAGCGTTGCGCGTGTGCAGTGTCCCCAGCACGAGGTGGCCGGTCTCGGCGATCTTCAGCGCGCTGTCGATTGTCTCCAGATCGCGCATCTCTCCGATGAGAACCACATCGGGGTCCTCCCGGAGCACAGAGCGCAGCGCTGCGGCCCAGCCGTAGGTGTCGCTTCCCAGCTCCCGCTGGTTGACCATCGCCCGCTGATGGCGGTGAAGGTACTCGATCGGATCCTCCACCGTGATGACGTGGCAGTCGCGATTCTGGTTTATGTGTTCAACCAACGCGGCCAGGGTGGTGGATTTGCCGCTTCCTGTAGGTCCGGTGACCAGCATCAGCCCGCTCGTTCGCCCGGCCAGCTTTCTTACGATCGGCGGCAGGCCGAGCTCATCGAAGGTGGGGATCCGCCGCGGAATGAGCCGAAAGGCCGCGCCAATCGATCCCCGCTGCATGTAGACGTTCACGCGGAAACGCCCCACCTTGGCGATTCCATGGGAGAAATCGAGCTCGTGCGTCCGCTCGAACTCCTCGATCTGGTGGTCCGTCAGGATACTGTAGACCAGACGCTGGCACTCCGACGGCTCCAGCCGGTCGAAGTTCATCGGCCTCAGGTGGCCGTCGATTCTCATGGTGGGAGGGAGGTTGGCCGTCAGGTGCAGGTCCGACGCCTGTCGTTCCGCCGCCATCGCCAACAGTTCATCGAGAGAGTAGCTCTCGATGCTCGGCTTTCCCCGTGTGCTAGCCAGTGTAGACAACTCTCAACGCCTCCTCCATCGTCGTTATCCCCTCCAGGATCTTCTGCATAGCGTCCTGCCGAAGGGTGACCATCCCCGACTCGAGTCCCGCTTGTCGGAGCTCGTGAGTCGGCGCCTTGCGGAGGATCAGCTCTCGCAAGTGGTTGCTCACCGTTATCAGCTCAAAGACCCCGATTCGGCCCTTGTATCCGGTCTGGCGGCAGCGCTCGCAGCCGCGGCCGCGGTAGAACGTCACCGACTCCAGATCCATCGCCAGATTGAGCCGGCGGAAGGCCTCCACCGGCGGCGTGTAGGCTTCCTTGCAATCCGGGCAGATCACCCGCACGAGGCGCTGGGCCAGCACGCCGATCACCGAAGAGGCCACGAGGAATGGCTCAATGCCCATCTCGATCATCCTCGCGATGGCCGTGGGCGCGTCGTTTGTATGAAGTGTGCTGAAGACCAGGTGACCCGTGAGTGCGGCCTCGGTTGCGATGAGCGCAGTCTCCCCGTCCCGGATCTCGCCCACGAGGATGATGTCCGGGTCCTGGCGCAGGAATGTCCGCAGCGCACTCGGGAAGGTCACTCCCGCCCGTACGTTGACCTGGGTCTGGGTGAGTCCTGGCAGCTGATACTCGACCGGATCCTCGATCGTGAGGATGTTCTGCTCCGGGCTGTTGAGCTGGTTCAGGACCGAGTACAACGTCGTGGATTTGCCCGAGCCCGTCGGGCCGGTCACTGTGATGATGCCGTAGCTACGGTTGATGAGACTATCGAACTCCTCCATCATGATGTTAGGGATGCCCAGCTGATTGAGCTTGACCTGGACGCCGCTCTTGTCCAGGATTCGCATGACGACTTTCTCTCCGCTCACGCCTGGATTGGTGGAGACCCGGAAGTCGTACTCTTTGCCCCCCACCCGCAGGGAAATGCGGCCGTCCTGCGCCGCCCGCCTCTCTGCGATGTCCAAATCGGCCATCACCTTGATGCGCGAGACGAGGGGGGCCTGGGCCTTCTTCGGGACTGTCATCGTGTCGTGCAAGATGCCATCGATCCGGTAGCGGACCCTGACTCGGTTCGCCTCGGGCTGGATGTGGATATCGCTCGCCTTGTCGCGGAGTGCCTGGTCGATGATGAGGTTCGCCAGCCGCACGACCGGCGCGTCCTCCATGAGTTCCCGCAGCTCATCGATCCCCAGGTCTTCCTCGCCGGCCTCGGCAGATTCCACCTCGATGTCGGTGGTCTCGCCGCCGAAGTCCTGGCTCATGTCTTGCAGGGCCCCGGCCAGTTCCTCCCGTGCCGACATCGACTGCCCCAGGGCGGTGCCGATGTCCTCCGCCGAGGCGATGACCGACTCGATGTCCATGCCTGCGACCAAGCGCATCTGGTCGATCGCGTAGACGTCCAGCGGGTTGACCATCGCTACAACTAGCCGCGGGCCGTTCCTGTCGACTGGCACGGCCTTCCAGCGCTGCAGCAGGTGGTGGGGGATGAGCTTCAGGAGGTCCTTGTCTATCTGCTTCTCGGTTAGATCGAGGAACGGGATGCCCCACTGACGCCCGAGTATCCGGACCTTCTCCTTCTCGGTTATCAGGCCCATGTTGACCAGAATCTGGGCGAGCGGCTCGCGGGTCTCCTTCTGGACGTCCAGTGCCTGCCGCAACTGCTCGTCCGAGATGTCCGTCACTTCGCGCACGATGTCCGCGACTGTCCTGGTCTCCATAGTCAAACTCGCCTTGTCGGCCTCACTGTGCTCGAGCAGGGCTCTGGGCGACGAAAGGGGGCCTGCCCGGCTGGGCAAGCCCCCAGTGCCCGCGCCATGCTCTGCTCTGTCGCCTTAAGTTGTGGGCATCATCTCTCTTCTCGGCACGCGGATCGCCCCCGATCTGCCGGGGCGATCGGACTAGACTTCCACAATCGTGGGCGTCACGAAGACCAGAATCTCTCGATGGATCGGTCTCCGCTCGCGGCTCTTGAACAGCTCGCCCAAGACGGGGATATCGCCCAGGAATGGGATCTTCTTCACGGTGACGACTTCCCCGTCGGCAACCAGGCCGGCTATCACCGCCGTGTCGCCGCTCCTGACGCGGACGGAGGTATTGACGGTACGCTCCGTGATGACCGGCAGGGCGAACTCGCTCGTGCCCACCAGCGCCGCGACCGTTGGTGATAGCGTCAGGGTTACCATGCCTTCCTCGTTCACGCGGGCGTTCACGATGAGGCTGATGCCCACGTCGAACGTGCGGATGTCCTTCACGATACCGCCTGTAGTTGCCGCCGCGACCGCGACCTCGTAGTAGTAGGTCTCGCCGGTATGCAGCGCCGTCTGCCTGCCGTCCAGAGTCGTCACGCTCGGATTGGAGAGGATCCGCGCACGGCCCTGTTCCTCCAGGGCCCTGATCGAGGCGCTCCACTGGAGATAGGTTCGCTGGATCGTCCCGAACGAGAGGTCTCTCCACTTGGGGTCGCCCGGTTGTCTCTCCTCACCCATGGTGAAGGGAACACCCGTGACGCCCAGTCCTGGGTCCTCCGACGGGCCCCAGTCGATGCCGAGGCGGGTGATATCCTCGCGAGACACCTCGGTGACCATGGCCTCGATGTGGATCTGCTTCGGAGGCGTGTCCAGGCTGTCGAGAATCTGCAGGGCGCGTTCCACAGTCCATGGAGCCCCAGCAAGAACGAGCGCCGTCACGGGCGCGCCGGCCGCCTCGGCTTCCGCTCCGAGCCCCGTGCCTGCTGCGCCCTCGAACTGCGGAGCTGCCAGGAGCGCCGCAGTTCCGCCCACTCCGCCCGTCGGCTTCGCGACCGACGGTGTGAACGAGCGCGGGGCCAGCGTGACGTGCACGTCCGGCAACAAGGAGGCCAGAGAGGACTGGAGCTCAGTGGGGCTCATGTACTTGACATAGTAGATCCTCTGCACGGCCTGCGCCGGTGGCGGCGGAACATCGACGTTCGCCAGCAGAGAGCGAACGCTCTCCCACTGCAGGGCATCGGCCGTTATCACGAGGCTGTTGGGCTGAGACCCGGGCTGAACGACAACCTCGGGCAACGCCGCCACGATCATCTCCGCCACCTCGTCGGCCATCAGATACCGGATCGGAACGATCTCGGTGGTCGGCGGCTGTGGCAACGGCTCCACGTCGATCTCGGCGAGGGCCCGCTGTGCCTTCGAGAGCGAAGGCTCCGTGCCGAGCAGGACGACCGATCGCACGCCCTTCTGAGTGGACACGGTGACGTCGGGCGTCAGCTTCGCGAGCACTTCCTGCGCGTACTCAGGCCGGATGTGCTGCAGCACCACCACAGAGGTGCGCAGGTCGGCCACGCGCATTGTGCGGACCTCCTCAGGCGTGCCGACGACATATGCCGCCTCCACCCAGGCGTAGTCGTAGCCGTTGAGCTTGGTGACGATGTTCATGGCCTGCTCGAGCGTGACATTGCGCAGTCGAAGCGTCGTCTTGCCTTGGACGCTCCCGCTCACCGCGATGTTGACACCGCTCTGAGTGGCCAGTGCCTGGAAGACGTCCACCAGATCTGCGTCGACGAATTCCAGTGTGAAGCGCCCGGTTGACACGGGCGCGCCAGCGGCGGCTCCGGCCGCTGCCGCCGGGCTTCCATAGGCGCCGGGGGTGGCCGCACCCGTGGCGGCCGCTCCCGGTGCGCCGGCAGCATCCTGCCGGCCGACACCATTGGCGAGAACACTGCTCGCCGCGAGCAGCAAGGTCAAGATGATGACCAGGCTACTCCCCATCAACAGTCTTGTGCGAGTCATGGCGCTACTGCCTCCCTCCCATCCTAAGGATTACGTTGCCTTGCTGGCCGGCGAGCACCACCTGCTGATGGCCTATCGACTGGACGCGGTATCCGCCGCCGATAGGGTCGCCGACCTTCACGAAGAATCTCTGATCGCCCTGTCT
>JALGXV010000242.1 GCA_029821885.1 Candidatus Hebobacteria bacterium
GGCCGCAGCCGCAGGAGATGAAGGCGAAAGCCAATCCCGTCAATGCGAAGAGACGTAGCGCCGACATACCTAGCTCCTCCGAGAGCTGTCTGGCTACCCGCCGTCCGATCCGGTGACGGCACGACCACCCAGATCGTGATCTTCGGACTCCAGGCCGCTTCACCTGCACAGAGAATAACACGGTCGGCCGTTCTTCGATTGAGAGGAGCAGCACGCTTCTCCCGTCAGGGGCCTCAGGCTGCCGCCCGGAGATTCCCATGGGGTGAGGATGTGCCGGGCCATCGTGGCGCCAGCGTCGAGCACCCCCGCCAGGCTCGGCAGGACCGGGACGCGCGGAGCGGAACCACGTGAGCGACGGAAGGGAGAAGAGAGTGAGGTACAGCGCGACGTCGGTCATGATGCCGGAGCTCACGATGGAGGAGCAGACGGCGCTTCTCCATCGCCTTGGCTTCGACGGGATTGAGTGGCGTGTGAGACGCGTGCCGGAAGAGCAGCGCGGCAAGGGCTACAGCGAGTGGGGAGAGCACAAGAACGACCTCACGCCGGAGAACTTCCTTGACAACGCACCGCACATGAAGCAAGTCGCGGGCGATTGCAGGTTGGCCATCGCGGGCATAGCAAGCAACGCAGCGGCCACAGACCTGGAGCAGGTGAGGCTCCTCGCACAGGGCGCCCAGGCATGTGGCGCGCCGTTCCTCCGTGTGGGCTGCCCAAAGGGCTACGATGGCTCACAGGACTACAACGAGCTGTATGAGGAGGCGGTCGAAGCCTACGGCAAGGCCGTCGAAGTTGTCGCGGGCTTCGGTGTAAAGGCGGCTCTGGAGATTCACGGGCACACGATCCACCCCAGCGCCTCGCTCGCCCATCGGATCGTCTCCAATTGGGACCCGGCTCACGTATGCGTAATACTCGACGCAAATAACATGGTGCGCGATGGCTTCGAGACGACGGAGATCGCCCTGGAACTGCTCGGGCCGTACCTGGGCCACGTCCACGTCGGCGGCCACCGTCCGTTGGACAAGGGCAGAGACGATGTCGGCACCGTCCAGTGGGAGTGGCAAGGCTGTCCGCTCGGCGATGGCCTCTACGACTACCCTCGGCTCCTCAGGAAGCTGAAGGCCGTCGATTACGCGGGGCACATCAGCGTCGAGGACTTCCGCCCTGCGCCCCTCGAAGACAAGCTGCGAAGTGCCATCGGGTACCTCAAGAGCACTGAGGGGTAGCGAGCAGGGGAGGAGCGGCGGGAGTCCCCGGTGGCTCCTGTCAATATCTGCTCCCTGACTCGGCCAGAAAGATGGGGTGACCGAGGGGATTTGAACCCCCAACCACCGGATCCACAGTCCGGTGCTCTACCCTTGAGCTACGGTCACCGCTCTGGGAAGCCAAACTTGTGGCACGCCCGGCAGGATTCGAACCTGCGACCCGCTGCTTAGAAGGCAGCCGCTCTATCCAACTGAGCTACGGGCGCGCTCGCCCGTATCATACCATGTTGATGCTGGTTGGTTAAGCGGCGGGAAGGCTAGCCGGCCTTGCTGAGCTCCTGCTCGACGATCGGGATGATATCGCTGGGGACGTAGGTGCCGCCCTCTCTCACCTCCAGCTTCACATTTCTCCCGTCCAGCTGGAAGCTGCTCTTCCCGTTGATGAAGACCAGCGCCCGCTGCCCGCCGTTCTGCGCGACGAATTCCTGTCCCTCTCTGCCGAACAGGTCGTAGATGATAAGGTGAATGTCGCCCGGGTGTTCCTCGTGGGCCTTCTTCAACTCCGCTTCGGTCTCCACGTGGCAGCCATGGGTGATGGGGAGCGCGGCCACTATCTCCAGCGTCGCGCCCTCCTTCCCGAACTCCTGCGTGGGCACTCCCTCCGGACCGACGCCCGAGGTCGGCGCGCACACCTCCGTGCCGGCCATTCCCCCGCTTGAAGCGAGCTGAAGCGAGTCCGCATCCGCCGCGGGCACCTCCGACTTGCCCGTGGCGAAGTAGGCAACAACCATCACCACGAGAACGATCACCAGTGCGTAGGCGACCTTCTTCTCTGCAGACGACATGAACATATACCTCCTCGGACGATCTACCGCCCTAAGATACGGCCCGTCGGCCACAAGCGCGCCGACGGCCGGTCCCCGTTGCTCTTCCTGTCCTGGAGCGGGGAACGGGGTTCGAACCCGCGACATTCAGCTTGGAAGGCTGACGCTCTGCCAACTGAGCTATCCCCGCTTCTCTTTGGGATTATACCCGCCTGCGAAGAAGAGGGTCAAGATGAAGCAACAGCACTTCGGGTGTACTTCCGCTGGCTCCTCAGGAGGAACTGCTGCCCCATAGTGCGGAGAGCCCGGCCGCCGGCCGTCCTCCGCCACGTCCAATCCACTTACGCCGCCACACGTTCGCCACTCAGGGCCTGCTGAATGGGGCACCGCTCCCGGCCGTCATGCGCCTCGGGGCTTGGCGGAAGCTCTCGACAGCGCGGTGCTACACCTACATGAACGACGGGTGCCGTCATGGCTACGCCGCGGGCCCAGTCCGTTGGCTAGCTTCGGAGAGGTCCAGATGCGGCGGGAGCGCGAGACTCAGTAGGACCTTGCGCTTTGGGACATCTGTGGTAGAATAGAGATGGCCTCGTACAACCGGGGGTCCTACAGTGCAACCGAGTCCGGCCCCGGTGCCCAACTCAACTTGTTAGCGCCCACTCAGCACGATTCACCGGGGCCGGACTCATCTGCATCGTAGCACGGGGCGCGCCAAAGCGCAACTCTGTTTTACTATGTGACACGCTCTTCCCGCGACCCCGCCGCAGGTGTGGAGCCCTGCTCCTCGAGTTGCTCTCGCCAGCCTGGGACCAGCAACTGGGAAAGCCTGCCAGCCACCCGGCGAAGAAGGGGAAGCCACTGCTTGATCTGCTTCTCCGTCAGCTTCGTTGTCACCGAGATGATCACCACGCCTCCGACGGTTGTGCCTCTCGCGTCGGCCACCGGGACTGCTAGAGCCTCCGCGCCTCGACTCACCTCCTCACGGTTCACCGCATACCCCTTCCGGCGCACCTCTTCCAGTTCTCGGCGAAGCTGCTCCGGGGAAGTGATGGACCTATCGGTCATGGAGGCCAGTCCGCGTCGGATGTACTTCTCGAGGGCCCACTTAGACTGGGCCGCAAGGTAGCACTTGCCGCCGGCCGTTGTATGGAGAGGCGCTGGCGGTCCGTGGCCGACTCGCCAGCAGACAGGGCGGCCGGGAAGCGCGTACTGGTAGGCGACCCCTCCCCTTTCCTCGCGGTCGGGCAGGCCCAGGGAGACGGTCTGCCCTGTGGCCTCCGCGACCTCCTTGAGCACGCTCGTGACGGCGCCAGCCCGTGAGGCCGCTGACCGGAGGACAGGGGCCCGTTGCAGCCAGAAGAGGGGGCTGACCCGATAGCGCTTCTCTGAGGCATCCTGCCAGAGCATCCCTCCTGACACGAGCGTGTTGAGCAGTCGCCATGCCGTGGGCTTCCCGAGCCTCCTGCGTTCAGCGACTTCTCCCACGGAGACGCCCTCCGGACGTGTGAACAGGAAAGCCATCAGGCGAATCATTCGGGCGACCGTCCGAACGCGGCGAACGCCGTCCTCCTCGACAGCGGGGTCCGGCGTATCCCAGGGCGATGGCATTTGCACCTGCTGTACACCGGCCTGCCTTACGTAACGCAGCCACGACCGCCAGGTCATCAGGCCTGACAGCTGCTGGGCCGCCGCCGCCAGTGCCGGGACGAAGGCCTTTCCTTCGCGCTCCGCGACATCGGTGCCAACGAAGCCCAGTGCCAGCCCTCCCGCCACTGCTCCTGTGGGCGCTCGCACCGGCACCGCTAGTCCAGAGGCACCGTCGTGGGCCTCGCCGCGGCTCAGCGCGTAGCCTTGCCGACGCACCCGCGCCAACTCCCTTCTCAGCGTGGACGGCGACGTGATGGTGTTGTCGGTCGCTCTCTCCAGCTTCGACTCGAAGTACCGGGCGAGTTCCTCCTTGGGGAGCGCTGCGAGATAACACTTACCGGCTGCGGGCGCGTGAAGCGGCCTGCTCTCCGGCGCCCGGCGGGGGTCGTAGTACAGGCTGACATCCGGACAGGAGTGCATGGGAGCGACTGCCGTCCGGCCTCCGAGTGTGGGAAGAACGAGCAGACTCGTCGCCTCCGCTGACTCGCTCAGGTCATCGAGGATCGCCTCAGCCGTAGAGATGAGGGTGAGTGCGGGGCGTAGGAACTCGGAGAAGTAGGTCCACGAGGTGAGGTCGCTGCTGTAACGGCTGGTGCTAGCATCCTTGACCAGGACTCGCTCGGCGGCCAACGTCTCCAATATGCGGAGGGTGGTTGCCTTGTCCAGGCCTAGCTCGGAGCTTACCTCGGACAGTGACTTGCCCTCGGCTGACCGTTCGACCGCATCGAGAATGAGCACCGCGCGCATCGCCGACTTGAAGGTGTGGGCGCCACCGCTGGACGTCCTCCCGAGGCTAGGTTCGGGATGTGCCCGCAGACTCCTGGGGGCGCTCTCGAGCGCGAGCCATGACAATCGACAGAGGCTAGTCCGGCGTCCGCTGTGGGGGCGCCTATCCCAGGAGCGCAGTCCGAGCGGCGGGCACTTGCCAGGGGCCCTTGAGTTCGACCCCGGTGCTAACTGCAAGAGTGGTAGCGCGGACTGAGCATGAGGTCCGGCCCCGGTGCTTCGCGTGAGGTGCTATCTGTTAGTGACTGCTCATCGGGGTTCCCCAGGTTCCGGGGCCGGACTGCCGTAACGGTACCCAGGAGGTCACGCCACCAGCGCCGTGTTGCGCTATGCGACGGTATAGGTGGCCGCCAGGGGGCAGGGACCCGTGTGCTGTACGTTCGGCTATTCAGCCGGTTTCGGCCCTAGTCCCTCTGCCTGCCAGGCCCTCTTGGCAAACTGCTCCTCTAGTATCTCCACGAGCTGCGCATGCGTCACCGCACCCATCTCAACCAGGACCTGGCCAAGGCGCTTCGTGGTGCCCCTCTTCTGCTCAAGCGCACTCGCCAGGGCTTCCTTTGAAATCAAGCGGCGGCTGACCAGCATTTCCCCAAGGCGAGGAGCCGCTGCTGTGTCCCACACTGTCGTCGAATCGGCCTCCGCCTGCGAGCGGAGCGGTCGGGGACGCGCGGCAACTGTGGTCAGGGCCGCCAGTACGAAGGAGAGAATACCAGTCAGACACGTCAGAGCGTCCCCCTCGTAGCTGGCCGACGCGATGAGTAGACCCCCAAAGGCAAACAACACCGCTCCCAACAACAGATAGCTCAGACGCATACAGCGGCTCCGTTGGCGAATCACTGGTTGTCCGTCTGGCTCCGTCGCTGCCGTAGTCCGGTCCCTACTGCCTTACAGGCGCCCAGCCGAGCGGCTGGCACTGGCTGAGGCACGCCGAAGCCCATCTGCATTGTTGTTCCACACTAATCGCGCCCTCCGTCCTGCGCGCGGCATTTCGTTTGTAGGCCCGACAATACGGGAGTCGCGGCGGCGCGTTGCCGCTGCTCAGGCTGAGATGACGAAGGCGACGGATCGCCAAATCGCCAAGGCATCGAACGACAATGGCATGCCGGCGAAGAAGGGAAGGCAGTGGGAGGGTTGGGGGGAAATGGTGAGCGAGGGGTCCTGAGCTATCTGCTGCTGCCCCGATACCGCTTCATGCGGCTAAGGAGGGAGTGCTATGCGCTTTGCCACAACAGTTGCACTCGCAATCGCCTTGGGATTCTGCCTGGGGCTTGCTTGGGCTGAGCGGGCGGCGACCATCACCCACTATCCAGGCTCTGCTTACTTTGGGGACTGCTCGCCAAGCTCTCCCCATGACCAGGATATTGGGTTTCTGGTCGAGTACGGCGTGACCCAGGGAACGGACGCGACACACTATAGCCCCACCTGGCCTGTAACGCGAGACCAGATGGCCAGCTACTTGATGCGCCAGACAGTCATGGACTACAACTCCGCATGGGTGTTGACGGACGCCATCTACTTCGACGGTTACTACACGGGGAACGCCGCCTATCAGGCGGGACGCATCACGTGGGAAGAATACCAGGCATATGAGGACTGGAGGTGGTGGCTGTACGAGTTGGAGACGTACCAACTAAGCCAATCGACTGCGGCCTCGGGCAGCACGTCGGCAGGAGCGCCACACCTCCCCGCCAACCTGCTGACAGCCGGGCGACTTCTCGCTGACGCGACACAGCCATGATGTGTGGACAATGGGCGGCTCCGGCCGCCTCGGACTCCTGAGAGTGAGGAGGGAGGCCAGTCTCCTCGCGGGTCCATCGCGTTGTTGACAGATCTGAGGCAGGAAGCGACAAGCAGGGCCAAGATGAAGCGATAGCTGCTGCCTCCTACGCTTCGGCCTCAAGCGCTGCGAGGCGCTCCAGGCAGTCGTCGACCGCGCGGAAGTGGATCGCGTGCCACCCGACGTCGCGCGCGCCCTGCGCGTAGTCCGACACGTCGTCTATGAAGACATGCCGGCCCGGCGGGGCCCCGCTCAGCGACTCGACGTGCCGGTAGATGCGGGGGTCCGGCTTGCGGACGCCTACCTCGTTGGAGAGAACACATCCGTCGAAGAGCGGGAAGATCTCCGGGTAGCTTCCCCGTATCCACGTCACATGCGGCTCGTTCGTATTGGAGAGGAGATAGCGCGGCCGCGGGCTGTTCCGCACAAGCTCCAGCATAGGCGGATTCGCCGTGAAGATGTCGTTCCAGGAGTGCGTGAATTCATCGAAGTCCATCTGGAGCCCGATGTCGTTCAAGAGTCTCCTGTGGACAGCGGCGAAGTCCCCGCCACGGTCTACCCTGGCACGGTCATATTGCTCCACGAACACAGCTCTGCAGTCACCCGGGGCGCGGCAGCGAGCACGGAGCCTCTCGAAGAAGAGGTCCTCGTTCACGAAGAGCAGGACGTTGCCCAGATCGAAGACGCGAATCAGAGGCATCGGTGTGGCTCGAGACCGTTTGTGGGGCGAGGTCGGCAACAGGATTCGAGGTCGGGCCTCTGAGCCCTGCGAAGGCTCTGGCGGCATGCAGGAATCGCCCGACGCAGGCCAAATTGGGGGCTGCATGAGGACGCCATCGGCAGAGAGCGCGGCCGGACCGCGGGCGCTGCCTGCCAAGCTGGGGCTTGCGGCGATTCTGGCGGCGTACTGCGCACTCGCCACAGTGCAGTCTCTCGCCACGCGCCTGCAGTGGGGGCCCGACGAGCCCGGCCATATCATCTACGTGCAGTCAGTGGCACTGGACGGTCGCTTCCCAGATATCAGCCGTGACGAAACCGATGATGCGTACGTCCCCGGCGCCGCGCGAACTCACGAAGCCCACCATCCCCCGGCCTACTACGCGCTGGCTGCAGTTGTCTGGCGCATCTTCGCGGGGCTGCCAGACCAGCCGGTACGCTACACATCGGGTCCGTCAGGCGAGCTCGTGCGCTTCACGGTTCCCGGCGCGGTGCGGCCGGTGCGGCTGTTGTCGGTGCTGCTCGGCGTGGTGACCCTCCTGCTGACGTGGGCGTGTGCGCGCACGATCTTCCCGCATCGGCCGGCAATCTGGCTGGGCGCCGTCGGCCTGCTGGCCTTCACTCCGATGTTCACCTATGTGACCGGTGTCATCAACAACGACCCACTCCTTCACTGTTTCTTCGCCGCGACAGCCTGGCAGTGGGCGCGGTTGCTCCGGTTTGGGGGGAGTCGTCGGGACGCGGTGATCCTCGGCCTCCTGGTGGGCGGGGCCATCAACGTGAAGGAGACGGCTTTGGCTCTCGTTCCGGTCTCGGTCTTTGTGCTGGCGCTGGAGCCGGGGTCTGAGTCAGGGCGACAGCGCGTTGCACGCATTGCCGGGATGGCGGGGCTGGCCCTCGCCCTGCCTGCCTGGTGGTACGTGCATAAATGGCTGATCTACGGACATCCGTTCTCCTATGCCTACTACACGCCCCTGACGGAGCTCCCCGAGGCCCGGCGTGCGGCTCTACTGACCGCGTTTCCAGGAGCGATCTTCCTGTTCAGCTTCGTGCCTGCGGACGTGGTGCAGGCCGAAATGAGCCTTGGCCTCGTGGCGCTCGTCTTTGGCGGCCTGATGGTGCTCTCGGCTGGCGGTCTGGCGGTCGCCTTGCTGCGCAGGAAGAGCCGTCCGCTTCCGCGCTTCGAGGCACAGGCGCTGGGGCTCTGTCTGCTCACAGGGGCCCTGGTCCTCGCCGGCCTGCTGAGGAACGCGTTCTTCCTCGACTGGCGCATGGGTTTGACCGGCGGACGGTACATGGTCACGGTATTTCCGTTGTTGGCGCCGGTCGCCGCGCGCGGGCTGAGCGCGCTCGTCGCCGACGGCCGGTGGGCGAAGGTGGTGCTGGCCGCGGCTGTTCTCTCGCTGCTCGCCATCAACATCTCTGTCATCCGAGCCACCGCGCTGGCGTACGGCACGCTCGGCCTTTCCGTACGCTAGCGAGCATCTTCGCACTACCCGCGTTGTCGCGTCTTCGGCGAAACCTTTTGGGCGCTTCCCGCGTCTAATAGTTGTGGAAGAGGCCGCGGGGGCGTGTCATGAACGCCGTGAAGGATCGAACAGGGGACGCTGAGGTACGCGATCCTGTGGCAGCGGAGGCGCTGGCCCGGGAGATGGATGACGCCGCGCTGCGGTACGCGCAGATGACCGAACAGCTCGACCGCGTTCTGCAGGTGGACAGGAACAAGCGGCGGCGCGCGTGGCGGCGCCTTGCCCGACAGAGGGACGGAGAGCAGAGATAGTCAACGCAGAGGGAACCACCGGACGACTCTGTGCTTGGCGGGGAGGGTCTGTGACCCTCCCCGCCGGATTCTGTCAGTAGACCCCGCGCCCGGCCTAGTCCAAGCTATGGCCCGTTAGCAGCCTCAGCGCCTCCCGATAGCGCGCGCTGGTACTATCGACAACATCCTGAGGTAGCGGAGGAGGCGGAGGCTCCCTGTCCCAGCCCACGGAGTCGAGGTAGTCCCGGACGGGTTGCTTGTCGAAGCTCTTCTGGGGTCGGCCTGGGTTATAGTCATCCAGCGGCCAGAATCGAGATGAGTCCGGGGTCAGTACCTCATCGATGAGAATGAGCCCGTCGCCGACCCGGCCGAACTCAAACTTGGTGTCTGCTATGATGATCCCGCGCTCGCGTGCGTAGTCGGCCGCCTTCTGGTAGATCGCGAGGCTCAGCTCCTCGAGCCTGTCGTAGGTCTTTGATCCCGCGATCTCTCTCGCTTGCCCAGGTGAGATGTTCTCGTCGTGGCCCGACTCGGCCTTGGTCGCTGGCGTGAAGATCAGTTCGGGAA
>JALGXV010000243.1 GCA_029821885.1 Candidatus Hebobacteria bacterium
GGCGTTGCTGACCGTCGCCGCGGGCTTGCGATAGCAGGGAGCATGGCGCGAACCGCCCCGATCGCGAAGAGCCAAGTGCGCACGGCCTGGGTGTTCCTGACGCCCGGGCTGGCGCTGTTCTTCCTTTTCGTGCTGATCCCGGTTGTGGCGGCCTTCTATCTGTCCTTCTGCCGCTACGACATCATCCACTCGCCCACGTGGATCGGTGCGAAGAACTACGCTCGCATCGCCGAGGATGTCGGGAACCGCGGAGTCTTCTACCTCTCTCTACGCAACACGGCCCAGTACGCCATCGGGACGATCCCGATCGGGATGGCGCTCGCGCTGGGGCTCGCGCTGCTGCTGAACGCCGGGCTCAGGGGAGTAACGCTCTACCGAACGACCTTCTACCTTCCCGTCGTCACGAGTCTCGTGGCGGTGTCGCTGGTGTGGATGTGGATCTACGATCCGAACTACGGGCTGCTCAACTATGCGCTGGAGCTGCTCTCTCGCGGGCTGACCTCCATCACCGGACGAGAGGTCCTGATCGCTCCCCAGACCTGGCTGGCCGATCCGGGCCAGGCCATGCCCGCGATCATCGCCATGTCGATCTGGCGGGGCCTCGGCTACAACATGGTGATCTATCTGGCCGGCCTGCAGGGCATACCGGATCATCTCTACGAGGCGGCGATCATCGACGGCGCCACGCCCTGGCAGCGGTTTCGCTCTATCACCTGGCCGTTGCTGAAGCCGACGACGGCCTTCATCCTCGTGGTCTCGGTCATTGGCGCTTCTCAGGTCTTCGCGCAGGTCTACGTGATGACCAATGGCGGGCCGAACAACGCGACGACGGTGATCGTGCACCAGATCTTCCAAAACGCCTTCAGCTTCATGAAGATGGGATATGCCTCGGCGATGGCGTTCGTGCTGTTCGGCATCATCTTCGTGATGTCGCTCATCAACCTCCGCCTTCTGCGCGGCGGCGAGGTAGAGTACGTATGATGCGCAGAATCGTCAAGCCATCGCTCCTGCATGTCGTGCTCGCGGTGGGCGCATTCGCGATGATCCTGCCGTTCCTGTGGATGGTATCGACCTCGCTCAAGCCGGAGTCCGAGATCTTCCGCTTCCCGCCGGTTTGGATTCCGGGCGAGTGGAGGTGGGAGAACTACCGCGAGGCGATGCAGGCCGCGTCCTTCGGGCGCTACTTCATCAACACGATCATCTACGCGGGGGCCGTTACCATCTCCAATCTGCTCTTCTGTTCGATGGCCGCCTATGCGTTTGCGCGGCTGCAGTTCCGCGGCCGGAATGTGCTCTTCATCCTGGTGCTGGGCACGATGATGATCCCGGCCCAGGTGACGATGGTGCCGGTGTTCATCATGCTGAAACACTGGCCGCTGGTCGGCGGGAACGACATCCTCGGGGCCGGCGGCCACGGTCTCCTCAACAGCTACCCCGGTCTCGTCCTTCCCATGGCCGTCGGGGCCTTCGGCATCTTCCTGCTGCGGCAGTTCTTCATGACGTTGCCGCGAGAGCTGGAGGACGCGGCCCGGATAGACGGCTGCTCGGAGGCCGGGATCTACTGGCGCATCATCCTTCCGCTGTCCAAGCCGGCGCTCGCGACGCTTGGCATATTCACCTTCACCGCCGCCTGGAACGAGTTCCTGTGGCCGCTGCTCATCATGAGCAAGGATTCCATGAAGACTCTCCAGGTCGGCCTTCAGGTCTTTCAGACCCAGTACACGACGAGCTGGGACCTGCTCATGGCGGGCACGGTCGTGGTGACCATTCCGGTCCTCCTCATCTTCCTCATCGGTCAGCGCTACTTCACTCGCGGCATTGCGCTGAGCGGGATAAAGGGCTAGCCGGTCGGCACGGCCTGCGCCTCCCCCGTAGATCTCCGCGCTTGGCGCGCCGGAGCGGAAGGGACCCGGTCGCGCCCTGCGAAGTCAACTCTGCGATGGCGTTTGCGCCTGGCCGTAACGGCAGGCAGTGTCCGGCCCCACGGCAGTGCGGAAAGGGGGAATGGTGCTTGTGAGTTGGAGGCGCCGTACAATCATCTCGGCGACGTGTCTGGGCATGCTGGCAGGTCTCTTTCTCGCAGCGCCGCGGGCTGAGGCCAGCGGCGGGAGCGAAGTCGCTGCCCGACCCGGCGGTCGTCGGGGCCTCAGGGGGGATGCCGCCAGAGGGCGCCGAGGACGAGCGGGTGGGAGAGCGGGGCCGACGGCCGTCATCGCCCGTTCGGAGTTCGAAGAGACCTACCTCCAGTGGAACATGTTCTACAAGCGCTCGCTTCTGGCAACGTCGAGCGGGACGCAAGAGGGCGCCAAAGTCCCGATGTCGCAGTCCCGCGAGCGTTGGTATGCACTGCTGAACGCCTACCACGAGGGTCCGCCGCCCGAGTTCGCCGAGGACGAACGGTGGCAGGCCGACCTGGCCGCAATCACAGGTTACCTTCACGTGGCGGAATGGCAGCTTCACGCGGGGCGAATGAAGGAGTCTCACGAATCTCTGGAACGGGTGCGATGGATCTGGCTCGACATCCGAGAGCGGAACGGCGTGCGATGGTCCGGCGACGAGCTGACCCGCTATCACGCGGTGATGGAGCCGGTGGTGAAGTGGGGGACCGGCGCGGAGCGGGGCGGCGTGACGGCAGAGAACATTGCAGAGTTCGAGGCGGAGTTCGCCAAGCTGCTCGACGCCTGGCGCCACCTGGCCCAGCAGCGTCCGCCGCGGGGCAACATGCGCAGGTTCCAGTTCGGCATGCAGCAGGAGGCTGCCGCCCTCAGGGAGCTTCAGGAGATACTGGCCGACCGCTGGTATCCGGATATCCCGGAGGCCGCCAAGCAGGTGAAGAGCGCCTTCACCATGCTCTTCATGGGCTTCGGCTGACGGGTCCGGTTGCGCCCATCGACCGCGTGGCCTCCCGCCGGCCAGGCGGCCGATTGACGGAGCTCACGGGCCACCGGGTTCAGGCCGGGATGTCCTCAATGCACCTCCCGGCGCTCTCCGAACTCCTCCGGCGGCGACGTCAGGAACGGGTTCTGGCACACCGTCTCACCCAGGATCACGATAGGATGGGTGTGCAGTGCCGCCACCACGAAGCCTCCGGAGAACCTGCGCTGGTCGTACTGGCACACCGTGACCACCGGTTTCCCTCGCATGTGCTCCGTGAACTGGTGCTCATACCTCTCCCACACGTCCAGGTCCACCGGATCGATGGCCAACCATGAGACGTCGCCCGTCGCGCGTATGCCAGTGTAGCCCTCGCGCAGGCTGTCTTCGTACAAGGTGAGGCCGAGCGCCAGCGTCCGCTCCGGCTCGAAGATACCATCATGGAGATAGTAGTCGACGTCCGGGATGATCAGGAGCTGCCCCGAGGCCTCCAGGGTGGGCACGTCGCCGCCGCTGGCGATCAAGGCCCGCCGGAACTCCTCCGCGGCCGCCGCCGACGAGGCCCAGACACAGCGCTGGCCCGCCGCCAGGCCATGGGCCATGAATGGTATCATCACCGCCATCTGCTGCTGGCGGTTCTGGAAGATGGTGCAGATGTGGTCCCCCCAGGAGAAGCGGAGATCGCCGTAGCCGAAGGCCATGGGATCAGTCATGGTTCGCACCCTCCGCCCCTATCCTACCCCCTGGAAGCGCTCGCCTATGTTGCCCCCACGCAACAAGCGGCCGCCGCTTGCTACCCGGCGCCGAACTCCTCCACCGCCTCCACGAACGCTTCGATGTTCTCCCAGGGCACATCGGGCTCCAACACGTGCGTCGGCGCGAGCAGAAGGCCCTCGGGCCCGACCGTCTCGATCCGCTCCTTCACCACGCGCCGGACTTCCTTCGCATCCCCAAAGGGCATGGTAGTCTGCGTGCCGATCGTCCCCCAGAAGGCGAGGTCGCGGCCGTACTCGCGGTTGAGCTGGGCCGGGTCCATGCACTCCGGCTGGACCGGATTGAGAATGTCGAGGCCGATCTCGATCAGGTCGGGGATGATGGGCTCGATGTTGCCATCGCTGTGGTAGAAGACGAGCATGTCCGGCTTGGCGGCCTTCGCTGTGCGGATGACGTTGCGCAGCCTCGGCCTAAACCACTCCCGCCACGTCTCCGGACTCATCAGCATCGCCCGCTGTGAGCCCACATCGTCGCCGAGGCGCAGGATATCCACCCCGGCGTGAGCCAGGCGCCGAGCCGCCTCGATCATCGTGTTGTTGACCGTGTCCAGCAAGGCGGTCGCGAGGTCCGGGTTCTCGTAGAGATCGACGAGGAGCTGCTCCTGCCCGCGCAGATACCAGCACGTCTCATACAGCGATCCGCCACAGGCGCCCGGAGGACTGCCGCACACGGCGTAACCGCGGTTGTGCCAGCGCTCGACACCGTCGCCGACTGACCGCCAGCGATAGGGCGCGAGCACGTCGGGCCACGGGTAGCTGGCGATCTCGCGCGGCGACGTGGCATTCCTCAGCGGATGGACCATGCGCTCGAAGTGATGGAAGCCAGCCATGATCGCGCCGACGCCCCACTCGTCGTGGTGATCCACATCGGGCACATCGCCCAGATATGGAGTGAAGTCACGTGGTTGGCACGTCCCCGAGATCCCGGCCCACCGAGGCTCCAGCCGGAAGTACTCGGCATAGTCCGCTTCACCCGTCCGCCGACGGAACTCATCCACCAGCCCGGGGGTCAGATCGAAGTGCTTCGGAATCTGGTCCGGCCGCTCCCGGCGGAGGGCGGTGAGAACGCGTTCTCTGGGGGACATGGTCATATCTGCGCCAATCCCGCGTGTTTTGAGGACACTCGGAGGGTTCCGCGCCGATCGTCGGTTCCCCTGTCGGCGGCCATGACGGGCGCTCGCTCAGCCGCGGAACTGCGGCAGATGCTCCGCGTGGGCGGCGAGCAGGTCGTCGAAGATGGCGCGGGCGCTGTCCAGGTTCCTCACGAGGGGATCGTTGAACAGGGCCTGGAGCGCGACTTCTTTGTTCCCCGTCGCCGCCGCCTCGACGATGAGTTCTTGGTTCTCCAT
>JALGXV010000244.1 GCA_029821885.1 Candidatus Hebobacteria bacterium
ATCACCGAACGCGGCCGCGAGGAGATCGAGAACGCGGGTGTGAGCGACAAGCTCGGGTTCGTCATATCCAAGATCGATAGTCTCGCCTACCGATCGACGTTCGATATGGAGAAGAAGAAGGGCGAGATTATCCTCAATGTCTCCTACATCCCGAAAGACCGCTTCGACGAGGCCCTGGACATCATGTGGGACGTCTTCCGTGCCGGGTACTGTATGTCCGAGCTGGTCATAGCGAAGCGAGCCGGTCAGAAGATTGGCGGCATTCCGGTGCCGGACGGGATGGTTGGCTTCGGCACGGTCTGCACGGTCACCATCAACGGGGTGCTGCTGAAGCGGGGTATACCTGTCGAGTCAAGATACGCGGGACTGCTCGAAATCTACCGAGACAAGCCTCTTCGCTTCACGCATCTCGTTGCCTATGCCGGAACGACGGCCGATCCCACGGAGCTCTTCATCGGCGGCAAGATGACGAGCGTGAAGGAGGCGAGCCTCGTCGGGCGAGGTCGCATTCTGGCCAGCTTCCGCGAGGTGCCGGCCGCGGCCGAAGACGACCTCCGGGAGGCGCTCGACCAATACGAGCGCAACGGGCTTGGCGGCATCCTCGCCGTCGGCAAGCCTAGTCAGCCTCTGCTCAGCGTGCCGGTGGCGATGGATAGGATCGGCCTGGCGATAGTGGCCGGGCTGACGCCTGTGGCGGCACTCGCCGAGAGCGGCATCCCTGTGGAGAACAAGGCGATGAGCGCGCTCGCGGAGCTGTCCGAACTCGTGCCAGTCCATGATCTCTGAGCGCCTGCGGCGGTTCCAGTGCCAGGGCAAAGAAATGGCGGCCGGCATTGCCGGCCGCCACGTCCGTTGGCCTCTGGCGATGAGTCTGGACGCCGTGTGGCTCTACGCGTCGAGTATCTTCTCGGCCTCCTCGCGATAGGCATCCATGACATAAGGGATGCCGGAGACCTTGGCCGCCTCTTCCGTCAGCGCCATGTGACGTCATTCCTGCTGATGGTGGGTACCTGATACTTGCGCGTTCCTGCCATGAGCTGCTGGAGGCCGACCTTCAGCCTGTCGACGAAGGTGTAGATGCCGATGGCGCCGAGCGGCATGTCCTTCATCGCATCTTTGCCGTACTTGGCCGCCAGCGTCTCGTAGCAGACAAAGATCTCCTCGACTTTCGAGCCGAACTGCGATACTGTCCGCGGGAGCGCATCGTCGCCTTGCTGTAGCCAGAGTCCGATGTTCTTGCCGACCATCCCCGGAATCATCAGAGCGCGGCCCATGCACACGGCCTTTGTGTAGGGGGCGCCCATAGCGAGCACCTTGAAGATGTGGTCCTCAGTCGAGAACCCGCCGGCTATGGCGATGTCCGGCACGAAAGCGCCTTTCGCCGCCAGCTTGTTGCAGAGCTCGTTGGTCATGCACTGGAGATAGAACGTGGGCACGCCCCATTCGACCATCATCCGCCACGGGCTCATGCCGGTCCCGCCCGGCGCGCCGTCGATCGTCAGCAGGTCGATCTTGGCGTCAGAGCACCACTTGATGGCCATCGCCAGCTCGCGCATCGGATAGGCGCCTGTCTTCAGTGTGACGCGCTTGGTGCCGAGGCCCCGCACGCGCTCGACCTCCTTCATGAAGGCTTCCTGGTCCGCGAAGCCGAGCCGAGAGTGCCTCTCGAACTGCTTCAGCGCACCATCCTTGAAGGCCAGCTGGTTTGCCTCCAAGGATGGGTCAGGGGTGACCAGGTAGCCGCGCCTCTGAAGCTCGAGGGCCCTCTCGAGCGAGTCGATCTTTATCTCGCCGCCGATGCACTTCGCGCCCTGTCCCCACTTCAGCTCAATGGTCTGCACCCCGAGCTTCTCGATGACGTACTCGGCGACACCGAAGCGGGTGTCCTCCACGTTGAGCTGCACCACCATGTCGCCGTAGCCCTCGTGCCACTTCTTGTAGGTCTCGACGCGGCGACGCATGTCCGGCGCGTCGGCGACCTTGCCGTTGCTGTCAAGCTTCAGCTCCGGGTCTATGCCGCAGACGTTTTCCCCGCATACCAGCGTGATGCCGGCGATGCCGGCCCCGGCCGCGAAGTGCTCCCAGTTGCGTCGCGCGATCTCGGTCGACCCCAGCGCACCTGTGAACACCGGCGCTCGCAGCTTCACCTTGTTCTCGACGCCGTATTCGGTCTCGGTATCGACCAGCGGAAACAGGGTATTGTCGGGGTTCCCTTCCTCGCCCTCGGGAAGGCCCTCCGCGCCAAAGGCGTACCCCATGATGTTCAGGTGTGAGTAGTCGATAGGGTAGTCTTTGTCTCCACCCGCCGTGAGTGTTCCGAAGGGGCCGGGGTATATCACCTCCCGCCCGCGGAAGGAGCTCTTGAACACCTCGCAGTTCCCGCGGCAGCCGTCCATGCAGCGGGTGCAGACTCCCGAGCCCGGGACGACATGCCGGGATCGGTTCGCCGTCTGGCTCACGTCGTTGGCATTCGGCCGTTCGAGGTTCACTGCATCTTCTCCTTAGCGTTGAGTCGGGACGCCCACGTATCCAGCCGCCCCATGACACGGGTGCCCTGGCCCGCCACGGAAGCTCGCACCGGGTGCCCAGGCAGAGCCCGGTAGGCAGGCGGCAACCGGCTACCGTCTGCCGTCCGGGCCGAACTAGTATACCCATCAACACGGCAGTCGGCAAGTAGTCTAGGCGACAGAGGCACCTTGTCGACAGGGGCAGGCGCCTTGGCGACCCGAGTGGGTCGCGGAGGGGGCCTGCCCGACCGCTCCTCGGGGGCCGGGTTAGGCGGCAGGCAGGGGACTCGGTGGGGCCGGCAGTAGGCAGCCGACCACCAGTTAGAGGAGAGAGCGGATAGAAGGCAAAGAAGGAGGCCGACTGCCCCTCTGGCCGGAGCCGGCGGTTCGCGCGCCGACTGGCACTGCCGTGGAGGGCATAGAACCTGCTAGGAGCGGGCCTGACAATGACTGAACCGGTACTCGGCGAGGCCGCGGAGGGAGACGCGGAGACAGATCCCTATGTGATCGCTCTGAAGCAGTTCGATTACGCGGCGGGACAGCTAGGGTTGGGGGAGGGTCTGCGGGGAGTGTTGAGGTCGTGCAAGCGCGAGCTCTGCGTGCACTTCCCTGTGAGAATGGACGACGGGTCGCTGGAGACGTTCACGGGCTATCGGATTCAACATAACGTGACGCGGGGGCCGGGAAAAGGCGGGCTTCGCTATCACCCGCAGGTCACGCTGAACGAGGTGCGCGCGTTGGCCATGTGGATGACCTGGAAGTGTGCCGTGGTGGACATTCCGTTCGGGGGAGCAAAAGGCGGGGTCGTCTGCAATCCTAAGGAGATGTCGCGGACCGAGCTGGAGGGGGTGACGCGCCGGTACACGACGGAGATCACACCGCTGCTCGGCCCGTCCTCTGACATTCCGGCCCCGGACGTGTACACGGACGAGCAAGTGATGGCCTGGATGATGGACACCTACAGCATGCACGTGGGGTACACGGTGCCGGCCGTGGTCACGGGCAAGCCGCTGAGCATCGGTGGATCGGAGGGAAGGCTACAGGCGACGGGCCGGGGGTGTGTAGAGGTGATCGGGGAGGCCTCAAAGGAGATCGGACTGCCCCTGGCAGGGGCGCGAGTTGTCATACAAGGCTTCGGGAACGCGGGGTCGGTGACTGCGAAGTACCTGGCCCTTGGGGGGGCCAAAGTGATCGGCGTGAGTGACTCGCGCGGGGCAATTTGGAGCGCGCGAGGGTTCGACGTTGCCGCGCTTATGGCTCACAAGCGCGCCGCCGGCAGCGTGGTCGGATTCCCGGACTCGGACGAGATCGGGCCGGCGGAGCTCCTGGAATTGGAGTGCGAGGTGCTCGTTCCGGCAGCGCTAGAGGGCGCAATTGTGGCCGAGAACGCGCCGCGCATCAAGGCGAAGATAGTGGCAGAAGCGGCGAACGGGCCGACGAGCCCGGAGGCGGATGTGATCTTGTATGAGAACGGGGTCGTGCTGCTTCCGGACATTCTGGCGAACGCGGGCGGCGTCGTGTGCTCCTACTTCGAGTGGGTCCAATGCCTACAGGAGTTTTCGTGGTCGGAGGATGAGGTATGCCACAACCTCTCGGGCTTCATCCAGCGGGCATTCCACTCGGTGCACAACATGGCGCGGGAGCGGAACACGGACATGCGGACCGCCGCTCTGATGTTGGCCATCTCCAAGGTCGCTGAGGCCACCACGGTACGAGGTATCTACCCGTAAGGTCGTGCAAGGGCCTGGCCCGTCGGTGCAGGCGGCGGGTCACGTGGGTGTAGACTTGGGTGGTGCTGAGCCTGGCGCGACCGAGGAGTTCCTGTACGACTCCGAGGTCAGGGGCTGCAGAACAGCAGAGGCGACTCTGGTTCTGCGCGTTCGGATTGCGGGTGAGTTCGGAGCATTCGCAGTCGCCTCCTAACCCGCGGCGCAACCCGCGAAGGACCCACTGTCGGCCGGCACGAACACAACTCATACAGAGCGCCCTGCAAGCGCGTTCGTGTCATGCCAAGGCACCCCACAGTTCCCGCTGGCCAGAGCGATCCCGGCCGAGTCCGCCGACTCCGCCTTCTCAACCGCGTCGGCTGTATCGGCCTTCCCCTCCTGATCCTCCTCATGCTCCTGATAGGCTGGTGGACTGGAGGAAGCTGGTCCGAGCGCCGCCTCCAGGAGGAGCTGGCACGACTCGAATCCGCCGGAGTGCTGCTCCCGCCCGAGGACCTCATTCCCCATGTGCCAGAGGGCGAGACGAATGCTGCCGATCTCTACGAGCAGGCGTTTCGCGTCTATAGCGTGAGTCAAGATGAATGGGACACGCTGTACGATTTCTATGACCACAGCCCCGAGAGGCTTGCCCTCGTGCGGGAGGTCGTCGAGCGCAACGAGGGCTATTACCAGCTGCTGGACGAGGCCGCTCGCACCCCGCATTGCGCCTTCCCGGTCAACTGGGCGGACCCGTATGCCAGCACTCCCCACTATGCGAAACTCCGCGAGGCGACTCGCATGCTCGGCGTGCGGGCCGACTTGCTGACCGTCGATGGCGACTACGATGGCGCGCTGGAGAGCTGCGCGACCGGACTCCGCCTGTCCGAGCACATCAAACTGGAGCCCTCCATCATCGGCCAGCTCGTCGCCTACGCGATCCAGCAGGCGATGCTTGGCACCGTCAAAGAGACTCTGTCGGCCGGAAGCCCAACTCCCGAGGCCTGTCGTCGCCTCTTCGATCAGATTGCGGCCATCGACCAGATTGAGCCTTCTGTCCGCGCCGTCCAGGGGGACCTGGCCCTGGACGGGATGGCGGTCTTCGCAATGGCGCGTGCCGGTGACCCAAAGGCCCTTGCCCGCATCCTCGACCTCCCCGAGGCCGCGATAGCGGCCTATGCCAGCTACGGGCGGCCTCTGCTAATCGCCGACCAGATCACCTATCTGCGCCACATGGAGAAGCGCATCGCCGCCTATTCCAAGCCCGCTGTCGCGGCCGGGGATCTGCTGGAGGAGGCCGCTATGATCCTCGAAGAGGCGCCGAGCTACCGGTCCGTGATTACGCAGCAGCTCGCATTCGCCGGTATGTCAAGCGTCGGCCTCCGGTCCAGGGATGAGATCACGGCCCACCTCGGAGCCATCCAGATAGCCCTCGCCCTCAAGGTCTTCCAGTGGGAGCATGAGCGCTACCCCGATACTCTCGCCGAGTTGGCGGCAGAGGGATGGTCGGTCCCGAAGGACCCCTTTGCGGTCCCTGAAGCCGGCTATGGCTACAGCCGCGATGGGGATGGCTTTGTGGTCTGGAGCCTTGGTCCGGACCTCGACGATGACTTCGGAGTCTCGCGACAAGACCGGCTCACGGCAGCCTCTACGACGGAAGAGCGGCTCGCGATGTATCCAAGCAAAGACTACGACATCGTCGTGCGGTGCCCGAACTAGGACTCGCCGGCCCTGGGGTGGGCCTGGTCGTAGACCTCTCGCAG
>JALGXV010000245.1 GCA_029821885.1 Candidatus Hebobacteria bacterium
TTCAGTGCCTTCACATACGTAGCCCGGAGCTTCGGCTTCAGCACGGAGCCGGAGCCGCCGATACGCCGCCGCCCCGAAGCTGCGCGTCGCTGGCCCAAGTTGCAGAGCGCGTCCACCTGGCGACGGTACGTGCGTGCGGCCGTGCTCGTCTGGTTCATAACCCGTCGCGAAGGGGATATCGTACCCAGGATCACCCGGCGTCCCAGCGCGCGGGAGGAGCATCTGAAGCCCCCTGCTCCCATGGCCGTCCGCGAGATGAACCGCTGTCTGAAGGAGTGCTGTCGCGACGGCGAGCTGCAGAGCCATCTGTCGGCACACCTGCTCTACTGGTTCTGCACGCAGAAGCACAGCAGCCTGCCGATCCGGGCTGCCCCCCGGCTGTCCGCTGATGACCTGGGCCACCCCGAGAGAGGGTCCTGGTGAAGGCCTGGTGATGCTGGCCCAGCTGGGCACGACCAAGAGGGCCCTGTGGCGCGACGGGCACTGCTATCGGCGAGACAGATTCGGAATGACGGCCCCTCCGATGGCCACACAAACGGGAATCGCCACTCGGCCGCTACTGGGCCGCCACCAAACCGCCACTCCGAAGGGTGGTCGGCCGCCACCGAAGCGCTACCGATCTGCCACCGAATCGCCACCGCTGGCGGCGTCGTCCGAAGCCTGGCGCGTGAGTTCGCCAGGACCGCTTCTTCCAGCAATCAGGCCGAGAAGTCGGCCCTCGCCTCCAGTGCCTGACTGCTGTGATGCCCTCGCGAATGCCGCAAACGCCCCCGAAATCCGCCACCAAACCGCCACCAAACCGCTACTGCTGGACCGACAACTCGGCTTACAGGCCCACTCCTCTCTTCTTGGCCAACGTCGCTGATTCTAGGCGGCAAATCGCGTGGGCGCATAACCGTACATACGTGCCTAGGTCCCTAGAATAGTGGACTTTGTCCACTGGACTTCTTTGGGCTTCCAAGCCATGAATGCGACGCCTGAATCCCGTCCAAAGGAGGCGTCACATCATGGCTGGAAGCACTGCCGATCCTATCCCTGCGACACTTGCTGTGGAAGCCGACGAAGCCCCCATCACCTTCGACGAGGCCGTGGCGAAGTTCGTGGACTACGTCGCGTCCTACCGCAGCTACTCTCCGTCGACAGTGGGGGCCTACCGTCGCGATCTGCAGCTGCTGCGGGAGTTCCTGAGCGCGGGCAACGGCCATCTCCCACTCCCAGGAGATATCACTCGCCAGCAGGTCATCCAGTTCGGAGTGAGCCTGTCGGGGATGGCTCCCCTCAGCGTGCGCCGCAAGCTGGCCTGTCTGTCCTCATTCTTCGGATTCCTGCAGGACATGGGCTACATCCAGGGCAACCCGGCGCGCCGCCTACCGCTGCCCAAGACCGAACAGCTCGTGCCAGTCACGCTCACCCAAGAGGAAGCTCAGCAGCTAGTGGCGGCGGCCGACCGGCCGTGGACGCGATGCCTCGTCATCCTGCTGCTGACGACGGGCATGCGCCGAAGCGAGGCCGTGGACATCACACTGGAGGACATCGATCTGGAGAACGGCCAGCTGTTGGTGCACGGCAAGGGATCGAAGGAACGAACCGTGCCGCTGACTGGGGAGGCGATAGAGGCGATCCGGCACTACCTCAAGTGTCGCAAGAAGACGAACTGCCAGCGGCTGTTCGTGAGCCAGACGGGGGAGGCGATCCAAGGGCGCATCGTGAACCGCATCCTGAACCGTGTGGTCGAGAAAGCAGGGCTGAAGGGCAGAGGCATCACCCCACACGCCCTGCGCCATACCTTCGCCACCCACCTCATCCGCAACGGCACCGACATCCGGACGGTGCAGGAGCTGCTGGGGCACTCAGACATCCAGACGACCGCGCGGTACCTGCATTCAGATACGCGCACAAAGCAGTCGGCGGTCGGGAAGCTCCGTGGCCTACTCGGACCACTGGCCGAAGGTGGTGCCCAGACGGACTAGGGCTGGAAACGGCACTTACCTCAGACCCCCGCAAGATAATCCTCGGCGGCTCTTGGTCTGCGGAGGATCCCACGGTCCAGGAGGTGGAGAAGCAGATGTCTCACAAAGAGCTCCAGACGCTCTGCAGGCCTCTGGATGTGACGGCCCAGATGCCGACTAGTCCCATGGAAATGGCCACAGCGCTTGTCATAGTAGTCTCTCAACTCACACGCCAGCCTGGACTCGGGCTCGCCAATCAGCGGCGACAGAACACGGCCTCCCCGGCGCCCGAACTCGTGCCGACGATCGAGACGCTTCCCGTGAATTGGGAACAGCAACCCGTCGGCCGACATGAAGAGCATGGAGAATCGGTCGACAGCCACAGGATAGAAGTGGAACGACGCGAAGCGGCGAAGCCGTGGCTCCTCCAGGTCACGGAGAGTCAGGACCTGTTCCCAGACTCGACGCAACGCGTCTATGGGCGCGGCCCAGCTCAACGGGCACTCCAGGCCTGATGAGTCCCATGTCCGCCAGGCCGTGGCGTACCACCCGACCGCGGTCGCCTCACCCGTCTCAGCAAAGGCATAGGGGCAGGAGAACGCCCCAATGCTCCAGAGTCTGAGCGTGAAGAGACTGCGGTCGATGGACTTCCTGAGGTAGTCTCCTCGTCTGGGAACGCCAGACAGGACGACGGTGGCGTTGACACCGGAGTTGCCATGACCGGGTTCCACGCGCATCCTGCCGTTGACAGCCAGCTCCGTCTGCAGAGGTTCGCACTGGTAGATAGGGACCCTGACAGTTGCCACTGAATCCATCCCTCCATCCGCGTCCGCGAGTCCAGACGCGCATGCCTAGGATAGTCTGCAATCTGGCATAGGGCAACCGGTGGTCAGGCACTATGAAAGACTGTGGCGGTGGATGGCCGTTGGGCCGGTAAGGAGCGATACGAGCCCAGTCCGGCCGGTGTCACCGGCCCCTGACAAGGGCGGCCGTCCCCTACGACTTCTCCTCTCGTCTCCTCGCGCTGGTGTTCCGCTGTCCCCAGCTCGTGAAGGGTCGTCGTCTGCGGTCATCCACCTTCAGGCGACGAATGACACGATGACGATGACGACGAAGGCCAGCGGGAAGAAGACTCTCGAGGCGCGGTCGACAGTGCGCGCGAGCGGCGCTCGGTCCGTGCGCGCAAGGCTGGTTGTGACGATCACCTGGAGGAGGGCCAGGAGAACGAGGAACGAGCACAGGAGCAAGTACGTGTCCATGCGCGTCATGTAGGGAACGCGTGGGACGTGGGCGCCGACCGAGAAACGATAGGCGATGAGAGTCAGCACCGAGGTGGTGGCGACGCTGATCTGGGAGGTGGCGTACGCGGGATCGATCCAGAAGACGGTCCAGGACATGATCACGATCATCAGCAGCGGCAAGATGACCTTCCAGACGTAGTGCCCAGAGGCGCGGGCCACCTCGACATCAAAGGCATACCCGGGCACCTCGATTCCTGGAACGACGACCAGGGAGACGGCCTGTGCCCCCCAGCGCCTGATGGCCCAGTCCGGGAGGCTGACCTCCTCGGCGATCGCAGCGGCGTGCTGCACCTCCGGGCCCGAAACTCGCTCATCCGGCACAAACCGTAGGTCCTCGACGCGGGTCCCCGCTGACACAACATGTATCCGCAGGAGCTGTCTGTCGAAGGGGAAGTCCGCCAGATCGAACCGTTCTGACAGCTTCCCGACGAATCCCTGACCATAGAGCACCGTGCCGTCCGGCTCGACTACAACCTCCTCGGGGAGCGTCGCGCGGAGCCATCCAACCGCGTTGATGAAATGGACGCGCGGATGCCATACCTCGTCGAGCGGATACCGCGCGCCCGCAGGGCCGCGGTCGTGCGCCAGGCGAGGATCGTGCCATCGCAGGGAGACGGAGATGTTCAGGTCAAAGGTCTGCGCGACGCTGTCGATGTGGTGGAGGTTCTCCAGCCACATCGCCACGTGCACGGTGGTGGGCCCGGCCTCGGCGTCGGGTCGAGTCAGGAGCGTGCTGTCGGTCAGCTCGCCTGTCTCTGCCCGCGCCGGCCCGCACAAGCAGATGGCCACCCACCCCAGCGTGAGGAGGCGAGCGACGATACCAGACCGAGAACGTCTCCGTCCCGGTCTTCGCGCAGGCGGCAGCGACATCTTCAGCGGAAAGAGACTCATAGTCGTTTCTCGCCTCTTCAGTGTAGGTGTTCAGTGCGCCTGCTCGCGAAACTCCACACGGCCCGGCCTCCTCAGGCCGCCCTTCCCCGCAAAGCGCGCGCACTGATGCCCGATAGCGGCCCTGGGACTCAGCTCATCTCGGGACGGTCCGGCGCGCGAGTCTGTATGATCTGACCCGACCCCTGCCCCAGCCTTCGGATCGTCTTTGCGGCGGTGGCGAGATCGACGTGGAGGGGCCGGATGCGATCCTCGGTCACGTACACCAGGCTCCCGGACCACGGGTCGGGGGCGCCCGGCAGGTAGACGGCGACGAGGCCGCCTTCGAGTCGCTCCACCTCGAAGCCGACCTGGGAGGAGTCGTCGAACGTCGCCAGCACCGGTGTCAGCGCGTCCTGTTGCCCCTGCTCGCCGATGCCACTTGTCATCCCTCTGATGAAGGCGTAGCCCGGCAGGATCAGGAGGAGCTTCGAGTCGAGCGACTGGAAGGCTTTCCGTCCGACAGAGCTACGCGCCGCGAGCCCCGCGAGGAAGCAGATGAGGACGATAATCGCCACCGCCAGCAGATTGGCGAGGGCGACGCCGCCGATGGAACCGACGGGGATCAAGCTGTCCAAGGGCCGCGCCAGCAGTAGCATGAACTGGAAGGCCTTGCCGAGGAGGATGGCAACCAGGACCAGGGGGATGAGGAAGATCAGCCCCCCGACGAGTGTCGTCTTGAAGATGCCAAGTGTTCGGTTCACCCGCTCATCTCCTCTCTGTCGGCGATACTGTGGACCACCCCCCACGCTGGACGGAGGAAGGCCGGATGCCCTTCGTTTCGAGCCAGACAGAGCGGTC
>JALGXV010000246.1 GCA_029821885.1 Candidatus Hebobacteria bacterium
ATGTTCCCAGTGAATCCGGCTTTCGACGCCCTGGGGGGAGAGATCGGCCTCGAGGCCGCCAGCGCGCTCTTTGGCGAGGATGCAGGGCAGGCGCGCGGGGATCGCCGACGGCTGTACGAGCAGTGTACGGCGAAGAACACCGGCCTGATCGCGATGAAGCCCTATGCGGGGGGACGCTTCTTCCGTGCGGCCGGCCCCAATGGCGAGACCATGTCCCCAATCCAGCTCCTCAGCTACGCCGCCTCCCGGCCGGGGGTATCAGCCGTGGTGCCGGGCGTGAAGGGCGTGCAGGAGCTGCACTCCGCCCTCGAATACCTGACCGCCAGCGAGGAGGAGAAGGGGTTTGGCCCGGCGCTGGCCGGATCGAGCTGGGTGCCAGAGGGAAGCTGCGTCTACTGCAATCACTGCCTCCCCTGCCCCAGCGGAATCGACATCGGCCGCACACTGCGGCTGGCAGGGGCCCCCGAGCACGGCCTCACCCAAGAGCTGCGCGCCGACGCCGCGTCGCTCCCTGCCAGCCCGTCGGACTGTACCGAATGCGGCGATTGCGTCGAGCGCTGCCCGTTCGGAGTCGCCGTCATCGAAGAGATGAAGAAGGCCTCGGAGGCGCTGGAGGGATAGGAGAGGAGTGTTCCCTCGTGCTGGCCGTCCCCGTCTGACCTGCCAGATCAGGTGCCCATGCTCACCCGAGCACCCTCCCCTGCTCCCCCCACCAGGCGGAAATCCGGTTGAGGCCCTCAGCCGAGACGCGCCGCACCAAATGGGAAATCACAGGCGATTGCTGCTTCTCGGAGGTGACGGTTCTGAGTTCGGCGGTCGGGCAGCGTGGAGTAGAAGACGGGAGACACACCATGTCGCACCTGCAGTCGGAGGTCCGTTGAGTCTGAGCGCCACCTTCGTCAGCCAATGAAGGCGTGGCCTCCTCCAGGCAGGAATAGGGATCGCGTTCAACACAGCGCACTAAGGGAGGCTACAGCATGGAGACTGCCATCACCTACTTCGATGCGTCGGGCGAGGAGAACACCGCCGCGACCCTGACCATCGCGAAGAAGCGGGCCCAGGAAACTGGGATCAAGACCGTGGTGGTCGCCTCCACGACGGGGGGAACCGCTCGAGCGGCCGGTGAAGCCTTCAACGGCACTGAGGTCAGACTCGTAGTCGTCCCCCACCAACGCGGCTCCCGGGACCAGGAACGCTTCGACATGGAGGTAGTATCGGAGCTTGAGCAGCGGGGCCATCGGGTCTACTGGAGCACGATGCTGTTTCACCTGGGCGGCCTCTACGGGAACGAGGCCCCCACCGCCCTCGCCAACATGCTGAGGACGTTCGGTCAGGGGATGAAGGTTTGCCTGGAGATCCTGTTGATGGCGGCCGACGGCGGCATGGTGGACCGGGGCGCGAAGGTGATCGTCGTCGCGGGCACTGGCCGGGGTGCAGACACAGCCGTGCTTGCCACCGCCTCTACAAGCAACCGGATCGGCGAAGTCCGTATCCACGAGATCCTGTGCAAACCGCTGCTAGGATAGCGCTCCGCCGCGGGAACGCAAACCAAGGCTGCGCCTCTGCACCCCACCACCATCACAGGTAAGCGGCTCTCGAGACCAGGCTACTTGCTGATGGCCCCGGCCAGAGCGTGTCCCAGCCCACGTACGTCGTCTGTGTCCCCAGGTCCGGGGGCATTTGCACACATCATGCCGGGCCGTACCTGCCTCAGCCCAATGGCCTGCGACAGGCGCTCCAGGCTGTCCAGCACCTTCGCTCCGCCACCGTGTGTGCCAAACGCAACACAGGGCCTGCCGCTCAGTTCCCCCTTGTATGCCAGGGCATCGTCGAAGAAGGTCTTCATATGCCCGGCCATGTAGCTGAAGTAGTCCGGGGAGCCCAGGCAGTACCCGTCAGCGCCTAGCACGACCTCCATGTCCAGCTCTGGCAACTCCATCATCGCCACTTCAGTGCCGGCCACTTGGCGGCACCCTTCGGCCACCAACTGAGCCATCTTTCTCGTATTCCCCGACTTGGAGTAGTAGATCACTGCTACCTTCGCCACGGTACTAACCTCCTGTTGTCTTCGGGATCTCCGCTCCGGCTGTTCCGGAATGCTCCCTTCATCTCTCGGTAGGTTCTTCCTGCCCCTGAACGGTGTCAACCCGGGCCTGCACCCAGGATTGGGGTCACTTCACATCCATCAAGCCCCTCCTCTGCCCCTCCCACCCCACCGGCATCTGGTAGAGCTTCTCCAGCGACAGTCCGTTCGGCTCTGTGCCGTTCAGGATCGACTCGAGAAGAACACCTGACACGAGCGGAGGCAGACCTCAGGTGCCTGCACCGGGACCGACAGCAGCGGTCACTCCGCGCCTGGTACCCGCGCGGCCCACACCTCGTACAGGCCATCCTCGCTCGCGGACTGGAAGACGGCCCAGCGAGAGTCGGGCGTGACATGGGCGTTGCTCTCGTTTCGCATTGGCTTCTTCAGCACACGCGCCATGCTGCGGAACTGACACAGGGGCACGGCCCTCGCGGACTGCTCCGGCTTCTCGGCAATGATGTGTGCTAGTTCCTCGCTGCTCATCCGGCAGTGCTCATCGGTGAATAAGGTCTCCTCCGGAAGCTCATACTTCCAGATCACCTCTCCCGGCGAATCGGAACCATAGCCTCCCCAGGCCCATGGGTTGTCGACCTTGCTGGCTCGTACGAGGTCCTCGATGTCGGCCTGGTTGTTCTTGCCGAAGTCCTGACCATCCCCTACCACGAACTCCTCGTTGGGTGCCGGGTGCACGTGTGCCGTCCGGCCCCTGGGGTCGGGCATTACATAGGTCGTGGTCTGGCGCGTCTTCACTTCGGTCTTCGAGATACAGTGGTGGCCCGACGGCCAGCCGTGCGTCCAGATCCGCTCTCCGTCCGCCGACCAGATCTCGTGGGCCGGACTGCGCAGTTGGAGGCCGGCGAACACTGTGAACTCCTTGGTGTCCAGGTTGTACAGCCTGACCCGTTCGAAGTCTGCCGGCCGGGGATACCGATCGGTCCACATGCGGGTGTCGGGCGGACGTGAGACCCTCGCGACTGTGCCGAGGAATTGGTGTCTTGGACCCATAACGGGTGTTTCGACGCCACAAACAACTGTGTGGTGCCTGGGGTCTGACTTGCCTCGGCGGTGTCTCATCACTACTTAACTTAGACATCGAGTGCCGACAGCCATCATCTCCCTCTATGGGCATAAGGAGCGCTCCGGGCCGACAAACAGCTGTGTGATGCTCGGCGCGGGCGTCGGAAGTAAGTGTTCTCCACCAACACCAGCTTTGGGCATTCTGACGTCGCCCAGCGGTGGCCCAACGCTACTTGACATGTACAGCCGGTCCATAGCGGCACTTGCATCGCCACTGAGGTATGTGGTTGTCGCCTGATCGGACTACCGTTGCTACACCGCGATAGCGGTTCACTCCTTGAGAATCGCCAGCCCATAGGGATCTAGCTTCGGAAGGGAGAAGGAGAGACGGCCGCCGTTGAGCTGGGCCGTAAGTCGCTCCTCTCCTCCCAGGGTCAGCCAGCGGACGCTGGGCAAAGCCTCGCTTGGCCAGGCCACGGCAATCTCCACGTTCGTCTTGGGGGCGATGGTGTCATCAGCCTCCCGGTAGTCGTAGTTGAGGACGTGGCAGACGTGCTCATCGCCTTTCCGGTAGCGGACCACGTTGACGAAGGGGTCAGATGCTTCGATGCGACCCTCCACCGCGTCGAGCAAGGGCGCGACGATCCGTTCGCGATCTCTCGGACGGTAGTGGGTCCAGAAATCGAGGAGCCGGTTCCCGCGGACGGTCGTGATCCCGGCGCTCCGTCCGAGCCGACTCGCTGAGTAGACGATGACCCGGCCGCCGTGCTTCGCATAGGCCTTTAGGGCTGCGGCCTGGGAGGCGGTCAGTGTGCCCGCCTCGGGCAGCAGGACTGCCCGGTAGCGTGCCAGCGTCTCTGGCGCAATGTCTCCCGGGATGAAGTTGTCGTCGCCGGCATAGAGGACGTCGTACTGGAAGCCGCTCTCCGCCAGCGCCTGGGCAAGGGCGATGTACTTGTGGTGGCCCTTCGGATTCGCCAACACGGCAGAGTCGGCGTAGAGGATCGCGATCGTGTTCTCGGTTGTGCCTCCCTCATAGTACTGGCGGTGTTCGAGGATGAATCTCGTGTAGTCCTTCACCAGTTCCGGCACGGTCGCTTCGAGGCGCGTCTTGTCGTCGACGCCGGGATACATGTAGTAGCCCCACCGGCCGTTGTTCGCATAGCTCTCGAGGAACATCAGCAGGTAGTAGTTGACGCACTTCCTGCCCGCCAACTGCCTGGGCACGAAGATCTGAGGGGCGAGCCAGGCCGGAGCCTTCCCGCCGAGGGCAGAGGCCAGCCGATACCAGGAGGTGAACTTCCCTCTCGGCAGCAGCTGGTGTCCAGGCCCGCTCTGGAACGCGGTCGGGTCCACGACGTAGACGTTCTCCATCATCGCGTAGTCGATGAGCTCACCCCAGGAGGCGCCCCAGAGCTGACCATTGCTCTCCAAGAAGGTACCCAGTCCAGTGAGGTTGGCGGTCACGGCCATCTCGCTGTCCGCGGCGGCGATGGCGCAGCGGATCTCGGAGAAGAACTCAGCCGCGGTCCGGAAGGCGAGCCGGTTGTGGACAGAGACGTAGAGATCGTAGAGGGCGTCCTCCTGGCGGAGGCGTCGGAGGAGGGTCGAGTAGTCATCCCTCCTGAACTCGCGCACGTTCTCGATGCCGGCCGCGCGGCGAAGGGGGGCATCGCTGTCAAGCTCGGCACAGAACTTCTCTAGGCACCTGGGACAGAACCCCGGATCCTTGCTATCCCTGGACATGAGCCCGATGTTGGTCTGAATCTCGTCGACGTTTATGGAGTCCGCCCCCGCCTCGATCGCCGTCTTGATATCGCTCAGGAGGTAATCGAGGAAGACGCGGCTGTAGACGCACATCGCGTAGAC
>JALGXV010000247.1 GCA_029821885.1 Candidatus Hebobacteria bacterium
TGGCGGCCAGCTCGGAGTCGGTTCGTCCGATCTTGATGCACACCCGTCACCCGAGGTGGTCTCCGGCGGGCTGAGCTTCGCCTCGGTCAGCGCTGGGAGGTTCATACCCTGAGAGGCTGATTCGCTCCTGCAAGCACGAAAGTTGAAGCGCCGAGAGATTGCAGCGCCTGGAAGCGCGGGTGGTCGCGGAGGGGAGCCATACTCAGCTACTGCAGATTCTCACGTAGCCACGCGACAATCGCTGGTCGGTGCTCCGGCGTAGGCGCCTGATGCCCGGTCTCTGCCCAGAGAATGGTCTTCGGCTCTCCGGCCAGAGTGTAGAGTGGAAGGACCGCGCTCTCCTTATCAAACGTTTGGTCCTGATTCCCATTGATCATTAGGAGGGGACGCGGACTGATACGGCCAATGTAGTTGGCCGGACAAGCTGCTGGTACGTGACCGAGTGACGAAGACTCGGCGTGCCCTCCGTATATTAGGACAACAGCGGACAAGCGACCGTCCGCACCCCCCGCGATAGATGCGGCAACTGCACCTCGGCTGAAACCGACAAGTGCCACTCGTTCGGAGTCCACGTTCATCTGGCGAACCAGAAGATCGTACCCTCGGCCCACGTCCTTCACGGTTTGCTGAATCCAGGAGAGATACGTCGGCTCGTTGTTGTACAGGCGCTCCCCTTTTTCCTCTGAGCTATACGTAGTGAGCAGGCCTGTCCAGCAGCTCGCCGAAGCCGAATGGAACCAGACCCCACGTGGGCCAGTGGCCTACTCGACGGACGCCGCGTTCGAGGCCGAACGCCAACTGGTCTCCGCGGGCCGGGAGGCCGTTCCCTGGGTCATCGAATGCCTGAAAGGGAGCGGACCCTACAACCAGCGGGCCTTGGCAGCCAGGGTGTTTGGTGGGATCGGGGCAGCCGAGGCTGTGCCGGCTCTCATTGAGAGACTGGGGGACTCTGAGGTAACCGTCCGCGGCCTCAGTGCGGAGGCTCTGGGGAAGATCGGCGACAAACGTGCCCTCGGTCCGCTGCAGGACCTGGCAAAGGCTGAGGCGGTGGCGGGCACCAGCCGTAACGCTGTCCCAGCAGCACGACGAAGTTGGGGCGCGGCGTCACGTGGCGGCAGCGCTCGATCTCGCCCAGGCAGATGTTCATCGTTTGCTGGTCGAGGCTGGCCTCCTCGCTCACGCCCCAGCGCAGATCGATTGCCTGGAAGCGAGCGCCGTGCTTCTGACACAAGTCGCGCAGCCGCGGGAAGACAGCCTCATGGAGCTTGTTGCGCTCCGCCCTCAGATCCTCGAAGGTCGAGCTGACGAAGACGCGGAAGGTTCGGCCCGCTTGCAACGAGACCACCCCCTCAGGTAGACCTCTGCAATGAGAGTCCCGGTTGACGTAGCTGCCAGAGGCCGCGCCGGTGGATCTCGACGACCAGCCGCTTGAGACGGGACATAGCTGCCAGCTGCGGCATGACGTATGTGGGGTGAAGGACTCCTGATTGTGCTCAAAGATGCGGGCTCGGCATGCGTTGAGCAACGAAGGAGTCACTGCCGGTATTGCTCGTAATACAGGACCTGCGGACCTCGAGGCCGGAGTGCTTTCAACCCGCGCGGCACACTGAGGCGCTTGGTGCCAAGGGCGGTGACCTCGAAGGCAAGACCCGACCGACCTAGAAGGATACCCGGAGTTGGAGCATCACCAACCGCCCGATGTAAGGCGCTCCCGGGATCTCCTGATGCCGGTGGTCGAAGATGTTCAGCCCGCTTAGCATGAGCTCGGTCCGATAGGAGAGCGGCAAAGCGTAGGTCACGCTCGCGTCGAGCAGCGTGTACTTATCCACAGGCCCGACCATGCGTCCGTCAATCACCTGGAAGCCCTCTACGTAGCGCCCCCTCAGCTCCGCTGCCAGACCGAGTCGCCCGTTCGCGTATCGAGCGACCAACGACGCCTTGTTCCTGGGCGCGTTGAGCGATACGTCAGCATGGCCGTCAAGGTTAGCGAAGAAGTTCTCGCTCACGAACGAATAGCTGCCCGTGAAGCTCAGCTCGCGGGTCGCGAGCAGCGTGGCCCCCACGTCGGCGCCCCAGAGGTCCACCTCACCGAAATTCCTTCGCGCTTGAAGGACATCGGTAGGGCTCTCCGAATCGGGGGGGTCCTCGGGCGTGACGATGGCCACCGGGGCGTCTGCCATCTCAGCGGCAAGGGCGGCGATCTCCTCCTCCGTCAGCGCAAGCCCCAGGCGATCGGCTTCCGAGGCTATGTAAGCCTCTACGCTGACGCGCTCCATGAAGACGTTGGGCGTGATGACCAACGCCGGGCCTATGAAATCTTCGACGCGTCTGTAGTAGACGTCCAGACCGAGAAAGAGCCGGTCGGCGATGAACCCCTTGTAACCCACCTCAATCGTGTTGGTAATCTCCGGCCTCAGGGGATCTACATCAGCGACATCCCCAACCGCTTCGCCACCCAGTCGCATTACGCTGCCCACCTGAGCCGCATCGGGTTGCGCCATCAAAGCGAGTATGTTGCCCGCCTCCGGATCACCCGCGGCCACGATCTCGACCGCCTCATCCCAGAACAGCGTCGCATCAAGCGGCAGCAGCTCCAAAGGGCCTCCAACTCCGTCGGAAGTGAAGGGGGAGCGCATGCAGAGACCTTCCTCGACCAGCGGGCTGCTGCAGTCGCGCCGGAAGCTGAAGCCTGTATCGGCACCGCCGGCCGCCCGCCTCGGGTACAGTGCACCCGGGATGACTACGAGGTCGATGAAAAACATGGTATTGCCCGGCTGTCTGAACGCCCGGTTGTAGGTCAGCCGCAGGTCGTGACCCTCGGCCGGCTTGAACACGAGGGCTGCACGGGGCGAGAAAACTAATTCACCAAGAAGGTCGTGGTAGTCGAGCCTGGCGGCAGCGACGACCTCGAACATGGGCGAGAGCAAGGTCTCCGACTGCAGGTAACCACCGATCTCCGTGATCTCGTCTTCGTCCTCATTATGGCCGTGGAGCACACCGTAGGTGTTTGGCACCGACCGTATGAGGTCGGCACCGTAGATGAATCTCTGTCGGTCGCCCAGATCCGTGGCGTGCTGAATCTGACCGACGAATTCGAAGTTGTCCTGGGGGACCCGTCGACCATTTCGAAGCATGTAGCTTCTATCGTTTTGATCTAGCCAGTGTCCGTAGGCTTGCAGGAACAGCTGGCCTCGGCGGAACTGCGCCTGCAGGTACGTGCGGTTAGCACCCAGTAGCTGCACGGCCGAACTCGGTGACAGTACAATGTTGCTGATGGCATGGTTCAACCCGCCCGACAGGAGGAGGGTCGATCGGTCGTCGAGGCGGAAGTCGAGACGGCCATCGACGGTGTACCGCCCGGTGTCGAAGTTCCGCTGCCCGATTAGCAGAGTGTCAGGGTCGGCGCCGGCGTCGATGGCCCGCTCCCGGATTCCCGCCTCCACGGGATCGGTGTACCTCCACTCGTCGCCGCGGAAGTACATGCCTGAGATCTTGTAGCCCACGTTCTCACTGGCCAGCCCGGCGTGACGGAAGGAGCCCTGAAAAACTCCCCGTTCGCCACCCGATAGGCTCACCGTCGTTCCCTGGTCGTCCAGCGGCGATCGGGTTATGACGTGCAATACGCCGTGCGCCGAATTGGGGCCGTAGAGCGCGGAGGCTGGGCCGAGCACGACCTCGATCCGCTCGAGGTCATCGTCCGTGGTGGGCATGGCGTCGAAGACATTAAACCTCATCGATGGCACCGCCGACCGTCGGTTGTCGGTAAGAAACAACAAAGCGTCATTTGCAACGCCGTTGAATCCGCGAACAGCGACGCTGTGCCGAGCCAAGCCCATCGTGATAATGTCCACCGCGGGCAGTCCACGCACGTGATCGACGGACGTCGTCGCAGGGCGCCCCTCGATTTCCTCCGTGCTCACACTGTAGACGGACGCGGGAGCGTCGAGCGCCTTTTCCCCGTCCCGCGATACGCTGACCACTACCGGATTCAGCCGGAAGGCCCGGGAGGTCAGTTCGACAACACCCACGGATACCGACCCCTCGCTTGCCGCGACGCCGTCCAGGCGGTGGGTCTCGTAGCCGAACGCCGAGAAGACGACACGGTAGCGGCCCGGCGGCATGCCGATGAGCCGGAACTCGCCATCGCTGTCGGTCGTCGCCGAGCCGACCACGCGCCCGCTGCCCGTGACGATCTCCACCACGACTTGGGGGAGCGGCACGGCGACCTCGGCATCGACGACGCGACCGCTGATGTCGACCTGCTGCGCGAGCGCCGGCGGCTGTGAGAGAACCGCGAAGATGACGGTCACCGCGCCGCAGGCGAGGAACAGCCGACCCGGGCGACCGAAACAGATCAGGAACAGCGATCGACGGTGGATCATGTCGGTCCCTCCGATACGCAAGCTTGGAGACAAGCGCCTTCCCCAGTCTCGGCAGTCTTGGTTCTATGAAAAGGAATTGTGTGGCAAACAGGAAGATGGAATGGAGTCGCTACTGCGATTCTCGACAGCAAGCTCTCATTTCGACAGCATCCCGGATTACTGCAACCTGCCACGACTGGGACTCCCAAACAATCAGGTAACTCCCCACAGTCGCCTCAGCTAATCGCACAACGCCATGTTAGTCGTCGACTTCTTTGTCAGCAATAGATATGGATTACTAGTGGCGAGCGTTTGGCCCCGCTTGATATCGAGCTGATCGCCGATGGCGATAGGTGGCGCGAGATCATTCAGGGAAGTCCATCCGGCGCAGCAGGTCCTGAAACCGCGGGTGGGAACCCAGACTCACGTGATTCCTGACGAAGACCATGGATGCATCGCGCTCCCGATATCCGCGCTCTAGCCAGTCGATCGCCTGCTCTTCATCACCCAAGGCCGCATAGATCCGTGCGATCCTACTGTGCTGCAGTTTGGGCATTTGCAGCAACTCGTCGAGAAGCTGCCGCGCCTCCCGCTCCCTGCCAGTCTGC
>JALGXV010000248.1 GCA_029821885.1 Candidatus Hebobacteria bacterium
TGCCATCATCTCCACTTGCCGCTCCAGTCGGGCGACGACTCGGTCCTGAAGGCGATGGGCCGCGGCTACACCAGTGGCGACTTCGCCGATCTCGTTCAGCGCATTCGCAGCGGCTGGCCGGATGCGGCCGTCACGACGGATGTCATGGTCGGCTTCCCGGGGGAGACCGACGAGCAGTTCCGGCGGAGCATGGATTTCGTCCGCGAGACGGCCTTCAGCCGCGTCCATGTCTTCTCATACTCCAGCCGACCAGATACGCGCGCGGCGGAGCGGAGCGACAGCATCCCGGCTGAAGTGAAGCGAAAGCGCGCTCAGGAGATGCGGTCCCTCGGACACGAACTGGCACGCTGCGCCGCCCGGACCTGGGTCGGCAAGGAAGTGTCAGTCCTGTTCGAGGAGATGGACGGGAGGGGCCGCCTCACCGGTCACACACCCCACTACCAAACCGTGCGTGCGTCAGGCCCTCAGAGTTGGGTCGGGCGCATCGTGGAGGTGACGCCTGATCGGGAGGAGGACGGCTTGCTCTGCGCGGGGATCTCGGCTGACAAGGCGTCAGACTAGGAGAACGCCGAGCAAGACGATCCCTAGAGGAAGCGCCACCGCTCGGACGATCTCCATTGCGGTCGCGGCTTCCGCGGCGACGCTCATCCCCATTACGAGGGCGGCTATGCAGCCCACCCAGCAGAGCAGCGCGCCCGCGGTTGTGAGGAATGACCGCCTCACAGGCTGACGGTCCAGGACCTGCCAGTACAGGAGTCCCCATTTCCGCACGCGCGGGTACAAGGCCACGAGCAGGGGCGGGCCGAGCACCGCGGCCATGAGGAAGTTGTTGATCGTGATCGTGGGCGCAAGCACCTTGAAGGGCGCAAGCGCGACCAGCTCCGCGCCCCACCCCACCACAACCGCGCACACAATGCTAGCAAGGCCGGTCACGAGGAAGTACTCAACGATGCCCCGGCCGGCGAACAGCGATGTTCCCATCTGCCGGGACGCCATCCGGTGGACGCCCCATGCCCGGTATGGTACGTAGGCATAGAGGAAATTGCCGACGAAGCCGAAGGGGCTCCCAATCGTGAGCGTCCCTCCGAGGAAATCGCCGATCAAGTTGCCAAAGGCCGCCCCCCAGGCGGCTGCTGGTCCGAACAGCAAGGCACAAGCAATCGGGATAGCGTTGGCCGGCCTGACCTCCGTCACGCCTGGGATGATGATAGCGATGGCTTTGAAGGGAATCAGGACCGCGGCATACAGAGCCGCCGTCACCGCTACCTGTACTACAAGCCGCGTGTTCTGCCATACGGCAAGCAGATCGCGCATGCCTCGCCCTCCCGGCGGGTCACTTCGCCGGAGGCATTGCGAGCCCTGCTCCGGCGGCTATCTCCCCCATCGTCGGAACCGGCCCATCATGAGCATTGCTGAGAAAGCGACGATCACTCAGCTCGCAGAGGACCACGGTCTCCGCGCCTTCGTCGTCCAGGCCACCACGGTGATCTGACCAGTGAACGGCGACGCTCCGAAGCCTTGCCGAACACAACGGCAGGTGCTGGCCTTCTCTCTGCTGATCTTCTCCGCCAGCCTGGCCGTGCGCGCGGTCTACGCCTACACGCGCCCCATACCCGTCTCTGCCGACACCGGCTACTACCTCATGGTGGCCCAGAACCTCTATCATGGCCGCGGGTTCGTCAGCGATTATGTCTGGAACTATCTGGCGGGCCTGCCGGACGGCCTGCCCGTGCCCAGCAACGGGTACTGGATGCCGGGCACTTCGCTCGTCATGGCGGGAACCTTCTCCCTAGCGGGAGCATCCTCCCTTCGAATCGCTCAGTGGCCTTCCCTCATCTGCGGCGCGCTGCTGTGCGTCATCGCCGCGTGGATTGCAGATATCGTCTCAGGTCGACGCGCTGCCCTGCTCCTGGCCGGCGCGGTCGCCGCCGTCAACTACTACCTTGTGGAGCTATCTCTCTCGCCCGACCACTTCATGCTGAACGCCGCGCTCGTCAACCTCAGCTTGATCGCTCTCTGGTTTGCCTGGCGCGGCCGACCGATCCTCGCTCCTGCCGCGGGCGCCCTCGCCGCCGTTGCTTACCTCACCCGCACTGACGGGGGCCTCCTCGTCGTCGTGGCAGCCGCAGCGGCAGTGAATATCTGGTACAGCGGCGAGCGGAAGCGCGCGCTCGGGCTCTTCGCTGGGTTCGTGGCGGCGTTCGCCGTCGTGGCGGCACCGTGGTGGGCACGCCAGACGCTCGTCTTCGGGAATGTCGCCGGTGCGAACCCCCTCCGCACGGCCTTCCTCACCGAGTACAACGACCTGTTCCGGCTCGACCAGTCTCACCTCAACCTCCGGGAGTACATCCAAGCTACCTCCATGCTGTCCCTGGACGGCAAGATGGAGGTGGTCCTTGTCAGCCTCCGCCTGCTCCTGAAGGCCGTCATGCTTGTTGCCCTCCCGGCTGCCCTTGCCATCGGCTTCCCGGAGATCCGGCGCCGATCGCTGCCGTGGCTGGTCTATCTGCCCCTGGGGATCCTCACGCCGTCGCTACTGGTTCCCTTCCCAGCGCTTCGCGGTGGCTTCTGGCACATCATGCCTGCCTTCGTCCCGGTCGTCCTTGCGCTTGGCGTCGCTGGCGGCTTGCGGCTTGTGACCCTGTCAAGGGCAGCTCGCCCGGGGTGGGTCCGCGGCGCGGCCTGGGCCGTGCTCTCGATCTGTCTGCTGTCTGTCGCCTACTGGTGGGCGTTCCCCCCGAAGACCGCAGGCACCGCCGGGCCGCTCTACCCACAGGTCGCGGCAGAGGCTGTGCGGGCGCTGGGATCAGATCCCGGGCCGGCTCTCACAGACAATGCATGGGGGCTGTACTACGTGAGCGGCCTCCCCTGCGCTCAGTTTCCCACCGATGGCGTGGAGGCGGCCCTGAAGGTCGCAGATGCCATTGGCGCGCGCTACCTGATCACGCAGGCGAACGCGCCGGACAAGATACCGTCCATGCAAGGCATTGTCTCTCATCCTCGCTTCGCGCCCCTCGCGCGCTACCCGGCCGGCGACACACGCCTCCTCGTCTACCGCATCCTCTCTCCCGATGCGGCCGCGCGTTCCTGAGCGTCACGGGAGACGACGCAATCGGTCGGCAGTAGCGCCTCACGCTCATTCGGAGGACTTTCGTCTCGCTGAGGCGTGACCCCACGAGCACGGGTCATGGGGGAAGCTGTTGGTCGCCGTCGGCGAGGCGTCTGAGGATATCCCAATAGGCCCCGCGATACCCTTCCCTGATAGCGGCGACGAGCCGGTCGTTGTCGCTGTAGTTGTAGGCCTCAGTGCCGGCTTCCGGCGTCGGGAAGAAGAAGCGCTGGTCGCCACCCACGAGCTCCGCCACGTACTCCGCAGCTTGCTCACCCAGCTCCGATGAGAGGTAGAACACAGGCGCGAGCAGGGCCTCATTCCCCTCCGTGGCGCCGCGCAGGTCGGGATTATCCGGGAGCGGGCCTTGCGACCTGACCATGGCTGCGAGCCGCGTGCCCTGGTAGATGCGGACCCCGAGCGAGACCCCCACCCGGTCTGGCGAGATGCGCTTCATCAGCTCGATTGTCCTCGCCACGCTCTCCCTGGTCTCGCCCGGGCCGCCCAGCAGCAGGTCATACATGAAGACGAGACCGGCCTCGCGACATGCCTCTGCCGTTCGTGATAGGTCCTCGACCTCGAAGTCTCGCCCCAGCGCGGCCAGCATCCGCTCGTCTCCGCTGTCGGCGCCAAAGTTCACGCCCACACAGCCTGCCGAGCGCATCGCCCGTGCGAGGTTGAGCGTGAATCCAGCGGGGGTCGCATACGTGTACCAGTGGACTCTCTTCCCGAGGCCGCGACGCGCCATCTCCTCGCAGACGGCTACAGCGTGATCGACCGGCACGTTGAATTCGCTGTCAGACAGATGGAAGTGGTCGATCCCCTGCACGAGCAAGGCGCCGAACTCGTCAGCCACCTGCTGCGGGGTGCGAGCCCTGACACGCCGTCCCTTGCCGAGGGGGTCCGCACAGTAGATGCAGCTTCGGTCGCACCCCCGCTTCGTCTCCACTCCGGCCTGGCCGCCCTCGTCGAAGTAACGCTTGTTGTCGATCAGCGCTCTCTCTCGAGTCGGCAACTCCGAGACCTGACCCAGCCACCGGGCATTGCATCTGACTTCGCCGCCCTCATGCCAGACAAGGCCCGGCACGCTTGCGATGTCTGCATCTCCCGCGACCGAAGCCGCCAGCATTCCAAGGGGAACTTCGCCGTCTCCCGCAATGCCGTACTCCGCCCCGCACGCTCGCAGAACGGCCTCGGGGAAGACTGAGTAGCCACTTCCCCCGATGACCAAGGGAGCATCTGACTGCTTTCTGGCCACCTCCGCGAGCCGGATGACCCCGGGGAGGAAGTCTTCGCCGCTGGCCAGATAGCAGTCGTCGGTGTTCCTCAGTGTCAGGCCCACCAGGAGGTACTCGGCCTCCCGGAGCGCCGATTCGAGGGCGTGTGCCGGGTTCGCCTCGAAGCACAGGTCGACGATCCTGGGGAGCAGGTGACGCTCTCGAAGGGAATCGGCGATGTAATCCAGCCCTGACGGCCCAACAGCAGGGCGCAGCCGGTTCGTGTTAACGAGGAGGACGTACCTGTCCATGCCGTGCCCGCCGGTTTGTCCTCACCTCATAGCAGCCGATCTCGTCGGAGTGTGCCGTCACGGAATCTTCGCACAAAAATCTCGGAATATTTCCTGCTGCACGAGAACCAACGGGTTCCCACATGCGTCTAATACGGTGGATCGGAAACAGAGCGACAAGCGAGACTCGGCAGACCGCGCTGACTACGATCCCACAGAATACTCAGCCGCCCTCCCTCCTACGCCAGGGGGAGTAGGTGCCCCGAGGCTTCCCGCCGTCCTCGGGGCACCGCCGTGCCTGCTGGCACCATGACTCCCTTCAGGGGCTTTCGCCAGGCCCCGCCGCGCCGCCTGCGTCCGACGGCCCGCCTGCGAGCGTGTAGATCTGCTTGTTGACCCGGGTCGCCGCCTCCACCAGGTCTCGGTGCGGCTCGTCCCGGATATCCACCAACCCGGATCGCTGCGGACGCACAGCGATGCCCTCCTTGACGGGTGCATCAGCATACCGATGCCAATGGTACCCGACGACCATCGGCAGTTCCACCAACTCGCGCACAAACCGCTCGTACGCCTCGGCCACCTCCGA
>JALGXV010000031.1 GCA_029821885.1 Candidatus Hebobacteria bacterium
TACGACAGACCGACCTCGCCCACTATCGACGCGCTGGCCGAACGGGGAGTGCTCTTTCGCCGATGCATCAGCGCATCTTCCTGGACCAAGCCGAGCACAGCCAGCATCCTCACGGGCCTGGCACCGAATGTTCACGATCTCACTGATGGGGCAAAGCCGAAGGAGATTCGCGCGGAAGGCTACATCCCTCAACGCGTTCTCCAGCCCGGCGTGGTCACACTCGCGGAGGCGCTGCAGCGAGCAGGCTATCAGACAGCGGGTTTCGTCAGCAACGTCAACGCGTGGCCCGTGTTCGGCGTGGACCAGGGCTTCGACTACTACAACTACGAAGAGCCAAACGACGGTCCCGCGCTCCTGTCACGCTTTCTGGAGTGGCTCGATCATCGGGAGCAGGACAAGCCCTTCTTCGCATTCCTGCTCTTCATCGACGTGCACAACCGATACACGCCGCCCTACGAGTACTACGTGCAGTTCTGTCGCGACCCATCGCCTGTGAAAAGCACGAAGTACAAGCAACATTGGCGGGAAGTGAACCGCCTCTTCATTCCTCGCCCCAAGGACTGGTCCCAGATCACGGATCACCGAATCAGGCAGATACTTGACCTGTACGACGGGGAAATACGTTACCTCGACGACACTCTGGCTGACCTGTTCGAGGCACTCGAGTCACAGTCCCTCGACGAGACCACCGCCATCGTCCTCGTCTCCGACCACGGCGAGCAGTTCACCGAGCACGGCCTGGTGAGCCACGGCAACTCGCTCTACAACGAGCTTCTGCACGTGCCGTTGATACTCTCGTTTCCGGGCTGCGAGAGGGGCCGCCTGGTGGACGACCTCGTCTCCTCCCTGGACATCTACCCGACCGTGCTGGAGTACTGCGGCGTCGCGGACGTGCCGCACGTGCAGGGCCGCAGCATCCTGGGCTACGTCGATGCCGAGATACCGCCGCCACCTGCGACGTATGCCTTCTCCAGCATGGGTCGGCCGTTCTCATGCGTCCAGGACAAGGAGTGGAAGCTTGCCGTGCGCCGGCGCGGGACCCAGCTCTTCCGACTGGAAGAGGGCGAGAACGAGGACTTCGCCGGCGAGCATCCCGAGATCGTAGGCAGACTCGAGCAGGTGTACGAGGAGGTATTGGCGGAGGAGGAGGCGCTGCGGGCCGTCATCGGCAAGTCGGAACGGCAGGACCTGGACCCGGAGGCCATCCGTCAACTCAAGAGCCTGGGGTATCTCTAAGCCAGTAGCCCGTCGCCCACTCCTGCTCGCTGACACAAGAGCGATGGGCTGTGACTGCTTGCCGCCATGCACGCGGTCGCGCGTCGGCGAGCAGCTCTGCGAGGACCAGCTTTGCTTTGCAGCCTAACCTGTCTACCGGCTTCGCGGTGGGGTGGCTCTGCAGCATGGGGGGCACCACGCGATCACGGGATCCTGAGCACCCGGTGCCAGCAACCACGGGTCCCATCGCAAGACCATTCGGGCACCGGCCTCCCAGAGTCAAAACCAGCCGACTTGCGCGTACGGTGCACCCGTATCAGGAAGAACAACGCGAGCCCCGGCCCTTGGCTCGCCAGCGCGCTCCACCGGTTGGTCCCAGATAACAGGAAGCTGCCGGGCCCATATGTGGGCGCCCGGCAGCTTGGCTAGCTAATGGTGAGAGTCCGGCGTCACGGTGGGTCTAGTCTAGAGACCTCTGGTTCATGTCCGTCACCTTGACCCACCAGATGACGGGTGTTCCATCGGCGCGGAAGTCGATCAGGTGCGAGCCGGGCGTGAGCCCGGTAAGGAAGAACTCCAAAGTCACCCGGTCCCCTCGGTCTAAGCCGCCCTTCCACTGGTAGTCGAAGCCTGTGCCGGAGGGACCACTCTGAATGCCCCACCAGTCGGAGGGGATGAGGCCGTCGATCCGCATCTGAAGCTTGTCGCTCTCAGCAGCGCCCGTCTGGGTTTTGTCGAAAGACTGAGCGCAGACCTGAATCCATAGGTCAGAACTCCCGCCAAAGACGTACTTCTTCCATTTGTACCACGGCCCGGAAGCCAGACTCGCAGGCGCCCAAGGAGCTGTGCCGATGGAGGGTCCTCCCGTCGCGCTCTGGGCGCGCTCATTGGGGTGGACTTCCAGCAGTACCTGTGGGGGATTGAGCAGCTGGGCCTCGGCGGGGGTGTCGCAGGCCGCCAGCAGCGAGAATATGCCTGCCCCGACCAGGACGACACTCAGGCACCACGAACTCGCCTTTCTCATGGCCATCCCTCCATGTCTCTCAGTCACGACTATATTACCACCAACGACTTGATTGTCAACCGTTCGGCGTCTGCTCCAGCCCCTCGTGCCCCTGCCCGCGGAGATCCGTGCCCGTCGCGCCTTCTCTATGGCCATGCCATGAACCGGCTCAATCCTACCAGCGACGATTGGCCGGTCAGGCCAGGGGCAGGGCCGCTATTCGCTCTGCGAAGTGTGAGAGCTGGCGGCCATATGCGTCCCACGTATGCCCTTCCACGACCGCTCTACGGGCCGCTGAGGCGATCTGCCGGGCAAGGGCAGGCGAGCGGGCCAGGCGCACTATGGTGTGCGCAAGTCCGGCCGCGTCCCCCGCGGGAAACAGCAGTGCAGTTGTGTCCGCTTCGAGGATCTCCTGGACGTTTGGCTGCCTGGGAGCAACGATGGGGAGCTCGGCAGCCATGTACTCGAACAGCTTCATCGGCGAGGTGAAGGTGGAGTGCTCCGGGCACATGGCAATATCCACAGCGCCGAGATGCTTCGCCACCTCGGCGTGAGCGATCTGTCCGACCATACGGGCGGCCTTCCTCCGCGCGGGGTCGGCTTCGAGGCGCTCTCGGAGTCGGTCGAGCAAGACGCCGCCCCCAATCAGGAGAAAGACCGCGCCGGGGATCTCAGTCAGGACCCGATCCATGGTCTCGACCAGCATGCGGGACATTTCACTGAACCGCTCCAGCGCGTTCCAGGCCTGCAAGTAGCCGATCACGACTGCGTCGTCTGCGTTCAGGGCACGGCGCGTCTCACGTCGCTCGGCCTCCGACTGAGCATAGGCATCTGCGTCGACGGCGTTGTGGAGCACGAGTATTCTCTCCTCCGGATAGCCCCAGCCGATGATCTCGTCGCGCAGCACATTTGACACACACATGACACCATCGCTGCCCAACGTGACTTCCCTGTCGACGCGCTTTGCATATCCCTTGAAAGGATGGCTGATCAGGTTGAGAATGTGGTGAGCGAACTCGTGCACGCCGAGCAGAAGGGGAATGCCCATCTCCCGAGCCACTCGGAGCCCACTCGTGCCGAAGGGGAGATAGGACTCGTGAATGAGGGTGGGCCGGTGCTCCTGGCATAGATCGAGGAGCGGACGGTATGCTGTCCGGTTGGCCCAGAGCTGCCCCAGGTTCCACACGAGCCGCGGCACTCGCTGCCTCGCCGCTGCCATCCAGAGCGCGGCGCTGGCCTTCGCGTCGGCGTCATCCTGGCCGGCCGCCCTTGCACTGCCAATCGGGAAGCACGGGATGACCTCGTTACCAGCCCTCCGGAGCGCTTCGGCCGTCTGCTCCATGTAGACCTCGTGAGTGCTCCTGGGCAGACCGCGTGTGTAGTAGACGATCTTCATGGGGGTCACATATAGCCCAGAGCCTTCAGACGGGCAACAAACTCCTCATCGTCGGAGGTGGAGGGGAGGCCCGCGTACGGCCTCAGCGCCTCGCGCCACCTCGCCAGGGACTCCTTCATCTCCGCCAGTCTCGCCGGTTGGACACGGGCCAGGTTGCTCAGCTCGCCGGGGTCCTGGGCCAAGTCATAGATCTCCTCCCCCTCCGGTCCCACGATATACTTCCAGCCGTTGGCGCGTATCGCGGTTAGTCCGTCTTCCGGCGATGTCTCCATGTAGGCGGGCCAGGGGCCCTCCCGCATCTGATCGAGGCTGAGGATGTCGGGCCGCTTCCCGTCCCAATGGCCGGCCGGGGCAGGCAAGCCGAGGTGGCGGGCCAGGCTCGGCCAGATGTCCGTGAGTTGAACCTGAGCCGTGACTCGCGTCCCGGACGGCAGAAAGGCGGGAGCAGACGCGATCAGCGGGACGCGGCCCAGGGAATCGTAGACGGAGGCGCCGTGCGAGATCTTTCCGTGATCGCCAAGCGCTTCGCCGTGATCCGCCGTCACAATAGTGACTGTGTTCTCCAGATCGCACACCGGCCCGATCTCCGAGAAGAACCGGCGGAGGCGCGCGTCCAGACAGGAGAGCTCGCCCTCATAGAGGTCACTTAGCAGTGGCGTGAGGTGGGGACGTTGACGCAGCAGTGCTCCCCAGTTGCCGCCGCGCGCGAAGCGGGCGTAGACCGGCCACATCGCGAGGGAGCGCAAGGGCAGGCTGATGCCGACCGACGACCGCCAGTGCGGGAAGTAAGGGAAGTGCGTGTCCATGAAGAGGAGGAAGAGGAAGAAGGGCCGCCGCGGGCCCTTCAGCAAAGCGGCCGCGCGCCGCAAAGTCGCGGCGGCGCCATCGTCCCCGAAGCCCAGCACTCGATGCCCCCGGGCGAGCACCCGCCAGACGCGCGCTTTGCGCGCGACCCGCCACGCGTCGTCGAACACCTCGAAGCCGCGAGAGAGATTCGTCGCGCCGCTGATATTGGGGTTGTTTGAGAGGCCGATCGTGTGGTAGCCTGCCTCTCTCAGTGCCTCCGCCATAGTTGGAGCGATGTCGTCTGCGAGCACCAGGCCGGCCTTCACCGCGCCGTGCTCAGACGGGTAGAGGCCCGTAAACAGCGAGCAGAGGCTGGGGAGTGTCCAGAACGAGGGGGAGATGGCCTGCTCGTAGATGGCGCCTCGCGCCGCCAGGCTATCGAGGAAGGGCGTGCTCCGGCGATGCCACCCGTAGCACGAGAGACGGTCGGCGCGGACCGAGTCCATCACGATGAGGATGATGTTGGGGCGATTCTGCATCCGAGAAGCTCTTAGATGTAGCCCAGTGAGCGCAGACGTTCCAGCAGCTCTGGATCCTCGTCGGTTGGCTCGAAGCCGGGACGCGACCCCACAGCCTCGCGCCAGCGGCTCAGACCTGCCGCGAGTGAGTCCCGGTCGGCCGTCTTCTCCCCCGCCAGGTTGTTGACCTCCTGGGCATCTGACGCCAGGTCATAGAACTCCTGGCGGCCATCTGAGCCCTCAATATACTTGAACCTGTCAGTCCGGATGGCAGAGAGCTGATGCGCATAGGTGGCCAAGTCGATCTCGGGGTTGCTCCGCGCCCATTCCTTCACGTAGAACGGCGGATGGTACTCCGAGAACGACTCCAGACCGGGTGCGCACTCTCGCCTTGGCTCGAGCAGCATAGGTCGCGCCGGGCCCGGCCGCGGCGGCGACCAGAACTCCAGCCCAAGGGCGCGACAGAGGCTCGGCATGAGGTCTGCTGATGAAACAACGTCCTGCACGCGCTCTCCCTCGGGCAGGCGACCCGGCCACAGTACGATAAGCGGGATGCGAATGAGGCTATCATAGAGGCAGAAATGGTGTGTGAGCAGCCCGTGGTCGCCGAGGTTCTCGCCATGGTCGGAGGCGATGACCAGTATAGCGTTCTCCGATAGCCGCTTCGAGTCCAGCCAATCCACGAGCTCACCGATCCGCGAGTCCAGGTAGGCCAGCTCCCCATCGTACAGGTCGCTGAGGAGCGAGAACACGGCCGGGTCTCGTCGAGTCAAGAGGGCCCAGTACCGCCCCTTCATGAACCGCAAGGCGAGCGGGAACCTCTGCCACGAGTGCCTGCGTCTCCTGATGAACCGACGACGGAGCGCCGGCGGCGGAAGGAAGGGGAAGTGCGTCTCCATGTAGTTCACGAAGAGGAAGAAGGGCCTCCGCGCGCGGCCGAGCCGTTCGAAGACCGTGCGGTTTGTGAGCCAGGCTCCACTGTCGCGCCATCCCATGCCCCGAGCGAAATGCCTGCCCAGCTTGGGGCCGCGCATGCGCTCTGGCTGCTCCCCGATGCTGACGTACTCGTCGAAGCCCCGAGTGAGGCCGCTGTCTGGATGGAGCAGCGTGTTATTGACGACGGCGATCGTCTGATATCCCGCCGCCCTCAGAACTTCGGCCATCAGCGGCCCGACGTCATCCTGAATCCGATGGTGCTGGCATCGGTGCTCCGAAGGATAGAGCCCAGTGAAGAAGGTCGCGTGACTCGGTATCGTCCATGCCGCGGCCGATATTGCCTGCTCGAACAGGAGGCCGCGCTCTGCCAGCGCGCTGAGGCAGGGAGTGGTGTCGCGGCCGTAGCCATAAGCGGAGAAGCGGTCTGCGCGAGCGGAATCCATCACTATGAAGATGACCGAAGGCTTCTCCGTCATGACAGATATCCCAACGCTCGCAGCCGCTCAGCCAGCGCCTCGTCCTCAACGGAGGCGGATGCGTCCCCAGCGTACGGCCTCAGGGACTCCCGCCACTGCCCGAGCAGCTGCTTCATCTGCTCCAGGACCTCGCCCTTCTCTCCGGACACGTTGACCTCTTCCCCCGGGTCTGCTGAGAGATCGTAAAGCTCAGGCGCGCCATCTCCCTCCAGGTACTTGTAGCCATTCGCGCGCACCGCCTGGAGTCCCGTCCCGTCGGCGATCTCGGCAAATGCCGGGACGTCGGCCTCGGCTGCACCCGAGCGCATGACCGACGGGCGTCCATCTGCCCTGTGGGGCACCGGATGCGGCAGGCCCAGCCATCGCGCCAGGCTCGGCCAGATGTCGTTCAACTGCACCTGGGAGGCGACGACGTGCCCCTTCGGTCCACCAGGCCAGGAGACGATGAGTGGGACATGAAGGAGTGAATCGTAGAGGCAGCGCCCGTGCGACGCGAGGCCGTGCTGGCCCAGGCACTCGCCGTGATCCGAAGTGACCATGACGACGCAGTTGTCCAGACCGCGGGCGTCCTCTATGTCGGACAGCAGCCCGCCGATTCTGCGATCCAGGTAGGCGAGCTCCCCGTCGTACAGGTCACTGACCAGAGGGTAGAGGTGAGGGTGGCTGCGCAGAACTTCGCCCCATTCGGCAATCCGGCGGTACACGGGCAGCATCCGCCAGACAGCGAGGGGGGCCGAGAGCGATCGACGGGGTGAAGTCCATCGCGGCCGATAGGGTGCGTGCGTTTCCATGTACAGGAGGAAGCAGAAGAGGGGCTCCTTCCGGGCGCGCAGCAGGCCGGACACCAGCGAGTTGGTGGCCGAGGCCCCGGTGTCGCCCCGCCCCAAGGCCCTCGCCACACGACTCAGCTTGCCTCGAGACCGGCGGTGCTCACGCCAGGCGTCGATGAACTCGTCGAAGCCACGCGCAAAACCAAGCGGCTCGCTGACGTTCGGGTTGTTCGACACGGCGAACGTGTAGTAGCCCGCCTCGGATAGCGCCTGGGCCATCGTCGTGCCCGCGTCAGGCGGGAGGGAATGGCCCACGCGAGTTGCACCGTGCTCGCTCGGGTAGAGGCCGGTGAAGAGGGAGCCGTGTGACGGCAAGGTCCAATACCCCGGCGTGATGGCCTGGTCGAAGCGAGCGGCCCGCGCGGCGAATCGGTCGAGATGGCGGGTGTCGGCCTTCCGATAGCCGTAGCAGCCGAGACGGTCGGCCCTCAGGGAGTCAAGCACTATCAGGAAGATGTCGGGGCGCTCTATCACCGCTCTAGCGCTCCCCCCGCCGCCAGCGCCGCCCCACCGCCTCCCGGTAGGTGGCGACGGACATGGCGGCGACCCGCTCCCAGCGGTACCACTCGGCGGCCTCCAGGGCGCCGCGGCCGAGCCTCGCGCGCAGATCCGCCGATCCCAGCACCTCCTCCAGTGCCGCCACCAATCGGCCCGGCCGATCAGCGGGCACAAGCATCGCATTCTCCCGGTGCCGGAGGAACAACGCCCGCGGTCCCGACGCCGTCGTGATGACCGGCACGCCGTGCTGCAGCGCTGCCGCGAGGCTGGTGCGCCCAAAGGTGTTTCGATGGAAGGGCAAGACGGTGCAGTCGCTCGCCAGGAAGTACTTCGTAACGGCATCATCGGGGCAGTAGCCGGTCCAGATGACGGCCTCGCCCAGCTTCCGCGCCCTCGCCGCGATGTCTGCGCGGAACCGCTGTTGGTGGTCGGAGAGATCCTGTGTGGGCGCGGGCTCGGTGCCGCCGATCATGATGAGACGTACGTCCCTGCCCTTCTCTCGCAGCCTTCGCACGGCTTCGAGAAGCGTGTCGATGTCACGGCTCGAATCCACGAATCCGAAGTGGCTGACATAGTGCTCGGCCTGGGGCAAACCGAGCGCCTCCCGATGGGCCGACACCGAGTCCGGTCTGTACGCGATCTCCGGCGCGGCTACGTTCGCGCCCACCGGCACATAGCGCACGCGCCCGAGCCGCCAGGAGGACAGTAGGCGCAGGAAGGTGAGATAGAACGGGTCATGGCTGATGAGGATGGTGCCGCTCCAGATAAGACCGAGGCCGCTCAGCCGGGTGGCCATCGTCACGCCTCGCAGCAGGCTCAGGCTGAAGAAGGTGGTGACAACAGGGCAGCCGGCGAGGAGCCTGAGCAGAGCGGGAATGTGGTAGCCGTTGGGGCGATCAGAGCTCGGGTAGACAACGTGCACGACGTCCGGACGGATTCTGCGCAAGCACCGACGCAACGCCGAGACGGCACTCCGGTCGCGCCACGACCATGTCCAGCTGGACAGAATGGGCCAGAAGTGGAACCCCGGCGGCATGGAGGCCGCATCGAACGCGGCGGCACTCGACGACGTGATCACGTGAACCTCTATGCCTCGGCCGGCCAGTTCGCGGCTGAGGTTGTGCACGAATCCAGCTCCGCCATCTCTGTGGGGAGGGAAGGTATCGAACACAAGCACGGCCCGGAGAGCACGCATCACACACCAAATGTTAGCACAGGCGAGCTAGGCGGTGCAATCCGACCACGAGCCGGCATTCATCCCCGCCGCCGTCGGCGGATGAGCGCTCGCACCTGCTCCGCCTCCCGCCGGTGAACCGTCAGCGCCACAGGCACGTAGGCCAGGATGCTGCCGAGGAGACCGCCAGCCACGTGTACCCCGGTGGCGAGGGTCGTGGTGCCGGGCACGACGCGAGCGAGCACCCAATACCCGGCCATGGTGCCGCACGCCACGAGGGCAGCAGCGGCGGCCGTCGCCAGAGCGTAGCGAACCGGGCGGCGCGGCTCTATCAGGCGTCGCTGGCGCGCGGCTATCAGTACGAGGGCAGCCGACACGCATGCTTGGACAAGGAAAGCCACACCCACAACTACAATGCCAAACCGGGGCGTCAGGCCGACCAAGACGGCGACGTAGACGACCCAGCTTATGGCCTGCCGGGCGGCGACCGGTGCGGACTGCATAGCGGAGAAGAGCGAGCGCGAGCCCAGGTAGAACAACGACGAGAAGACACACGCAACAAGGTAGTAGGGCAGCAGTGCGGCCACCCGGTTTACATCCCCCGACGTGAACTCGCCGCGCTGGTAGAAGAGCGCGATGATCGGCTGCCGCAGCACGACCAGAGACACGGCCGCGGGTATGGTTGCGAAGAGCGTCGCTCGAAGTCCCAGCCACACCGTTCGCCCAAAGGCCGACTCGCCCGCCGCGGCGTCCCGCGCAAAGCGCGGATACAGCCCCGCGACCATGGAGCGCCCAACCATGAGCGGAAGAAGGCCCAGGCTGCGCGCGTAGTTCACCACCGCCACGCTTCCCACCGCAAGGCTGCCCGCGACTCCTCTCTCCAACATCATGAAGGAGGAGTTCAGTCCGCTGATGATCGCCTGGTTCCCGACCTGCGACAGAATGCTGCCGAGCCTGTGGAGCGGGAGCAAGGCGGGGAGCCGATAGCGACTGGGCGACTTCAGGGCGAAAGTGCCTGGCAGACACACGGCCACAGCAACAGCTTCGCTGGCGACGGTGGCGACCACGAAGGCCCTCGCGCCCCAGCCCAGATGCACCAGCAGAGCAAAGAACGCCACGCGCGCAAGGCCCCGTATGCCCAACCGCCCAAAGGCCGGCCAGACTGCATTCCGACTCATCAGGAACGCGGACAATATGCCCCCCAGGCCGCGCAGCCACATCACCAGCGCGGCGGGCCAGGCAAGTGATACTATCGCGGCCACTTCCGCCGGGCTCGCGCCAGATGACATCAGCCGGGTGGTCCATGGAGATGCCGCCAAGTGGACAGCAGTCAATGCGGCGAAGATGAGCCCAAGCGAATTGAAGGTTCGGTTGACGAGGCCCCATTGCGCATCGCGGCCCTGTGAGGCCCCCTCGGCCGCGAAGAACGGCAGCAAGCCGACATAGGCGATCGTCTCCAGCACGATTCCCACGCCGGTGGGAATCGCCAGGGCGAGCAAAGCCATGTCGAGCTCTCGGCCGGCGCCGAGCTGCTTGGCGACGATGATCGTGAAGACGACCGTGAAGGCTCGCTCGGAAACCTGGGCCAGGAGGATGACCGCTGACAGCCTGCCAGAGCTCGCCTGGTCAGTCGGTGCCGAGGAGGAGGTTGTCGACGGCGTCGACAATGGAGTCTATGCTTCCTCAGGCGCCGGCGGCGTCCGCAGCCGACTTATCACGAGCATGGGACCCAGCAAGAAGAGGAGCCTGTCCTCGTCGAAGAAGGTACCGAACTGCGCCCGCACGATAGCATAGACGATCACCAGCCAGATGAAGTCCCGAGCCTCCCGAGGAAAGGCTTCCCCAGGCCGAGTGCCCCTGCCGGATCGACCCATCACCAGTACCTGCAGGCACAGTATAGCGAGCAGCACAACCCCCAGGATGCCGGCCTCGGCCATCAGCTCCAGCACTGCGTTGTGGGCCATGGCTCCATGCGTATGCGCGTAGTAGCCGCCGGCCCCGGCGCCGAGGACCGGGTGCCTCTTGAAGAGAGCCAGGGCAGCGTGCGCGAGCCCCAGGCGCTCGCGGAACGAGAGGTCTGCCTCCACGCCAGACCCGGCTTTGCCGCGATAGCGTGGGGCTTGCTTGGCAACGCCGAGGCCGAACATCTGCCTGATCGTCAGGTGCCAGGCCGGATTCTGCTCGGTCGGCTCGGCGCGGGAGGCATTCGGCGCGTGGGCATTCGAACCGGTCGGGAGGGGCGACCTGTTCTGGGCCACCTTCACGAGCTGACCGAAGCTGCCCCCAGAGAGAGCGGCCCAGGCGTTCGAGTACTGCCTTAGCGCCTTGCTGTTCGGGGGGGCAGAACCCAGGAACACGACTGTACCCAGGAAGGTGGCTGCCGCGGCGAAGGCGACTCCGGACCTCAGAGCAGGCCGGGTCAGTCCATAGAGCAGGAGGGGGAGGCCGAGCACGACCAGGACGGCCACCAGACTTCTGCTGCCCGACTGGAGCGAGGCGAAGGTGACAAAGGCGAGCAGGAGCGCGACCGCGGCGACCTTCCACACTGCTCCGCGCTGCCGCTCCGACGCGTAGAACAGCACCCCGAGGCAGATGATCCAGGCCATCCCCACGCTCTTCGCCTGCACCCCGTACTTGACGCCGAACACGGACGGGAGCGACCTGTGCCAGCCGGTGAGAGCGCAGAAAATCAGTCCTATCACGGCGACCACCAGCCCGATGCCCAGGATGGACCAAGCAAGCCTCCAAATCCGCTCCGGCCGGGCAGCGAAGAGCAGCCCTGCACCGGCTCCGAGGGCGCCCACGGCGGCGGCCTTCACTGCCCTCTGAGCACCGAACAGAGGCCATGGCGACCAGAGCGAGCTCGCCGCGTAGTAGGCCAGGAAGGCTGCCATAGGAGCGAGAATGGCGTACGTCTTGGGCTCGCGCAGCAGGCTGAAGGCACACGATTCCCGACGAAGTGCCCACGCAACCAGCAGCACACCGGCAAGGAACACAAGGTAGCTCACCCGGAAGCCGGCGACCGTGACTGTCTGGTAGCTCGCCTGATGCACAAGAAGGGCGAGGGCGAACTCGGGGGCCCAGCCCATCACTGCTTCCTGTGTCGCCCGCAGGAGTGCGGCCGGTCCGCTCCAGATAGTCCGCTCTACCTCCGCCGTTGCGTCGCCCGCTCCCACTGCGCCGTTCTCCTGGGCTTCCTCGGTACTCAGCAGGTCTTCCGCCGCCATCTCCACACGTTAGCCCCGGACACCAAACGACTTATTGGCGCTATCTCGCCGAACTACCTGCAATCCAAGGGATGTTCCCACTCGAGAAGTGCGCATCATCATATCGCAAATCTCCCAGCGCCGCAACTGACGGCACCAGGGGCGGAGTCGAGCCGCCGTTGAGGGCCTGTCTCGACGGGCCGCTGCGCCCGCCGTCGGCGCGGCTGCGAAGCCCCGGCGATCGAGTGCCGGCACTGCTGTGGGCAGAAATGCGCGTCGGAGGCCGGCTGGCGAGCACCGGCGCGAAGGATTCGATGCATCGGGCAGTGAAACATCGGCGCGTCGCACTCGTTCAGGCGAAGCGCGAGGGGAAGACTGGTGAGCTTCTGGCAGCAGCAGAGAGTGGTCGTGACAGGGGGAGCTGGGTTCCTTGGCCGCCATGTCGTGGGGAAGCTGCGAAGACGAGGCTGCGGCCAGGTCTTCGTTCCGTTGATCGAGGAGTACGATCTCAGGGATCGCGACGTCATCGGCAGGATGCTCGAACACAGCGACCCCACGATGGTGGTCCATCTGGCGGCAAGCGTGGGCGGCATCGGAGCGAACCGAGAGCACCCTGGCAGCTTCTTCTACGACAACCTCATCATGGGCGTGGAGCTGATGGAGCAGTCCCGACGGCGCGGCGTCGAGAAGCTTGTTGCCATCGGGACCGTGTGCGCCTACCCGAAGTTCACGCCGGTGCCATTCAAGGAAGACGACATCTGGAATGGCTACCCGGAGGAGACGAACGCACCCTATGGCCTGGCAAAGAAGATGCTGCTCGTGCAGGCCCAGGCCTATCGGCAGGAGTACGGCTACAACGCGATCTTCTTGATCCCGGTTAACCTATACGGGCCCTGGGACAACTTCAACCCGGCCTCCTCCCACGTCATCCCGGCCCTCATCCTCAAGTGCCAGCAAGCCATCGACTCGGGCGCGGATTGTATCGAGGTATGGGGCACGGGGCAGGCCTCGCGGGAGTTCCTGTATGTTGACGATGCAGCGGAGGGCATCCTCCTCGGGGCAGAGCACTACAACGATCCCGACCCCGTCAATCTGGGCACCGGGGGCGAGATTACGATCGCCGATCTCGTTCAGCTGATCGCGCGCCTGATGGAGTTCGAGGGAGAGATACGGTGGGACACGACGAAGCCCGATGGACAGCCTCGCCGCCGGCTCGACACCTCACGAGCCAAGGAGAGATTCGGCTTTGTCGCGCAGACGGGTTTCGAGGCCGGACTCAAGAACACAATCGACTGGTTCCGGCAGTACAGGCCGGACCAGACCGAGTGGCGTGTTCCCCCACCGAGCGAGGCCTAAGGGCCGGCCCCCGCGGGTGGCCGCGCGGGCTCACGTGATGTCTGAGGCCGCCTTCTCCCGACGGGCGAGCCGCAGGTCGTGCTCCACCATCGTATCGATGAGCCCCTGGAAGTCCATCTTGGGCCGCCAGCCAAGCTTCTCGCGAGCCTTCGACGCGTCCCCCACGAGCAGATCGACCTCAGTCGGTCGGAAGTAGCGTGGGTCGACGACGACGTGCTCGGCCGGGTCGAGATCCAGCTTTGCGAAGACCCGGTCGAGGAATTCCTGAACGCTATGCGTTTCTCCCGTGGCGACCACGTAGTCGTCCGGTTCCTCCTGCTGGAGCATGAGCCACATAGCCTCGACGTAGTCGGGCGCGTAGCCCCAGTCCCTCTGTGCCGCGAGGTTCCCCAGATAGACTTTCTCCTGCAGTCCGAGCTTGATGCGGGTCGCGGCTCGGGTTATCTTCCGGGTCACGAAGGTCTCCCCGCGCCGCGGCGACTCGTGATTGAAGAGGACCCCATTGCAAGCATACAGGCCATATGCTTCTCGATAGTTGACGGTCTGGTAGTGGGCGAAGACCTTCGCGCAGGCGTAGGGAGACCGGGGGTGGAACGGCGTGGTTTCCTTCTGGGGCGCCTCGGCGACCTCGCCATACATCTCGCTCGATCCGGCTTGGTAGTAACGGACCGGCATGTCCAGATCTCGCACCGCGTCGAGCATCCGGAGCGCGCCGAGGGCGGTCACCTCCGCGGTGTACTCGGGCTGGTCGAAGGAGACGCGGACGTGTGACTGAGCGCCGAGGTTGTAGATCTCGTCCGGCTGTACTCGCCGCAGGATACTGCGAAGCGCGCTCGAGTCGCTGAGATCGCCGTAGTGGAGTCGAAGCCGCGTGTCCGGCTGATGGGGATCAGAGTACAGGTGATCGATGCGATCCGTGTTGAAGGAGCTCGAGCGGCGGATCATGCCGTGGACCTCGTACCCCTTCTCGAGCAGGAACTCTGTCAGGTAGGATCCGTCCTGTCCCGTGATACCGGTGACGAGAGCCTTCTTCGCCATTGTACGCCTCCCCGGATGATATCGAGCGACAGCCGCCGAAGCCCACAGGCGTTGCCCCGCCTCCGGGCCGGTCGCCCGGAGTGTCTCGCTCGACTTGACGGGCTGTTCGCGCCCGCCGTATCAGCTCAGTTGCGCCTCCTCCCGGAGGAGGCCGGCTGCTTTCCCGCCAACTGCCTCAGCAAGCGCTTGGCCTCTTTTCCCTGGGCGGTTTCCGGCCTCGCCGCCAACCACTTGAGCTCCTTCTTGGCGTGTGCCGTTTGCCCCAGCGCCAGGTACGTGTAGGCCAGATTCAGGCGCGCGGTGTGATTCTGTGCGTCCAACTGCAGGGCCTTTCTCAGGTTGTCCTTCGCCGCGCGATGGTCGCCGCTCGAGTACTTGCAGGCACCGATGATGCTGTAGGCAATCGACGCGTCGGGCTCGAGCTCCAGCCACTTCCGCGCGGCGAAGAGGGCATCTTTCCTCTTCCTCTGCCGCATCAGGTTGTCGGCCAGTGCGCGCCGGAGAGCCACATCCCGCGGGAACCGCCTCGTCCCCTGGCGGAGGTACTTCTCCGCGCCCGCCAGATTGCGCCGGCCGGACTCGATGTCGGCCGCGAGGAGATGGAGACGCGAGTCTCCCTTTCCCGCACGAATGGCCTTCTTGATCTGCCAGAGCGCTTCATCGTGCTTGTTCTGGCGGATGAGGAGGTCCACGAATTTCACGTAGGCGTCGGAGGAGTTGGCCTCCAGCCTGAGCCATTGGCGGCAGGCATCGAGCGCCTTCCGCTCCTCCCCCACACGCACAAGAAGGTCCACCAGTGCCTCGTGGGCATCGGCGGAAGTGGCATCCCACCTCAACCACTGACGGCAGGCATGGAGCGCCTTGCGCTCCTCTCCGACCCGCACAAGGAGGCCCACCAGTGTCTTGTGGGCATCCTCGGAAGTGGCGCCTGACCTCACCCACCGGCGACAGGCCCGCAGCGCCTCCTCTTCATCGCCCGCGAGCGCAAGCATCGCCACCAGTTCCTTGCGAGGCTCCGACTCCTTTGGCGCGACCTTGGTCGCCCGACGAAGGTAGTCAGCCGCTGCATCGAGATTCCCGCGCGCGTACTCCACGTCGGCGGCAGATGCGTAGAGGTCCGGATTCTTCGGCGCCAGCCGGATGGCTTCGTTCGCGTGCTCGAGCGCCGCGTCGTACTCGCCCTGTTTCAGCAGGACTTCGGCCAGCGCGGAGTGGTGCCCGGCGTTTGTCGGGGCCAACTCCACAGCACTCTCGAAGCTCTCCCTGGCCTCCTTGAATCTTCCCAGAGCGCCGTAACTCACGCCCAGGTTGTAGTAGACGCTTGCGTTGCCCGGCAGCAGCTCCAGAGACTTCTTGTTCGCCGCCAATGACTTCTCGTGGTTGCCCAGGCTGCCCCACGCGAAGGCCGACATGTAGTGGGCCCTCAGGTCCCACGGGTTCAGCCGGATGGCCTCATCGGCAAGCTTGGCAGCGTCGGCGTGCCGGCCCGACTTCGCCAGCTTCTCCGCCCCTTTGATCATGATGTTGGCCTTGACCGGGCGAGCCGTCAGCCAGCAGAGCACACCGCTGATGGCCAGCAGGCCGGCGGCAACCATGGCCAAAGGCCCTCCCGACAGCCGCCCGAACCGGAGATCGCGGGTGCGCGGCCCGTCGACGCTCTCCTCCTCGGCAGCCGGGATTCCGGCCGCCGACACCGTGGCAAGCCCCAAGGCCAGCCAGAAGAACGTAACGGCGCCCGGTTGCCGGAACGTCACCCCGAAGAAGTTCTGGAACAGGAAGGCTGTCATGGCGGCCGTTATGGCAAGGCCGAGGCGCCGCCACTGCTCCTCGGGGTGGCGACGGGCAACGCCGAGGGCCGTTCCGAAGGCGGCCGCCAGCAGTGCAATGAAGAGTATCCCGCCCACCAGCCCGGTCCCGGCCAGCACCTGCAGGCACTCGTTGTGGGCGTAGCTGGGAACGAACATCCTCTCCGCACTCTTCCCGAGATCGGTGTACCAAACGGGAGCCAGTCGCTCGAGCGAGTGAATCCAGTAGGTGCCGTAGCCACGGCCCAGCAACGGCCGCTCGCGGAAGAGCTCGTATCCCGCGCGCCATTGCACAGCCCGTTCCGAGCCAGCTGGATCCTTGAGTCTGAGCACCGATTGTATCCGCCGCTGCTGCTTCTGGGGCAGGTAGCGATAGCCAATCGCCCCAAAGGCGCCCAGGAGAAGGAGGGCTATGATAAGCCAGGGCATGGCGCGACGAACCGCGGGCCAGTCGCCCCTGAAGAGGACGAGCGCGGACGCCAGAAGTCCCCCGAGTGCGAGTCCGATTATCGGCGATAGGCTGACGGTGAGATAGAGGGTCAGCAGCATCGAGGCGGCCGCGATCCAGAGGATGATCGAGAAAGCGACCGAGTCCCGGAATGGCACCTCGCCTGGGTGAGCACCACCCTCGCGACCGGGCCAGGCGACCGCGACCAACAGGGGCGCGACCAGCACGGTGTAGCTGGCCAAGAAGGTCGCGTTGCCGAGGAACGAGAACACGCGGCCCCCCTTCGCCTCCCACGGCCAGAAGTCAGTGCCCGACTTCTGCACGAGCGCGTAGGCGGCGACGGCGAGCGCCGCAACCGCGGCAACGCCGATCAACCGCCTGGCCTGGCGGGCCTCCCGTATGGAGAGGATCACCAGCCAGTACACTCCCACGTTCCCCGCCAGTCGTCCGGCCTCCGAGATCGTCGCGTGACGATAGGCCGAGTAGATCACAGTCAGTGTGGCCCACACCAGGAAGCCGACCACCAAGACGTTGAGCCGGGAGGTCACCCAGCTAATGCGGCCTCGAGCCAGACTGGCGAGGAGGACCAGGGAAAGGCCCAGCGTTACGCCGAGCGCAAGAGCGAGACTCTTCACGTCGAGGATCTGCGTGGATTGCGGGCTGATGACGAGAGGCACCGCCAGCACGATGACCATGAGGGCAGCTTCCCCGAGCAAGCGCGGCCAATCTCTCGTCGGCCGGCGGGAGGAGGCAACGGAGGTACGGGTTTTGGCGCGGCGTTTCTTCTTGGCCACTACCTGTGCCTGTTCGAAGGCGGACGACTGCACTCGGACGCATCGGCGTCCGATCCATCTTGGGAGTACGACTCGACACCGCTCAGTTCCTGCTCTGCCAGGCCCGCCCCCGGGGGGAGAGCATCGCCGAGAATCCGCCTGTGGGCGGCGGAGGGCAGGGACGCGGCGCCGTTCCGCCGAAGCCACCCTCACACATCTCCTGCTGCCAGGGGAAAGAGGGAGCAGCCCGGGACACCGCTGACGGCGACGAATTGCCGCGGCTTCACCAACTCGACCGCCAATGCCATCAGGTATAATGGGAGGGTGGCACCGTCCGCATCCAGGGCGCTGCGGCAGGGGCCGTGGGAGATGCCGAGACTGCGGAATAGACTAGAAAGACCGGGAGAGTGCCGATGGGAAACGAGGGAGCCAAGAAGATCCTGATCGTGGACGACGACCCGGACATCGTTGGGTCGCTCACGATGGCACTGGAGTCGGCCGGGTACGCGACTGCAAGTGCCGGCAATGCGGAGGAGGGGCTGGACAAGGTCCGCGCCGAGCGACCAGATCTGGTTGTCTTGGATGTCATGATGCCGGCCGGCACGGAGGGCTTCCACTTCGTTTGGAGCCTGCGCAAGGAAGACGACGTGGGTATCCGCGACCTTCCCATCATCATGCTCACGGCCATCCACGATGGGAGTCCGCTGAAGTTCTACCCGGAGCAGAGCGACGGCACCTACCAACCCTACGAGTACCTGCCGGTCCAGGCATTCTTGGACAAGCCGGTTCAGCTTGAGAAGCTGTTTTCCGAGGTGCAGCGATTGCTGGCCGAAGACCAAGCCAGCTCATAGGGAGGTGCTCCTGGCTTGTCTTCTGAGCCAAGGGCTCGGGAGAGAACGGCCGGGAGCGCTGTGTGGATCAGAGGCCTGACACCCGACAAGGTAAGGAGGAGAGGCGGGTGCCGAGCGAGACGCAAGGCTGGAGGTGGTAGTGTGAGTCTGGGAACGATCGCAGACTACTCCCTGGTCCGCGAGCTCGGGCAAGGGGGGATGGGCAAGGTGTTCCTGGCGAACTCCCCCGACGGTGCGGAGGTCGCCCTCAAGACGGTCATATTCCCCGAGGGGCTGAACGCCCGCGCGCGCTGGGAGACGGTGGAGCGCTTCCAGCGCGAGGCTCGGGCGGCCCGCTCTCTGGACCACCCGAACATCTGCCAGGTGCTGGACATCGGGGCAGATGCGGACACCTTCTTCATCGTCATGGAGTACCTTGACGGTCGCAGCCTGAGAGAGGAGATCGACTCATCGGGCGCCATCGCTGTGGAGAGGTCCGCGGCGATCATGTTCGGGACATCAAGCCAGACAACATCATGGCACTGCAATCCGGTCAGGCGAAGCTCATGGATTTCGGGCTTGCCGCGATCGTATACGAGAGTGGCGTTACGCAGACCGGTACCATGATGGGGACCTTTGCCTACATGTCGCCCGAACAGGCCAGGGGCGAGAAGCTCGACGCCCGCTCCGACATCTTCTCCCTCGGCGTCACGTTCTACGAAATGCTGACCGGCCAACAGGCCTTCCAGGGA